>NZ_SMKT01000002.1 GCF_004348735.1 Actinomadura sp. KC06
CCACATCCAGTTGGCCCGGGGTCAGCTTCAGGAAGCTGAACGGAGCCGCTTCCATCAATGCCCGGCCTAGATCAGCGAGGTCCAGGTCTTGCGGGAAGATGCGCACGGGCTGGCCGCACACCAGCGGCGCCCACAGGTTGGGCACCGGCAGGTCGAACGCCACCGACGAGAACAACGCCCCGCCACCAGAACCGTGCGAGGCCAGCTCATCGGCCGCCCACCGCACATGGTTGACCAGACCCCGGTGCGTGACCTGCACACCCTTGGGACGACCCGTCGATCCAGAGGTGAAGATGACGTAGGCCAAGTTGTCCTGGTCCACCGCTACATCCAGCGGTCCGTCGTCCAGACCGGACAGCGCCTCCCAGTCCACCGTGGAAACCGTCAGCTCAGCAGCGGCATCGGACAGCATCGACTCCACCCGGCCCGCCGGGTAGGTCGGGTCGAGCGGCACGTAGGCGGCGCCCGCCTTCCACACACCCAGCAACACCGCCACCAGATCCGGACCGCGATCCAGCTGCACACCGACCGCGGACTCCGGACCCACACCCAAACCCTGGAGGTGACGCGCGAACCGGTTCGCACGGGCGTCCAGCTCGGCATAGGTGAGCGAGCCCTCGTCCCACACCAAAGCGGCCGCGTCCGGTGTCTGTGACGCCTGCTGCTCGAACAACTCGCCCACCGACACCTGCGGCGCCGGCGCTGACGTGCGGTTCCAACCCGACACCAGCAGGTCGCGCTCGCCCTCGGGCAGGTAGGCGGCCTGCGCGTCGCCTTCGGGGTCGGCGGCCATCGACTCCAGGACGGCCCGGTACATCGAGGCCAGGCGGTCGGCGTTCTCGCGGGTGAGGCTGGGGGTGTTGCAGGACAGGATGAGGTAGCCGACCCGGGCGGAGACGGCGAAGGCGAACTCGGTCGGGCTCTCGTCGATGCTCGCGAGGTAGTCGATGAGCTCGGTGTCGACCTGGTGGAAGTCCTGGTAGCTGAAGCTGGTCTCGACGACCCGGTCGACGCCGGCGAGCCGCTGGATCTCCGGCATGGGGAAGCGGCGGTGCGGCCACAGCTCCACCTCGCGGGCGAACACCTGGCGCACCAGGTCCCGCCAGGTGCGGGCGCCGCGCTCGTGGGCGAACGGCAGCGTGTTGAGGTACATGCCGTACACGCGGTCGGCGCCGGTGACCTCCGGGCGCGCGTTGCAGACGAGGCCGGTGTAGAACGACTCCTCGCCCGTCAGCATGCTGAGGACCTTCAGGTGCGCCGACAGCAGGACACTCTTGAGGGACACCTCGGTCTTGCTCGCGAGAACGCGCAGGTCGTCCACGAGGTCGCGGAACATGACCGGGACGACATATCCCTGGCGGGGCGCGTCCGGGCCCTCGCCCCAGCCCTGCGGCCAGGCGAACTTGGCGTGGTCGCGGACGATCTCCGTCCAGTACGAGCGGTCCTCGTCCGAGCGGAGCGCCTCCTGTTCGGCGGCGATGAAGTCCGCGTACCGGACCGGCGGGGCGTCGAACGGCTCGGGCTCGGCGCCGTCCCGGATCCGCCGGTAGGCGTCGAGCAGCTCCATCAGCAGCGTGTGATGGCTCCAGCCCTCCAGGATCGGGTGGCACTCGGTGGTCGACAGCCACCAGACGTCGTCGTCGCAGGCGTAGGCGAACAGCCGCAGCAGCGGCGGGACGCCGAGGTCGAACAGTTCGGCGCGGTTCCGGACGGTGTAGTCGTGCAGGGCCCGCCGCTGCTCCTCCTCGTCCCGGCCGCGCAGGTCCGCCATGCCCAGCGACATCTCCGCGCCGGCGTGGACGAGCTGGAGCGGCTCGGAATAGGACTCCAGGTCGAAAGAGGTCCGCAGCACCTCGTGCCGCTCCACGACGAGCGCGACGGCGCGCCGGAAGGCGTCCATGTCGAACGGCGCGTCGTCGCGGATCCGGAAGGACGTCACGTTGTGGTACTTGTTCGTGCCGTCCCCGGACAGCATCTCGACGATCATGCCGAGCTGGACGCGCGACAGCGGGTAGGCGTCGACGACGCCGTCCGGGAGCGCGGCCCGGTCCGCGTCGGAGATCTGCTCGAACGGCGCGACCGCGGCCACCATCCCGGTGACGGCACCATCCTGCGACCCTTCCCCGGTGAGGTCGAGTGCCTCGCACAGCGCGGCGATGGTGCGGTGGTCGAAGATGTCGCGGACGGTGACGGCGAAGCCCGCCTCCTTCATCGCGCCGACGAGCGCGACGGCGCGGATGGAGTCGCCGCCGAGGTCGAAGAAGCCGTCGTGGACGCCGGCGCCGTCCACGCCGAGCACCTCGGCCCAGATCGCGGCGACCCGCTCCTCGGCGGGGGTGCGCGGGGCCACGAACTCGCGTCCCGACCCGAGCGCGGCGCGGTCCGGGGCGGGCAGCGCCGCCCGGTCCACCTTTCCGTTGGCGGTCAGCGGGATCGCGCCGATCGGCACGTAGGCGGCGGGGACCATGTAGTCGGGCAGGACCGCCGCGCAGTGCGCGTCGAGGTCGGCGCGGGACGGCAGGTCGCCGACGGCGGGCACGCAGTAGGCCACCAGCCGGGCGCCGCCGCCCTCGGCGCCGCTGTCGTCGGTGACGACGACGGCGTCGCGCAGGCCGGGGTGGCGGGCCAGCACCGAGCGGATCTCGCCGAGCTCGATCCGGTAGCCGCGGATCTTGACCTGGTCGTCCACCCGGCCGGCGAACTCCACGTCGCCGGCGGCCGTGGCGCGGCCAAGGTCGCCGGTGCGGTACAGCCGCGCTCCGGGCGGCCCGAACGGGTCGGGCACGTAGCGTTCGGCGGTCAGGTCCGGGCGGTTCACGTAGCCGCGGGTGACGCCGGCGCCGCCGATGTAGATCTCGCCGACGACCCCGGCGGGCACCGGCTGCATCAGCGCGTCCAGCACGTACATCGTCGTCGCCGGGATGGGACGGCCGATCGAGACCAGTTCCGCGCGGGCGCCGCCGGTGACCTCCAGCCCGGAGTTGCCGACCGTGATCTCGGTCGGGCCGTACTCGGCGGCTAGCCGGGTGCCGTCCGGGCCCGCCAGCTCGCGCCACCGGTCGGCGAGCCGGGCGGTGAACGCGTCGCCCGCCGCGATCGCCAGGCCCGCGAGACTCGCCAGCCGCTCCGCGTCCAGTTGCTCGGTGAGCAGCGCGAGGTGGCTGGGGGTGACCTTGATGAACGCGTAGGGCGCCCGCTCCGCCAGCAGCTCGCCCAGTTGAGTGATCTCGAACTCCTGCGGTAGCAGGTGCACGGGCTGCCCGGTCATGAGCGGGGTGTAGAGATCAGGGACGCCGAGGTCGAAGGCGATCGAGGAGAACAGCGGCGCCCCGCCGGACCCGGCGGACGCGTACGCGTCAACCGTCCAGTCGAGGTAGCCGGACAGGCCCCGGTGCGGGACGAGCACGCCTTTGGGACGTCCCGTCGAGCCGGAGGTGTAGATGACGTAGGCGAGGGTGTCGAGATCGGCCGCGGGCTCCACGGGGTCCTCGCCGGCCGCGCCGTCCAGGCCGCCGCGGTCGATCACGAGGCGGTCGCCGCTGTGGACGCCGTCCAGGAGGGGCTCGTGCCGCGCCTCGGTCACCACCAGCCGGGCGCCGGTGTCGCCGAGGATGTAGCCGAGCCGGTCGGCCGGGTAGGACGGGTCGAGCGGCACGTAGGCGCCGCCCGCCCGCCAGATGCCGAGCAGGCAGGCCACCATGTCGGGGCCGCGGTCCAGCAGGACCCCGACCAGGGTCTCGGCGCCGACGCCGAGGCTTCGCAGCCGCCGCGCGAACAGGTCGGCCCGCGCGTCCAGGTCCGCGAACGTCGTCTCGCCGTCCCGGGTCGTCACGGCGACCGCGTCCGGGGTCCGCGCCGCCCACTCGGCGATCACATGGTGGACGGGACGCGGCGTCGCGGCCGGCTCCGGGCCCGCGCCCGCGGCGAGCAGCCCGTCGCGCTCGGCGGCGGGCAGCAGGTCGACGGTCGAGGTCCGCGCGTCCGGGTCCGCGACGACGTTCTCCAGCAACCGGACCAGGTGCCCGGTGAGGCGACGCGCGGTCTCCGCGTCGAACAGCGCCGTCGCGTACTCCAGACGGCCGCTCATTGCGCCGTCCGGCCCGTCCTCGATCTGGAGCGTCAGGTCGAAGCGTGCGGTGCGGCCCGCCGCCTCGACCGCCGTGACCTCGATCCCCGGCAGGTCGAACAGCGCGGCCCGCGGCTCGACCAGGTCGAACACGACCTGGAACAGCGGCGTGCGGGACAGATCGCGGTCCGGCTGCAGCTCGTCGACCAGGCGGGCGAACGGGACGTCCTGGTGGTCGAAGGCGTCGAGCGTCGTCGTCCGGCCGCGGGCCAGCAGCTCGGCGAAGGTCGGGTCGCCGTCCCAGCGGGCCCGCAGCACCAGGCTGTTGATGCCGTAGCCGATCAGCCGCTGCAGCTCGGGCCGCTCCCGCCCGGAGACGGCCGTGCCGACGGCGACGTCCGTGGTCCCGGTGTAGCGGGCGAGCAGGACCTGGAAGCCGGTGAGCAGCACCACGAACGGGGTCACGCCGTGCCGCGCCGCCAGGTCGCGCACGCCGCCGGCGAGCCCGGCGGGGAAGTCGAAGGCGACCAGCGCGCCCGCGCGGTCGCGGACGGCCGAGCGCGGCCGGTCGGTCGGCAGTTCGAGCGGGTTCAGGCCCGCCAGCCGGTCCCGCCAGTACCCGAGGTGCCGCTCCAGGGTCTGCCCCGACATCCGGGCGCGCTCCCACGCGGCGAAGTCGGCGTACTGGACGGGCAGCGGTTCGAGCGACGGCTCGCGGTCCGCGGCGAACGCCCCGTACGCCGCGCTCAGCTCCGCGGCGAGCAGACCCGTCGACCAGGCGTCGCAGGCGATGTGGTGGAACGCCATGACCAGCAGGTGGTCGTCGGCGGCGAGGCGCACCAGCCGGGCCCTGGCCGGCCACTGGCGCTCCAGGTCGAACCCGGTGGCCGCCTCGCGCTCGGCCAGCGCGAACGCCTCGTCCCACCGCCCGTCCTCGGGGACGGAGGAGAGGTCGGTCAGCGGCACCTCCACGTCCGCGGCGGGGTCGATGACCTGCACCGGCTCGTCCCCCGCCATCGCGTAGCGGGTGCGCAGCACCTCATGGCGCCCGACGACCGTGTTCCAGGCCCGGGCGAACGCGGCGGCGTCCAGGGGGCCGCGCAGCCGCAGCACCATCGGGACGAGGTACTCCGTGCCGTCCGGGTCGAGCCGGTTGAGGAACCACATCTGCTGCTGCCCGAACGACAGCGGCAGCCGGCCCGAGCGGTCCGCCGGTTCGATCACCTGGCGGCGGCCGCGGCCGCCGCCGCCCTGCCCCAGGCCCGCGAGCCGCTTGCGCAGCAGCTCCGCCCGGAGCCGCGCGGGGTCCGACGTCACGATCTCGCCCGTGCTCATGACTCTCCCTCGGTGTCCGCCGCCAGCGCGGCGTCAGGCAGCGCGTCGATCTCCGCCCTGATCTGCTCCTCGATCGCCGCGGCCTGGCCGGCGACGGTCGGCCGCTCGAAGATCGTCCGGACCCGCAGCTCGATCTCGAAGGCCTCCTGCAGCTTGGAGATCAGCCGGATGGCCAGGATCGAGTTCCCGCCGATCTGGAAGAAGTTGTGGTCGACGCCGACCTGGGTGCCGCCCAGCAGGTCCGTCCACAGCTCCGCGACCCGCTCCTCGACCACGTTGCGCGGCTCGACGAGCTCGGGCCCGTCCGGTCCCGCCTCCGGGTCGGGGAGGGCGGATCGGTCGAGTTTGCCGTTGGCGTTGAGCGGGATCTCCTCCAGCCGGACCAGCACCGCCGGGACCATGTACTCCGGCAGCCGCTGCCCGCAGTACTCGGCCAGATCCGGGACATCCTGGTCGGCGGTGTAGTAGCCCACCAGCCGCTCGGCCTCAGCGATCACCGCAGCGTCCCGGATGTCCTCGTGCCCGGCCAGCACGGCCCGGATCTCGCCCGGCTCGACCCGGTACCCGCGGATCTTGACCTGATCGTCCACCCGCCCGACGAACTCCACGTTCCCGTCGGGTGCGCGGCGCACCAGGTCACCCGTGCGGTACAGCCGCGTCCCGGGGGTCCCGAACGGGTCGGGGACGAACCGGTCAGCGGTCAACTCCGGACGGCCCGCATACCCGCGCGCCACCCCCACACCACCGACATACAGCTCACCGACCACACCCACCGGGACCGGGCGCATCCCACCGTCCAGCACATACATCGTCATGTTCGGCAACGGCGACCCAATGGGAACCACATCCCAATCGGCATCGTCTGGCACCGGGAAAATGCAGGTGCCTACGGTCGCCTCGGTCGGGCCGTACTCGTTGACGATCGGGCCGGTGACCCCCAGCTCCCGCACCCGCTCCAGCGTCCGCCGCGTGAACGGCTCACCCGCCGCCATGATCAACCCGGCCAACCCGGCGGCGTCGCTCAACCGCTCGGTCGCCACATCCAGTTGGCCCGGGGTCAGCTTCAGGAAGCTGAACGGAGCCGCTTCCATCAATGCCCGGCCTAGATCAGCGAGGTCCAGGTCTTGCGGGAAGATGCGCACGGGCTGGCCGCACACCAGCGGCGCCCACAGGTTGGGCACCGGCAGGTCGAACGCCACCGACGAGAACAACGCCCCGCCACCAGAACCGTGCGAGGCCAGCTCATCGGCCGCCCACCGCACATGGTTCACCAGACCCCGGTGCGTGACCTGCACACCCTTGGGACGGCCCGTCGATCCAGAGGTGAAGATGACGTAGGCCAAGTTGTCCTGGTCCACCGCTACATCGAGTGGCCCATCGTCCAGGCCGGACAGGGACTCCCAGTCCACGGAGGACACGGTCACCTCCGCGCCTGCGTCGGCAAGCATCGACGCCGCACGCTCGGCCGGATAGGTCGGGTCGAGCGGCACGTAGGCGGCGCCCGCCTTCCACACACCCAGCAACACCGCCACCAAATCCGGACCGCGATCCAGCTGCACACCGACCGCAGACTCCGGACCCACACCCAAACCCTGGAGGTGACGCGCGAACCGGTTCGCACGGGCGTCCAGCTCGGCATAGGTGAGCGAGCCCTCGCCCCACACCAACGCCGCCGCGTCCGGTGTCTGTGACGCCTGCTGCTCGAACAACTCGCCCACCGACACCTGCGGCACCGACGCTGACGTCTGGTTCCAACCCGACACCAGCAGCTCGCGCTCGTCGGTGGCGAGGAAGTTCACGGCGTCGACCAGGACGTCGGGGTCGGTGGCGAGCGCGTCCAGCAGGCGTACGAAATGGCGGCCCAGGCGCTCGACCGTGGCGGCGTCGAACAGGGCGGTGGCGTACTCGAAGGCGCCCACCAGGGAGCCGTCGGGGCGGCGGCGCATGAAGAGAGTGAGGTCGGTCTTGGCGACGTGCCAGCTCTCCTGGTAGGTGTCCAGGTCGGTCAGGTCGGCGCCGCCGCTGGTGAGCCGCTCGTCGTGCAGGTCGAAGGCGACCTGGTAGAGCGGCGTGCGGGACAGGTCGCGCTCGGGCTGCAGCTCGTCCACCAGGTGCTCGAAAGGAAGCTCCTGGTGGGCGAAGGCCGCCAGGCACATGGCGCGGGTGCGGGTCAGGACCTCGCGGAAGGACGGGCCGCCCGCGAGGTCGCAGCGCAGGACGAGGGAGTTCAGGAAGAATCCCGCAGTCTCCTGCACCTCGGGCTGGCTCCGCCCGGCGACCGGGGTGCCGATCGCGACGTCCCGCTGGCCCGCGTAACGGCCCATCAGGACGGAGAAGGCCGACAGCAGCGTCATGAACGGGGTGGTCCCGGCGGACCGGCCGAGCGCGTCGAGGGCGCCGGCGAGCGGGGCCGGGACGGTGAAGGGCATGACGGCGCCGTGCGCGTCGCGTTCGGCGGGGCGCGGGCGGTCGGTGGGGAGCCGCAGCGCCGGGAGGTCGGCGAGCGCCCTCCGCCAGAACGCCAGCGCGCGTTCGAGCCGTTCGGGCGACAGCCAGTCGCGCTGCCAGGCGGCGAAGTCGGCGTACTGGACGGACGGCCGCGCCCGCTCAGGCGTGCCGCCGGCCGCGCGGGCGGCGCACAGTTCCCGGACGTCGCGTTCCAGCAGCGCCGCCGTCCAGCCGTCGCAGGCGATGTGGTGGATCGTCAGGAGCAGCAGCGGCGGTTCGCCGTCCGGGCGCGCCAGGACCGCGCGCCAGACGGGGCCCGTCTCAAGGTCGATGCCCCGGTCGAACTCGGTCCGGAAGATCTTGGCGAGACCTGCCCGGTCGGTGTCGAGGACGGCCAGGTCGGGTTCGGTCTCCGCGTCGACGATCTGCCGCGGCTCGCCCGCTTCCTCGGTGTAGCGGGTCCGGAGGATCTCGTGCCGGTCGGCGAGGTCCGCCAGCGCGCGGCGGACGACGTCGGGGTCGGTGCCGGGGTCGAGCCGGATGAAGACCGGCGCGAGCCATTCCGGGCTGCCGGGCCGCATCCGGTCCAGGAACCACAGCCTGCGCTGCCCGAACGAGACGGGCAGCGTGCCCCCGGCGGGACGCGGCACGGCCTGGACGGGCGGCGGCTCGTCCCCGGCCCCGGACAGCAGGCGTGCCTGCTCGGCGACGGTCGGGGCGCCGAACAGGCCGCGCAGCCGGTCCCGGCCGCCGAGCGCGGTCCGCAGCCGTCCGGCGAGCCGGGTGAGGATCAGCGAGGTGCCGCCGAGCTGGAAGAAGTCGTCGTGCACGCCGACCCGGTCGACCTTGAGCACCTCCGACCAGGTCTGCGCGATGAGCTCCTCGGCGGGGTCGCGGGGGGCGACGTAGGGCGGACGGCCGGGGTTCTCGGTCAGGTCGGGGGCGCGCAGCGCGGCGCGGTCCACCTTGCCGTTCGCGGTCAGCGGGAGGGCGTCCAGGCGGACGAACACGGAGGGGACGAACTGCTCGGGCAGGCGGTCGCGCAGATGTCCGCGCAGCATGTCCGTGGAGATGCCGTCCGCGCCGACCACGTAGCCGACGAGGCGGTCGGTCCCGTCGGGGGCGGTGGCCGCGGCGACCACGGCGCCCCGCACCGCCGGGTGGGCGAGCAGCGCGGACTCGACCTCGCCGGGCTCGATCCGGACGCCGTTGACCTTGACCTGGTGGTCGAGGCGGCCGAGGTACTCCAGCGTCTCGTCGGGCCGCCACCGGACCCGGTCGCCGGTCCGGTAGAGGCGGGATCCTGGCGGCCCGTACGGGTCGGGCACGAAGCGTCCGGCGGTCAGGTCGGCCCTGCCCAGATAGCCGCGGGCGAGGCCGGGGCCGCCCGCGAACAGCTCGCCGGGCAGGCCCGGCGGGACGGGCGAGCCGTGCGGGTCCAGCACCAGGACGCGGGTGCCGTCGATCGGCCGGCCGATGGGCACGGGCCCGGACGGCTGCGCGGGATCGAAGCGGTGCGCGGTCACGTCGATCGAGCATTCGGTCGGGCCGTAGGTGTTCCAGATCTCCACGCCGGGGACGAGCCCGCGGAACTCCTGGCACAGCTCGGCGTACAGGGGTTCCCCGGCGGAGAACAGCAGCCGCAGCGACCCGCACTCGTCCCAGCCGGGCTCGCGGACGAGCATCCGCAGCACGGACGGGACGACCTGCAGCACGGTGACGCCGTCCCGCGCGATCGCGCCGACCATGGCCGCGGGGTCGCGCTCGGCGCCCACCGGGGCCATGACGACGGTCCCGCCGCTCACCAGCGGAGCGAAGAACTCCCAGCACGCGGCGTCGAAGCTCAGCGACGTCTTCTGCAGGACCCGGTCCCGCTCGCCGAGGCCGTGGGTGCGGACCGTCCACGCCACCCGGTTCGCGATCCCCTCGTGGTTGATCACGACGCCCTTGGGGACGCCGGTCGAGCCGGAGGTGAACACGACGTAGGCGGCGTCCGCGGGCCCCGGGCCGCCGTCCGGCGGGGTCGCGGGCAGTTCGGCGAGCATCGGGTCGGCGTCGGCGTGCACCGCCTCGGTGCCTGTTCCGGCCAGCTCGGCGGCGAGCGCCCGCTGCGTCACGACGAGCGGGCCGCCGGTCTCGGCCAGCATCCAGCGCAGCCGTTCGGCGGGGTGCGCGGGGTCGAGCGGGACGTAGGCGGCGCCCGCCCGCCAGACGCCGAGCAGCGCGACGGCCAGGTCGAGGCCGCGGTGCATGCGGACGCCGACCAGGGACCCCGGCCCGGCGCCGCGGGCCCGCAGCAGATGAGCGAGCCGGTTGGCGCGGCGGTCGAGCTCGGCGTAGCCGAGGCGGTCGCGGCCGGCGGTGACGGCGACCGCCTCCGGCGACCGCTCGGCCCGCCGGGCGACCTTGCCGGGAAGCAGGCGCTCGGTGTCGGAAAGCAGGCGCTCGGTCATGGGTCAGCCCGCGCTCTGCCCGGCCATGCGGCGGCGGAGGCTCAGCGGACGCAGGTCCGTCCAGATCTCGGCGATGTGCGCCAGGCACTCCTCGCGGGCGCCCTCCGTGCCCTCGGCGTGCCAGCCCTCGGGCAGCGGCCGGTCAGCCCACCACACCGAGTACTGCTCCTCGTCGTTGCGCACCACGCGGTAGCGCACGTCGTCGTTCTGCTGCTGGTCAGCCACCTGAACTCGTCCTTCCTTGCGATCAGCCTTGATGGGTGGCGGTCCGCGGTCGCGGCGGCCCGTCCAAGGGGTCCTTCCAGAGGTGGAACACCTCGCCGAAGCGGGCGCGCACCCAGTCGTCCGAGTAGACGGTGCCGAGGTAGCGGTCGCCGCCGTCGGGGAAGACCAGGACGCAGTTGGCGCCCGGCTCCAGCTCGGGGGCGAGCCTGGTCAGGGCGGCGACGGTCGCGCCGGACGAGCCGCCGGCCAGGATCGCCTCCCGGCCGATGAGCCGCCGGCACGCCGCCACGCACTCCAGGTCCGTCACGTGCACGACCCGGTCGGCGAGCTCGGGCGCGGCGAGGGCGGGGAGGATCGAGGCGCCGTGGCCCGGGATGAGCCGGGGCGCGGGCGCGCCGCCGAACAGGACGCTGCCGACGGCGTCCACGCCGACGACGGTGGTGTCCATCCCGTTCGCCCGGAGGTAGGCGGCGCAGCCGCGCAGCGTCCCGAAGGTGCTGGTGGCGCAGAACAGGTAGTCGACCCGCCCGTCCAGCGCGGCGGCGATCTCGCCCATGGTGCGCTCGTGCGCCCGCGGGTTCAGCGGGTTGGAGTACTGGTCGGGCCAGAACGCGTGCGGCGTGTTCTCGACGATCTCGCGGACCCGCCGCACGCGGACGGGAAGGTACTCGCCGGACTCCGGGTCGGGCTCGGAGACCACCTCGACGTCGACCTGGTAGGCCCGCAGGATCGCCAGGTTCTGCTCGGTCGTCTTCGCGTCCACCACGCAGATGAAACGCAGCCCGAAATAGCGGCAGATCTGCGCGATGCCGATGGCCAGATTGCCCGAGCTGGACTCCACGACCACCGAGCGGCCCGGCACCAGCTCGCCGGAGCGGAGCCCGCCCAGCAGCAGGCTGAGCGCGGACCGGTCCTTGATGCTGCCGCCCGGGTTGAACCGCTCGAGCTTGGCGAAGACCCGTCCGGGAAAGTCGGGCAGCAGCTTCGCCAGCTCGACGAGCGGCGTGTCGCCGATCGTCGAGAGCACTCCCGCGGCCGTCACCTCGTCCACGAATTCCCTTCCCCCGATAATTCCGTTGGCTCGAACACGCGATTCTCCCGCCACGTTTTCCCCATAATGTGAAATGCCGCTATACCGCAGCTATATATGGCTCAGGCCAGCACATTGCCGTTCTCGGCGCGCAGGGCGCGGGAGCGCCGGTGGTCCAGGTGGACGAACGTGCGGTACAGCCACCGGTCGTTGCCGTCGTAGCGGGGCGTGAACGCGGTGCGCCCGTGGATCGCCAGCCGGTTGTCGAGCAGGGCCATCTCCCCCGTCCGCAGCACGAGCGTCCGGGTGACCTCGGTGAACGCGTCCTGCAGCGCCCTGATCGCCGCCCGCGCGCCGTCGTCGCGGGGGTGGGTGCTGAGGAAGTCGACCCGCACGTCGGGGTCGTCCCAGGCGCCGGTCAGCACCGCGTGCGGGACGGCCGCCCCGGCCATGTCGCCGAAGGAGGGCGGCGGCTCGGTCACGAACCGCTCCTCCGACAGCACCTTCCGGTCGTCGTCGGTCAGCAGCGCCGCCGCGCGGCGGATGGAGCCGACCCGCAGGCCGGCCTTGTCCTCGTGGTCGTTGCGCAGGCAGAACAGCGCGACGAAGTCGGGCCGGTGCGGGTGGAAGGCGTTCTCGATGTGCATCTCCAGCACCTCGGCGCCCGCGTTGCTCTGCGACGTCTCCCTGCCCGGCACCGGCACCACGTTCTGCACCAGCGCGCCGGACTTCTCGTTCCGGAACGCGATGATCTCCCCGAGCTGCAGGGTGAGGAGCGCCTGCACGGCGGCGGCCACGGTCGCGGTCCGCTCCACCGAGCCGGGGACGCTGGGGGTGGGCGGCAGCGACGCCGCGTCCACCGGGAGCCCCGAGATCAGCAGCAGCCCGTCGGTGCCCGGATCGGTGCGGAACGCGCGCAGCCGCTCCCGCAGCCGGCGCGGCGCCGCGCAGGACAGCGCCCTTGCCGCGTCCACCCATGCGCGCTCGTCCACGCGCCGCGGCTCGGTCCGCGTCAGCCTGTCCGCGAGCGCCCGCAGGTCGTCCCGCTCGGCCTGGGTGAGCGCCAGCCTGTCGATGTCCGTCGATGTCATGCCTGGTCCCCGTCCTCTTCCGTGGTCTTCGCGGCCGGTGGCCGCCCCCCTGGCGGATGTCGTCTCACGGTCCGGCGGCACCCTGCCCGAGCCGGAGCAGCCCGCGCAGCTCGTCGTCGGTCATCAGGGAGACGGCGCCGACGCGGGCGCCGGGGTCGTCCACCGCGGCCCGCGCCAGCAGCAGGAAATGGTCGCCGAGCCGCTCGATCGTTTCGCGCTCGAACAGGTCGGTGTTGTAGCGGAGCACGGCGGTGAGCGAGTTGCTGCTCCGCCGGAGCTCGACGCTCAGGTCGAGCTGGCCCTCCATGTGCGCGACGTCCACGATCGACAGGCGCAGCCCGCCGTAGTCCAGCTCCGCGGCGGCGTCGTCGGCGAGCAGGTCCAGCAGCGGCTCCAGCCGGCTGGTGGCCACCATCGTGGCGGCGATCTGGAAGACCGGCGGGCGGTCCTGCGCCCGCGGCAGGCCCAGCACGCCGGGCACGAGCGCGAAGGGGTAGCGCGCGACCCCGACGGCGTCGCGCATCTGCCGCCGCGCCGACTCCACCGCCTGGGCGAACGTGGTGTCGGGCGTGAACGAGGCGCGCAGCGCGACGGTGTTGACCAGGTATCCGACGACGTCCCGCATGGCGCCGCCGAACCGGGTGGCGACCGGGCAGCCGATCAGGAACTCCGGCTGCCCCCCGTACCGGTGCAGCAGCGCCTGGAAGACGCCGAGGAGCTGGACGAACGGCGTGACGCCCGCGCGCTCGGCGCGCTCGCGCAGCCGCCGGTCGAGGTCGGCGGGGAAGGCCACCCGGTGGGTCGCGCCGCCGAAGGTCTGCCGCACCGGACGCGGCCGGTCGGCGGGCAGCTCGGCGGCCGGGGCCCCGGCGCAGAGCCGCGACCAGCGCTCCTCCAATTCCGCCCGCTGCGGGGAGGCGAGCATCCGCCGCTCGGCCGCCACATGGTCGTCGAACGTCGCCTTCAGCGGCCGCCAGGCCGGGCGCCCGGTTTCGGCAAGCCCCAGGTAGGCGTCCAGGAGGTCGCGCATGATCAGCCATTGGGAGGTGCGGTCGGACACGATGTGGTGCGTGACGACGACCAGCACCGCGTCGTCCGGGGCGCGGCGCAGCAGGACCACCCGCAGCGGCGCCTCCTCGGTCAGCCGGAACGGTGCGGAGCCGGCCTCGGCGACCAAGTCGTGCAGCTCCGCGTCGCCGGCGCCGGGGACCTCCCGGACGTCCAGGCCGACCAGGTCCACCTGTCCGGCCAGGCGGACCGGGCCCGCCCGCTCCTCGGCGAACGTCGAGCGCAGCACCTCGTGGCGTCCCGCTAGCTCGGCCACGGCCCGGCGCAGGATCGGCACGTCCAGCGGCGCCGACGCGGGGGTCCGGACCCGGAAGGCCAGCGTGATGTTGTAGGCGGCGCTGTCGGGGGCCCACCGGTGGACGAACCACATGGCCTCCTGGCCGGCCGAGAGGCCGCGCTGGTTCCCCTCCATCAGCGCCGCCCCAGCTCCCCGATCAGGAAGGCCGTGATGGCGTTCACCGTGGGGTGGTCCCAGCCCAGCGTGGGCTCGACCTCGAAGCCGAACTCGTCCTCGATGTCGCCGCACAGGTTCAGCGCGTAGACCGAGTCCAGGCCCAGCTCCACGATCTGGACGTCGGGATCGACCGCGTCCGGGGCGCGTTCGGTGTAGAAGGCGACCCGCTCGATCAGCCAATCGCGGATGGTCTGCTCCGACGGGACGGTGCTCGCGTCCGGCATATGTCGCTGCTCCTCTGGCCGGGGATGGGATCTGGTCAGCCGGCGAGACGCCGGGCGTACAGGTCGAAGGTCAGGTGGTCGTCCGCCCGGCCGAACAGCTCGGCGGCCAGGCGTGCCTCGGTGCCCTCGGGGAGCCGGGCGCGGCGGCCGAGGCGGGCCTCCAGCCGGGCGAGCGCGCCGGTGATCCAGTCGGGCCCCGCCAGGAAGCCGGTGGCGTGCCGCCGCACGCCGACGCACGCGGCGGCCCCGAGCAGGACGATGTAGCGCTCGCAGAGGTCGAAGGCGGCGCGGCCCGCGAGCGCGGTCCGGTCCCGCGCCGGGAGGTCGAGGCAGGCCCGCCGCAGCCGGTCCAGCTCGGCGACGAGGCGGGCGCCGGGTTCGGCGACGCGCGGATCGGCGTCGCCGGCCGCCACCGCGAGCATCGCCGACAGCCCGTCGGCGCCCCGCGCGTTGATCGCGAGCCCGCCGAAGTCCAGCGGCGGCAGCTCGGCGCGGGTGTCGAACAGCGCGTCCGGCGGCGGGTCGGCGCGCAGCCAGCTCCGGGCCGCCAGCCGGGGCAGCTGCGGGATGATCGTCGCCTGGCAGACCGCCGCGTTGGCGTGCGCGAACGTCACCAGCGGCAGGTCCCGCATGGTCTTCTCGAAGATCGCGTACGGGCCGTCGCGCAGGTAGGAGCGCGCGCCGACCAGCACCGACAGGGCGTAGGACGCCTCTCGCAGGATCTTGGGCACCAGGAACTTCACCGCCGCGGTCAGCACGCTGGTCTCCGCCGGGCGCAGGTGCAGCGCGCGGGCCCCCACGGTCGCCAGGGCGTCGCAGATCAGCAGGTCGACGAAGGCGCCCACCAGCGTGGCGCGGGCGTTCGGCAGGTCGGCGACCGTCCCGCCGTACAGGACGCGGTGCCGGGCGAAGTCCGTGGCCGTCCGCAGCTGGGTGTCCAGCGCACCGATGACCACCCCCGGCAGCACGGCGCGGGTGACCTGGAACGCCTTGAGAACGGTCTCCATGGCCCCGCCGCGCTCGCCGAGCAGGCTGTCGCCCGGCACGGGGCAGTCCGTGAACTCGACGCCGCCGAGCAGGCAGCCGCGCACGCCCACGGTCGGGAAGCGCGGCAGGTAGGTCCGGCGGTCCGCGGGCAGCGCGGTCATGTCGACCAGCAGGTGCGAGTGGCTCCGGCTGCCGGGCCCGTCGTCGGTGCGGGCGAACAGCACGACCGCGTCGGCGCGGCCCACGTTGTTGACGAGCTCCTTGCGCCCGTCCACCGTGAACCCGCGGGCGGACGGCAGTGCGGTCAGCTCGTTGCGGGTGAAGTCGTTGCCGTGCGGGAGCTCGGTGTAGGCCGCGGCCGCCCGGCGGTTGCGCAGCAGCAGCCGGGCGAGCCACGCCTGCTGCTCCGGGTTCCCCGAGGCCCAGACGGGTGCGGCCGCGACGAAGTTGGTGATGCCGTAGCCCAGCCCGAGCGTGACGTCGCGGCGGAACACGGCGCGGACGGTCTCGGCCAACCGGTCCGCCCGCTCGAACCGGCCGCCGAGCGGGCGCGGCACGAACTCGGCGTTCAGGCCGTAGGCGTCGAGCGCGTCCTCCCCTGCGGCGAGGATCTCGCCGCGCTCGTCGGCGGCCAGGACGGCGGCGTGGCCCAGCGGGTTCGCCGGGTCCAGCGGATCGCCGAGGAGGGCCTCCAGCTCGCCCGGACCGGCGGAGCCGGTCTCGGGGGCGGGGGTCGCGGTGGCATGCGTCATGGCCGCTCCTCGGGCAGTCGGCAGAGCAGCGGGGAGAACAGGTGTCCCGCGCGGTACTGGGCCACCAGCTCGGGCAGCAGCCGGTCGAAGACCGTGCCGCCGTCGTAGTCGTCGTCGTCGGACGGGCTGGGCCGCAGCCTGGCGAGCAGGCGGGTCAGGCAGGCTTCCAGCCAGAGCGCGTCGTCCCAGAGCCCGGCCGTCCGCTTCTCGGCGCCCGCCCACTCACGGTTGTGGAGCCAGAAGTGGAGGCAGGCCGCGCCGGTGACGCACAGGGCGTACTCGCGGGCGAGGTCGAAGGCCGCTCCGGGGACGTTCCGCGCGGAGGGCCGATGAGCGGCCATCCGCTCGTGGACGCCGGCGGCGATCTCGCAGAGCCGCCGCGCCAGATCGGCCACGGCCGGGGGCATACCGCCGGGCGGCGCGGCCACCGTGGCGGGCAGTCCCTGGAGGAGCGAGCATCCGGCGCGGGCGACCAGTTCGAGCCGCTCCGGATCGAAGTCCGGCGGCGGCTCCGCCGCGCCCGCCGCGGCGGCCACGCCGGGCTCGTCCGCGCGGCCCCGGGCGAACCCGCGCGCCAGCACCGGGAACTGGTTGATCACGACGTTCAGGTTGACCAGCGTGTTCCCGTCGAAGATGCCGACGATGCGATGGTCGCGCTCGACCTTCTGGAACATGCCGTTGCCGTCGTCGGTCGCGAGGAAGGCCCGCGCGCCCATCGTCTGCCCCAGGTTCGCGATCAGCGCGTCGACGCTCGTCGGCACGTGGTACTTGACCACCGCCGAGAGCACGCTCAGCTCGCCGGGCAGCGCGTGGATCGCGCGCGTCGCCACCAGGCTCAGCACCTCGGCGGTCAGCAGGTCGGTGTAGGCCTCGGCGAGGGTGCGCGCCGCGTGCGGGAGGTCGGCGAGGCGGCGGCCGTACAGCTCGTGGCCGAGCGCGAAGCCGGTGCACAGCCGCAGCGCACGGTCGGCGGCGCCGAGCGACAGCGCGGCGACCAGGGTCCGGGTGAGCTGGAGCCCCTTCAGGACGGTCTCGACACCGCTGCCGGGCTCGCCGAGCATGTCCCCGGCGTCCACCACCGCGCCGTCGAAGCCGATGCCGCTGATGTCGGCGCCGCGCACCCCGTGCGTCCGGACCTTCGGCAGGCACCGGTAGCCGCCGGGGCCGAGCCGGCGCTTGTCCATCAGCAGCAGGCTGAACCCGCGCGGCCCGCCGCCGGGGTCGGTGCGGGCGAGCAGGCACACGACGTCGGACCGGGTGGCGTTGTTGATCAGCCATTTCTCCCCGGCGACCCGGTAGCCGCCCGCCACCGGCGCCGCGGTGACCTCTCCCGCGAGCAGGTCGCTGCCGTGCGCCGCCTCGGTCAGCCCCCAGGAGACGACGCTGCCGCCGAGCACCTCGGCGGCGACCCGCCGGGCCTGGTCCGGCTCTGCGCCGACCCAGGCCGAGACGCCGCCGAGGAACGTCTTGCCGTGGCCGATCGCGACGGTCAGGTCGCGGCGCGCCATCAGCCGGACGGCCTGCAGCGTGTCCTCGAACGTCCGGACGGCGCCGCCGTAGCGGGCGGGCACGTAGTAGGCGGCGACGCCCGCCTCGTCCAGCTCCCGGCAGATGGCGGCGGGGAACTCCTCGCGCCGGTCCAGCTCGGCGCAGCGGGCGAGGGAGAAGGCGCGGGACGCGTCGCCCGGGTCGCCGAAGCGCTCCTCCAGGCGCTCGGTCAGCGCGTACGGCTGGTACCTCATGCCGGGTTCCGCACGGGCTCGGCCGCTCGCCGCACGGCTGGGCGGTACCGGTCGCGGACCGCGGCGTCCAGGTCCTCGTGGACGGTGCGCAGCGCCCCCTCGGCGAAACGCTCCCGGACGCGGAGCCGCTGAATCTTGCCGCTGGTCGTCCGGCTCACCTGGCCCACGCGGACGAGGACGAAGCCCCCGACGGCGACGCCCAGCCGGGTGGAGAGCGCGGTCCTGGCCCGGCGCGCCAGCGCGGACGGCTCCGCGGCGTCCAGCCCGCGGACCCGGACCTCCTGCACGACGACGATCTCCTCGCGCGGCGCGGGCACCGCGAACGCGCAGCTCGCCAGCCCGGCGAACGCCTCGTCGAGGCCCTCGGCCTCCCGCTCGATGTCGTGCGGGTACAGGTTGCGGCCGTGCACGATGAGCATCTCCTTGAGGCGGCCGGTGATGTAAAGCTCCGTGCCCTGCCGGACGCCGAGGTCGCCGGTGCGCAGGAAGCCGCCCTCGCCGCCGGACGTGACCGCGCCGAACGCGCGCGCGGTCTCCTCGGGCCGCATCCAGTAGCCCTGGGCCACGCTCCCGCCGCGGATCCAGACCTCGCCGACCCGTCCGTCGGGCAGCGTCCGCGCCGTCGCGGGATCGACGATCCGGACGTCCAGGTCCCGGACGTGACCGCTGCTCACCAGGCTGGCCGAGCCGCCATCGGCGGGGACGAACGCGTCCCGCCGGAGCGCTTCGGCGTCGACCCGGGTGACGACCGGGGCGGACGCGGCGGGCGCCCCGGAGACGTAGAGGGTCGCCTCGGCCAGCCCGTAGCCGGGCAGGAACGCCTCGGGCGCGAAGCCCGCGATGGCGAACCGCTCGCCGAACCGCCGCAGCGTCTCCGCCCTGACGGGCTCGGCCCCGTTGCATGCCTGGCGCCAGCGCGACAGGTCCAGCTCAGCCGCCTGCTCCGCCGTGACGCGCCGCGCGCAGAGGTCGTAGGCGAAATCGGGCGCGCAGCTGACCTGGGCGCCGGTCTCGTCCATCAGCTGGAGCCAGGTCCGCGGGCGCTTGAGGAAGTCGGTCGCGGGCATGATCGCCGCCGTGCCGCCGAGGTAGAGCGGCATCAGCAGCATGGCGATGAGCCCCATGTCGTGGTGGAGGGGCAGCCAGCTGCAGAAGCGCGTGTCCCGGTCCCAGCCGTGGCTGCGCCGCATCAGGTCCAGGTTGTGGACGAGGTTGGCGTGCGAGACCATCACGCCCTTGGGATCGCTGGTCGAGCCGGACGTGTACTGGAGGAACGCCAGGTCGTCCGGGACGCGGGGCGGGGCGTCCCAGCCGTCCGGGTCCGCCTCCCGCGCGGTCTCGATCGCGACCGCGCCGAGCCGGGCGAGCCCCTGGCCGTCGAGCCGGGCGCGGACGTCCGGCAGCGCCGCCGCCGCGGTGAGGACCAGTGCCGGACGGGCGTCGGCCGCGACGCTCACGGTCCGGTCGACCTGGTGGCTGGTCCGCGCGGGCACGGGAACCGGCACCGGGACGAGTCCCGCGTACTGGCAGCCGAGGAACGCCTCGGCGAAGCCCGGACCGGGCGGGAACGGCAGCAGCACCCGGTCCCCCGGAACGCACCGCTCCCGGAGCGCGACGGCGGTCGCCCGCGCCGAGCGGTCGAGCGCGCCGTAGGTGAGGACCTCCTCCGTCCGGCGCTCGCCGGCGCCGCTGAAGAAGCGGACGGCGGCGGCGCCCGGGGCCCGGCCGGCATGGCGCGAGACCACGGTCATCAGATCAGCGAGATCAGGCACGCGCGACCCCGGCCTCCCAACGGTCTCTGGCTCGTCTGGACGAGCGTTTCGATGATCGGATCGTCACGGCCGCCCCTATACGTGGGCTATACGCGGCCTATGGGTCGCGGTCAGCCGCAGCCGCCGGCGTGGCCATCGTCGACGAGCGCGGAGACACCGCCGCCCGCCCGCGCGGGCGCGGGCCCGCCGTCCGCGGCCCTGCCGTCCGCGGCGGGGCCGCGGACGGAGGCGGCGAACGCGGCCAGCCGATCCACGCCCCAGAACCTCTCGAACCCGTTCACGAAGTACGGCACCCCGAAGACGCCGTCCTTGTAGACGTCCATGAGGGCCTGTACGCCCTCCGTGCGTATCTCCGGGTCGTCCACCGCCTTGGTGAGGTCGGCCGCGTCCAGCCCGAGCTCGGCGCCGATTCCCGCGACGGTCGCCGGGTCGCAGATGTCGCGGCCCTCCTCCCAGCGCGCCCGGTAGGCCAGCGCGATGAACTCCGCGCCCCGGCCGTGCCGGCGGGCGACCAGGTAGGCCAGATGCGGCACCTCCCACCACGGCTCGCGGTCCACCGGCCAGGCGATCGCGAGCCCGCGGTCGGCGGCCAGGCGCCGGACGTCCTGGAGGATGTAGAGGTGCTTGGCCTTGGACATCGGCGTGAAGGGGAACTCCCCGCCCGCTTCGGCGAGCAGTTTCAGGCTCGTCTCGTCCGGTTCCCAGAACGGCGCCCATTCCAGTCCCTCGGCCACGTCCGGGTACCGGTCGAGCAGGTCGCGGTAGGCCAGCCACGAGTAGGGGCTGCGCAGGTTGAAGTAGAAGCGCGGCGGGCGGTTCCGGCGGCTCACAGCGCCATTCCCCCGTCGACCTGGAACACCTGGCCGGTGACGTAGGAGGCGCGGTCGGACAGCAGGAACGCGACGAGGTCGGCGACCTCCTCGGCCCGGCCGAACCTGCCGAGCGAGATCCGTCCGAGCATCTCCCCGGTGAGCTTGTCCGGGAGCCCGGCGGTCATGTCGGTCTCGATGAAGCCGGGCGCCACCACGTTCGCGCGCAGCCCGTGCGGGCCGACCTCCTTGGCCAGCGCCTTGGTGAACCCGATGATGCCCGCCTTGGCGGCCGAGTAGTTGGTCTGCCCCGCGTTGCCCGCCACGCCCGCGATCGAGGAGACGGTGACGACGGCGCCCGCCTTGCGTTTCAGCATCGGGAAGAGGGCGGCGCGGCACACGTTGTAGGTGCCGTCGAGGTTGGTCCGCAGGACCGCGTCCCAGTCGTCGTCGCGCATCAGCAGCAGCGGCCGGTCGGCGACGATCCCGGCGACGCCGACCAGCGCGGCGACGGGGCCGAGCTCGTCCTCGACGGCGCCGGTGAACGCCTTGACCGCGGGACGGTCGGTGACGTCCACCTGCCGGGCCAGCACTTGCGCGCCCCGCTCTCGCGCCTCCTTGGCGACCAGCTCGGCCGCCTCCCGGCTGCGCTGGTAGCAGAACGCGACGTCGTACCCCGACTCGGCGAGCCGGTGGACGACGGCGCGGCCGATCCCCCGGGAGCCGCCGGTGACCAGTGCGACGGGACGTGCCGTGTCCGTCACGGTGCTCTCCTTCACGCGGTTGTCTCCTTCACGCGGCCGGTTTCGGGCACCGGCCCGAGCGCGTCGATGGAACGCAGCGCGACCACGAAATGGCCGACGGACATGACGGTCGCCCCGTCCACCGTGGTCTCGCCCGCGAGGATGGCGGTGTCCGCGACCGCCCGGACCATCCGCACCTCGTGCCGCAGCGCCTCGCCCGGGTGGACGGGGCGCTCGAAGCGGACGTCGTTGATCGCCCCGGCCAGCTCGACCTTGCCGGCGAGCACATCGGGGTTGGGCTGCTCCCAGACCGCCAGCAGCACGGCCGACTGCGCCCACGACTCGATCAGCAGGGACGGGGGGTAGGCGTGGTCCGCGTCGTCCGGGACGTCCGCGTAGCACGGCTCCGCCGCTGTCACCGCCTTGAGCGAGGTGAGCCGGACGCCCGGTTCGACGGACAGCACCCGGTCCACCAGCAGGATCGGGTGGCGGTGCGGGATGATCCGCTTGATCGCGTCGACGCCGATCATCCGGCCTGCTCCCGCCGGTAGGACAGCGTGATGTCGGCGGCGGGACCGCGGCCGGTCGCCGCCTTCGCCGTGCACCGCAGGCCCGCCTCGGTGTCCTCGGCGGTCAGCGCGATGGTGACCACGTCGCCCGGATAGACCGGCGCGAGGAAGCGGCAGCGCTCCACCGCCGCCAGCCGCACCGGCGGCCCGCCCGCGGCGAGGGCGGGCTGGGCGCGCACGGCGCGGTCGGCGTACTCGATCAGGTACACGCCCGGCAGCACCGGGTAGCCCGGGTAGTGCCCCGGGAACACCGGGTCGCCGGCGTCGACCGGGAACGACGCGACCGCCTCCGTCCGCCCGGGGGCGGCGGAGGGGTCGTGGACGACCTGCGTCATGACACCGCCTTGAGGCGGCCGTCCAGCAGGTCGTAGGTGCCGGCGAGGGTGGTGATGGACTCGAGCTCGGTCTCCTCCAGCCGGAGGCCGTACGCCTTCTCCAGCCGGACCATGATCTCCAGCGCCATCAGCGAGTCCACGTCGAGGTCGTCCAGGAAGTGCGCCTCGTCGGTGACCTCGGCCACCGGGAGGTCCAGCACCTCGGCGATCAGGCCCCGCAGCTCCTCTTTGTCGAGCTTGTCGAACCGGTCAGCCATGTCACTCTCCCTTCTCTCGGCCGCCGCCGTCGGCGGCGGGCAGGTCGAACAGCGCGCAGCCGGCCGTGCCCTCGGCACGGTCGACCGAGGTCACCAGGGCGAGCCCGGGACGGTCCGCCGCGCCGGCGAGCACGGCCGCGAGCTGGAAGGCGGCGGACGCCGCGCCGGTGTCGCCGATCGCCTCGCGGCAGTGCACGGCGGGGGCGGCGCCCACGACCTCGTCCAGGGCGGCCCGCTCCTCCTTGCCCTCCCGGCCCTGCGCGTCGGACGGCGCGACCACGCGGACGTCGGCGGCGTCGCGTCCGGCGCGGTCCAGGGCCCCGCGGACGCACCGGACCAGCGCCTCCCGCAGGGACAGCTCGGGGCCCGCGGCGGCGAAGCCGAAGCCGAGCACGGCCGCGAGGGCAGGACGGCCGCCGCGGGCGGCGTCGGCGGCGCGCTCCAGCAGGAACATCGCGCAGCCCTCGCCGATCGGCGCGGCGTCGCCGCCGGTCGCCCGCCATTCCAGCCAGGCCCGCCGCGGGGTGAGCTCCTCGGCCGCGCCGCACAGCATCGTCCCGGCGTGCCCGCAGCGCTGCAGCCGGGCGGTGTAGTTGAGCGCCGACAGCCCCGTCAGCGCGCCGGCGGCGACGGTGGCGTTGGGACCGCGCAGCCCGTGCCAGATGGCGCTCAGCCCGGCCATCCGGTTCATCACCGTGTTGGGGAACAGCGCGGGATCCACGTGGTACGGCTTGTCGCCGGTCAGGCCGTCGCGGGTGAAGTCCATGATGCTCTGCACGCTGCCGGACCCGGTGCCGAGCACCAGCCCGACGCTGTCGGGGTCGTCGGTCAGCCCAGGGCCCGCCGACTCCAGCAGGAGGCCGCTCGCGGCGACGGTCAGGGCGGTGACGCGGTCCATGGAGCGGGTGCCCTTCTTGCCCAGCACCTCCGCGGCCTCGAAGCCCGGGACCGCTCCGCCCCGCTCGAACGGCCCGAGCCCGCCTTCATCGGATCCGGCCGCGTCCGCGGCGAGCGGCCGTACGCCGGAGCGTCCGGCCCGCAGTCCTCCGGCGAAGGCGTCCGCGCCCAGGCCGAAGGCCGAGATCGCCGACCATCCGGTGATCACCAGTGCATCGGAGCTCATCGTGTCCCCTCTTCGCTGTCGTCACGGGCCTCGGCGGCCGGGCGGGCGCCCCAGACCGTGCCGGGCGCGTACAGCTCCCCGCCGTCGATCCCGATGGTGTTGGCGGTGATCCAGGAGGAGTCGGTGCGCGACAGCAGCACCACCGCCTCGGCCACGTCCTCCGGTGTGGTGAGCCGTCCGTGCGGGTTGGACAGGGCGGCCTCGTCCACGAACTCGGCGTGCTCGGGGATGCGCTCCAGCGCGGGCGTCACGGTCGTCCCGGCGCGCAGGGCGTTGACCGCCACCCGCCGGGGCGCCAGTTCGAGGGCGAGCTGGCGGACGTGCGACTCCAGCGCCGCCTTGGCCGCGCTCACGGCCCCGTAGCTGGGCAGCGCCTGCGTGGTGCCCGAGCTGGTCATCGCGTAGACCTTGGACCCGGGCGGCAGAAGGCCCGCGGCGGTGAGGTCCTGCACCCAGTAGACGAGGCTGTGCGCCATGACGTCGAGCGTCATGGCCATCTGCCGCCTGCCGATCCCCGCGGGGTGGCCGCCCCTCGGCAGGAACGGCACGAGCGAGCCGAACGCCAGCGAGTGGACGAGGACGTGCAGCCCCGCCCCTCCGGTCAGCTCCGCCACGCGGGCCGTCATGTCGGCGCGGGTCTGCTCGGCGGCGGCGTTGACGTTGAAGAAGTGCGCCTCCACGCCGTGGCCGCGCAGCTCCTCGACAAGGACCGCGACCTTTTCCGCACGCGCCCCGGTGTCGAAGTGGACGCCGATGACGTTGACGCCCTCGCGCGCCAGCCCCTCGGCGATGGCCTTCCCGATGCCGCTGGACGCGCCCAGCACCAGGCACCAGGCGCCCTTGATCGATATCAGCACGATCGGCTCCCCTCGACGCGCGCGAGCGCGAGGTTCCCCTCGCCCGCGGCGGCCACGATGAGTCGGTCCCCGGGCGGGCCGGTCAGCAGTTCGGCCAGCCGCGTCATGGGGGTGAGGCACCCGTTCCCGGCCGGTGTCCGCCGGATCTCCGCCGCGTGCCCGGCCGCGTCGGCCAGCGCGCGGCACGCCAGGTCGGCGACCTCCGACCCGTCGTCGACGACCTCCGCCGGAAGGGTCGCGCCGTTGCCCAGGTCCTTCGCGGCGGCGCGGATCGCCGCGCCGATCCGGTCCCGGCCTGCGGCGTCGCCGAGCAGGCGGGGCGGGGCGAACATCGTCCGGACCCGGCACGCGCCGTACGGGCGGGCGCCGCGAGCCTCCGCCGCCGCGCGCGGCTCGAACGCCAGGGCGACGGCGCCGTGCTCGGGCGCGCGGTCCGGCAGGCCGTCCTCGGCCGCCGCCACCAGCAGCGCCTCGCACCGCCCGGCGGACAGGGCCCGCAGGCCCGACTGCACGGCCTCCAGCCCGGCGACGCGGGGGGAGGTGACGGTGAGGGCGAACCCCTTCAGGCCGTGGTCGGACGCCAGGCGGTTGCCCAGCACGTTGATCGCGAAGAACGGGGCGCGGGCCGGGCTCAGGTCGTCGGCGCCCTGGTCGGCGACCGTGCGGTCCATCTCGTCCAGCGTCGCGGTGAGGCCGTTGTTGGTGGCCAGGACGGCGCCCCGCCGGTCCTCGGGGACGTCGCCCGCTCCGGCGAGCGCGTCCCGTGCGGCGGCCACGAGGTACTGGGCGGCGGGCGGAAGGTACCGGTAGCCGCGGCCGCCGAGCCGGGTCCGGACGTCGAACCAGGTCGCGGGGTCGTCGCCCGCCTCCGGGACGACCACCCCGATCCCGGTCACGACGGCGTCCATCTCAGGAGTCACGCCGCCTCCAGGACGACCGAGCAGTTGTTGCCGCCGAAGCCGTAACCGTTCACGAGGACCCTGCGGCCGGGGCCGGTGAGCGGTTCGGGGCCGGACTGCGGAAGCCATACCGGGCATTCGGGGTCCTGCTCGTCCAGCGGCACGTTCGGCGGGACCGTCCCGCTCCGCAGCATCAGCACCGCCGCGCACGCCGCGATCGCCGCGGACGCTCCGCCGGTGTGCCCGATGAGCGCCTTCAGGCTGTAGAGGGGGACGCGGTCCAGGCCCGGGCCGATCACGTCCCGCAGGGCGCCCGCCTCCAGGACGTCGTTCAGCCGGGTCCCGGTGCCGTGCGGGATGACGCAGTCCGGCGCGCCGCCGTCGCCCAGCGCCTCGCGCGCGGCCCTGGCGACCTGCGCCCCGCCGGGCTCGGGCGCCGTCGGATGGTGCGCGTCGCAGCTCCAGCCCGCCCCGCCGATCCGCGCGAGGACGGCGGCGCCGCGGGACTCGGCGCGGGCGCGGGACTCCAGCACGAGCATCCCGGCCCCCTCACCGAAGATCGTCCCGGCGCGGTGCCGGTCGAACGGGCGGCAGCGGACCGGGTCCACCGCCCCGAGCCGGTTGAAGCAGCCGAGCGCGATGCGGGAGTAGCCGTCGGAGCCGCCCGCGATGACCAGGTCGGCCTCGCCGGCCCGGACCAGGTCGGCGGCCGCGCTCACCGCGAACGTGCCCGCGGCGCAGGCGTTGGCGACGCTGAGGTTCGGCCCGGTCGCGCCGAGCCGGTCGCCCACCGCCGCCGCGAGCCGGAACGCGGGGTCCCATGCGGCGCCGGTCGCGCCGCGTCCCCGCTCGCTCGCCGCCACCTCGCCCATGCAGCTGCCGACGACGACGGCCGCGTCCGGCGCCGCGGTGAGCCCCGCGTCCCGGAGCGCCTCGTCGGCGGCGGCCAGCGCGAACCGGGCGGCCCGGTCGGCCTCGCCGCCGCCGTCCGGGACCAGGTGGATCAGCGGCAGCGCCATGCGCGCCAGCGGGTCGGCGGGACGGTCGGGCCCGCGCGCCGCGGCGGCGCCCATCGCCTCCCACAGCGTCCCGGCCCCGTAGCCGAAGCAGGTGACGGCGCCGACGCCGGTCACCACCGGTTCGGCCCCGGGATCCCCCGTCATCGGATCATCCCCGTCCCGTGCCGTGCCCCTGCCCGCCGGCGCCTTCCAGCGCGCCGGCGAGACGGTCGTCGAAGGAGACCAGGCTCCAGTCGCGGCGGTTCTCGATCACCGCGTAGCCGTGCGTGATGTGACCGGTGGCGGTGGGCACGAGGACGCCGTCGCGCAGCGCGTAGCAGTCCATCCGCGCCGTGTAGGTGAACCGCTTGAAGACGTTCTCCACGGTGAAGACGGTGTAGAGGTCCTCCTCCATGCGCGCCTCGTCCAGCAGGGTGATGCGCGAGTGCGGGACGACCGGGATCCAGTTCTGCTCGTCCAGCAGCCGCTTGATCGACACCCCGCGGTCGGCGAGGAACAGGTCGACGACCTCCTCCATGAGCCGCAGGTAGCCCGACATCTGCACCCGCTCGGTGAAGTGGCAGTAGAAGTAGGGCATCCGCCACTTCCACACGAAGGAGTTGCCGCCGCCGAGAGCCGCGGCGGCATCGCCGTCCCCGACCGGGACGGCGGGGGTGTCGTAGGGGGCGGGCAGCCCGGCGTTGGACACGACGAACGGCGCCAGGTGCGCGGGCACGTCCTCGGCGGCGCTGCCGTGCGGGTCGCTGCGCAGGACGACGCGGACCTTGGCGGAGACCGCGATGTTGGAGGGATCGGCCTGCCGGTTCAGCCGCACCGTGAACGCCAGCTCGCCGCCGGACGCGCTCGGCGCCGGGGCGACCTCGCCGACCGCGAGGTCGTCGATGTGGAAGGCGTGCAGGATGCGGGTGTCGATGTCGGCGATGTCCACGCAGAGGCCGTACCGCTCGTACAGCTCCCCGGCCGGCGCCCCGCGCCGCCGCAGGTGCTCGAGGACGGCCTCCTCGACCAGGTAGTTCACATGCTTGAAGCCGATCCAGGTGCAGATGTTCGACCCCTCGTACCGGGGGCGGATCTCCAGGTCGGTCGGCTGCGCGAGGGGCCCGGCCGGGCGGGTCGCGTCGGTGACGGTCATATCGGCTCCGGTTGCTTGCGGATCGGGATCGGGACGAAGCGGGCCAGGAACCCGCGGACGAGGTCGGCGAAGCGGTCGGGGTGCTCGATCATGGCGTTGTGGCCGCAGGCGGGCAGCAGCTCCAGGCGGCAGTCCGGCAGGGCGGCGGCGAGCGCCCGCGCGTCCCGCGGCCGGGCCGCCGGGTCCTGCTCGCCGCCGACGATCAGCACCGGCAGGTCGAGGGCGGCGGTGTCGAGGAACGGCGTGCGCAGGTAGGCGTCGAAGAAGCGGATCCAGCCGTACGGGCCGAGCCGGTCGCGGATCCGCAGCGCCATGCTCGCCCGCAGCTCGCCGGACAGCCGCCCGGCCGAGCCGACTCGCAGGCCCTCGTCGATGAGCGGGAGGAACCCGTCCATGTAGCGGGTCATCGCCGCCCAGTCGAAGTCCTCCTCCGACGCCCGGTAGAAGGGCGCGACCAGAACCACGGCCGCGGGGCGCGGACGCGTCCGGTCCGCGAGGAGCGTGAGCAGGACGTTCGCGGCGTAGGAGTGCGCGACGACGACGTCCGGCACGCCGCCGGGGCCCGCCATCGCGCCGGCGACGGCGCGGACCGGGTCGGCCCGGTGGTCCCAGCGGAGCCCCTCGCCCGCCGACCAGGGCAGGACGGGCGCCCGCACCGGCAGGGTCTCCGGCAGCCGGGCGCGCAGGGGCGCCCAGGCGAGCGGGCCGCCGGCCAGCCCGTGCAGCAGGAGCAGGCCGCCGCTCACCGCGCGGCTCGCAGGATCAGCGCGGCGGCCGCGTCGGTGCCGCCGTCGCGGCCCGTCCCGGCCGTGGCCAGCACGCCGGACGTCTCGTCGTCCAGCCAGGCGGTTCCGGCGGCCGCCTGCAGCACGCCGAGGGCGCCCGAGCATTCGCCCATCTTCGCCGTGAGATCGCAGGTCAGGGCGGGCTCCAGCGCGTGCGGCGGGACGGCCCCGCCTGGCGCGCACCACAGCCCGACCGGTTCGGCCGCAGGCCCGCGGACGGCGGCGACGGCCTCCGTCCAGGTGCCCTTCCTGGCGTACGGGCCGATCTCGGCGAGCCCGGGCACTCCGCGTTCGCGGGCGGACTCCGCGGCCTCCACGACGAGCGCGGCGGCGCCGTCGAGCAGTCGGACGTCGGCGCCGGTCCCGCCGGACGCCAGGTGCCTGACGGGCGGGTTGACCGGCTCGACCCCGACGACCAGCACCCATCCGACCCGGCGGGCGGCGATCAGCTGCCGGGCCCAGTGCACGGCGTCCAGCCCGGACGTCTCCCCGTTGCACAGCGTCAGGTTCGCGCCGCGCAGGCCGTGCGTGATCGCGACCCAGGAGGCGACGACGTTGCTGGCGGTCGCCGGGAGCGCCATGGGGCTGGTGCCCGCGTAGGTCTCCTTGGCGATGGTGGTGACCGCGTCGCAGACGGTGTCGACGTTGCCGTAGTTGGTGCTGGCGACCACGCCGGCCCGGTGCGCGGGCACGGTCAGCGCACCGTCGCGGACCAGTCCGGCGGCGGCCAGCGCGTCCCGCGCGGCGCACATCGCGAGCCGGGTCGCGCGGTCGCGGTAGCGCAGCCCGCGCCCGGTGAGCCGGGCGGCGGGGTCGTCGGCGTCCGGCGCGGGCGGGTCCGGCGCGAGCAGCCCGCGGGCGCCGTCGACGCCGCGCAGCGCGAGCCCGAGTCCGGTGACCACGACGTCCATGCTCAGACCGCCTTCTCCACGACCGCGACGGCGTTGAGGCCGCCGAACCCGAACGAGTTGACCTGGGCGACCGACAGCCCCTCGGCGCGCGCGGCGGCGCCCCGGACCAGGCGGAAGCCCGCCACCTCGTCGATCGGGTCGTCCAGATGCACGATGGGCGGGACGGTGCCGGTCCGCATCGCCTCCACCCCGGCGACCAGGCTGTGCAGCCCGGAGGCCCCGGCCGTGTGCCCGGTCATGCACTTGATGGCCGTCAGGTACGGGCGGGCCGCGGCCGCGCCGAAGACCTCGGCGAAGGCGTCGACCTCGGCCTCGTCGTTCAGCGGCGTCCCGGTCCCGTGCAGCATGACCAGGTCGATGTCGTCCGGGCGCACGCCGGACCGCTCGTGCGCCTCGCGGATCGCGACGCCGATGTTCGCGGCGTCCGGCGCGGACGGGTGCGAGGCGTCGCAGTTGATCGCCACCCCGCGGACGGTGGCGTGCCGCCGTCCGGACGGGCCGGGCCCGTCGGCGGCGCGGCGCAGCACGACGGCGACCGCGCCCTCGCCCTGCAGCATGCCGCGGCGGTCCCGGTCGAAGGGCCGGATCCGGTCCGGCGCCTCGGGGTAGCAGCGGTCCAGCAGCCCGTAGGTGCTCTCGGTGATCGTGTCGACGCCGGCCACCACGACCGTGTCGCACTCGTCCAGCTCCAGCAGGTCGGTGCCGAGGCCGAGCGCGTAGAGGGACGCGGAGCAGGCGTTGGCCACGGTGTAGGTGCGGGTCGCGCCGAACCGGCGGCCGAGCGCGGCGCCGAAGTGCAGGTCGGCCGGATCGAACGGGATGCCGTCGCGCCAGCTCAGCTCGACCGAGCGCAGCTCGCGCAGGGTGGTGCCGACCAGCACGGGGACGTCGCCCAGCCGCTCGTCCATGCCCGCGTCGCGCAGCGCGGCGGCGACCGCCCGCTCCAGCCACCGGCTCGCGCGCAGCGGCACGTCGCCGGAGTCCGGGCGGTCGTCGATCTCGTAGGCGTTCCGGGCCCGGTACCGGGTCGGGTCGAAGCCGCGCAGCGGGGCGTGCGCGCTGCGTCCGGCGCAGAGCGCGGCGAAGAACGCCGCGACGTCGTCGCCGGGCGCGGCGACGGCCCCCATGCCCGTGACGATCCAGCTCATCAGGCCGCCCCGGCCGCGTGCGAGGGCTCGGGCGCGCGCCCGAGGATGAGCACGGCGTTGTTGCCGCCGAACGCCAGCGCGTTGTTCTGGACGACCCGCAGGTCCGCCTCGCGCGCCTGGTTGGGGACGCAGTCGACGCCGCACTCCGGGTCGGTCTCGACATGGTTGATGGTCGGCGGGATGAAGCCCTCGCGCAGCGCCAGCGCGCACGCCGCCGCGGCGATCGCGCTGGCCCCGCCCATCGTGTGCCCGATCATCGCCTTGATGGAGATGGTGGGCGGCGGACGGTCGCCGAACACCTGCCTGATCGCGCCGGTCTCGGTGACGTCGTTGGCCTTCGTCCCGGTGCCGTGCGCCGAGATGAAGTCGACGTCGCCCGGCCCGATCCCGGCGTCGCGGTGGGCCATCTCGATGCCGCGGGTGATCCCGTCGCGGTCCGGGGCGACGGGATGGCGGGCGTCGCACGACAGCCCGTAGCCGAGCACCTCGGCGTAGATCCTGGCGCCGCGCGCGAGCGCGGCGTCCAGGCTCTCCAGCACCAGGACGCCCGCGCCCTCGCCGGTGAGGATCCCCTTGCGGTCCTTGTCGAACGGGCGGCAGACCTCCGGGGTGATGGTGCCGAGCCGGTAGAAGCCGGTGAAGGTCTTGCGGCAGACCGCGTCGGCCCCGCCGACGAGGGCGATCTCGGCGTCCCCGCAGCGGATCGCGTCGAACCCGCTGCCGACCGCGAAGTTGCCCGCCGCGCAAGCCGTCGGAAGGGTCGTGGCCTCGACGTCGGTCAGCCCGAACTCGGCGACGATCGAGGTCGACAGCCGGACCGCGCCGACCCGGCGGGCGATCACCGGGTCGAAGGCGCCGGGGCCCCGCTCCAGCTCGCTCTCCACCAGGCCGTCCAGGTCGCGGGACTCGCCGTCGGTGGTCCCCATCGACACCAGGGCCCGCCGGGCCCGGAGGTCCGCCGGGGCAAGGCCGGCGTCCGCGACGGCCATCCGCGCGGCGGCGACCGAGAACCGGGCCGCCCGGCCGAGGTCGTCCAGCGGGGTGCCGGTGATCCAGTCGGCGGCCCGGAAGTCGTCGATCTCGCACCCGTTGGCGTGGGCGAACCCGGCGGTGTCGAACGCGGTGATCGGCTTGGCGCCGCTCCGCCCGGCGCGCAGCCCGGCGGCGAAGTCCGCGACCCCGATGCCGATGCTGGTCACCGGTCCGAGCCCGGTGACCACCACCCGCCGGGACGCCTCCAGACCGGTCATGGCGCGGGTCACTCCCGCGCGGCGTCGGCCACGACGGCGTAGACGCCGTCGAGGTTCACCATCCGGTCCATCGCCGCCTGGTCGATCGTCACGCGGAACGTGCGCTCGAGCGCGGCCAGGATCTCGATGGCGCGCAGCGAGTCGGCGCCGTGATCCTCCTTGAAAAGGCTTCCGTCGGTGAGCTCGTCGGGGTCGATCTCAAGGATCTCGCAGACGATCTCCTTGATCTGACCCTTTTGCTCGCCGTCCAGGACCGCCGTGATATTCGAGCCGGACATGTCACCTCCGCGATTCGACGTACCGGTTCACGTCACTGCCGCAGAGCGTGCGATTGGGCGCTATATCTTTCCTATACGGCCGCCAGGTGCCCGGACGCGACCGCCGGTGTTCCGCGCCCCGCTCGCCGGGCAAGGGGTTGCGGGTCCGAGATTCGCGTGTATACGGTGATGCTCCGCAATGGCGCTGACGCGTGGCGGCGGCGAACTCGGGGGACGACCAGAAATTGTTTCTTCAGCCGTAGGTCAAAGCGCGCCCCTCATCACCGGGCCCGCGGGAATTCAACGGCGACTTGCGGAGGCGGCCCCGCGGAATCCCCGGCCGCCTGATCATCCAGCCGACATGGAGTTTCCATGAAACAGGTCCCGACATTCGCCGTGATCTCCGGCGCCCAGGTCCACGACGCGGTCGCCGGACGCGAGAAGCAGGTCATCGAGATGATCGAGGCCGCCTACCGGCTGCACGGCGAGGGCCGCACGGTCAATCCCGACTCCTACTTCCTGCGCTTCCCCGACCGCCCGTCCGACCGGATCATCGCGCTGCCCGCGTCGGTCAAGGGCGACGTCGGCGTGCACGGCATCAAATGGATCTCCAGCTTCCCCGGCAATGTCGCCGGCGGCCTTCCCCGCGCGTCCGCCGTGCTGATCCTCAACGACGCGGAGACCGGCTATCCGTTCGCGTGCATGGAGAGCTCCATCATCTCCGCCGCCCGCACCGCCGCGTCCGCCGCCCTCGCCGCCGCGGCCCTCACCGACCGCCGCGGCGCCCGGCCCCGCCGCGTCGGCTTCGTCGGCGCCGGCCTCATCGCCCGCTACATCCACACCTACCTGGCCGCCAACGGCTTCACCTTCGACACCCTCGGCGTCCACGACCTCTCCGCCGAGCACGCCCGGGGCTTCGAGGGCTACCTACGGCGCACCGAGAAGGGCGCCATCACCGTCCACGAGACGGCCGAGGCCCTCATCCGCTCATCAGACCTGATCGTCTTCGCCACCGTCGCCGGCGAACCGCACGTCAGCGACCCGGCCTGGTTCGCGCACAACCCCCTCGTCCTGCACGTCTCCCTGCGCGACCTCTCCCCCGAGATCATCCTCTCGTCCTGGAACGTCGTGGACGACGTCGAGCACTGCCTGAAGGCGAACACGTCCCCCCACCTGGCCGAACAGCACGTGGGCAACCGCGACTTCGTCGCCGGGACCCTCTACGACGTCCTCACCGGCGGGGCCACCCCGCCCGCCGACGAGCCGGTCGTCTTCTCCCCGTTCGGCCTGGGCGTCCTGGATCTGGCGGTCGCCCGCCACGTCTACGACCAGGTGGCCGCATCCGGCGCCCTGCACACCGTCCCGGACTTCTTCCACGACCTCACCCGCTACGGCTAACCCTCGCGAACCGGACCGGGGTCTCGGGCGCGCACGCCACAGGTGGTTCTGGCATGCGTGTAACGTATCCTGCATGACAGGACAGCGGTCTGAACGGTCGAGCGGTTACCGGGAGCGCAACTCCACCGCCGACCGCGCCCTCGACATCCTCCTGCTCTTCGAGGACACGCGGCTGGTGCTGACCGGCCAGGAGGTCGCCGACCAGCTCGGCGTCGCCCGGTCGACCGCCTACCGGTATCTGCAGAGCCTGGTGTCCTCGGGCTTCATCGAGGAGCAGCGGCCCGCCGGGTACCGGCTCGGGCCCCGGGTGTTCGAGCTGGCCCGGCTCGCCCGCAAGGGGATCGGGCTGTCGGAGATCGCCCGTCCGGTCATGCGGGAGCTGGTGGCGACCGTGGGCGAGGCCGTGCTGCTCACGCGGCGGACGGGCGGCACCGTCGTCTGCCTGGAGCGCGAGGAGACCGACCATCCGGTGCGGCTGTCCTACGAGCGCGGGCACGTGCTGCCGATCAACGCGGGCGCGGCGGCGCTCGTCCTGCTGGCCTGGGCGTCCGACGAGGAGATCACCGAGGTCGTCGAGCAGAGCGGGCTGCCGCGGTTCACCGGCGCGACCGTCACCGACGCGGACGTGCTGCGCAAGCGGCTGGGGGAGATCAAGGCGGCCGGGGTGGCCGTCACCCGGGGCGAGCTGGACGCCGACGTGCTCGGCGTCGCCGCCCCCATCCGCGACGAGTCCGGCGGCGTGGTGGCCGCGGTGAGCATCGCCGCCCTCTCCCACCGGGTGCCGGACGAGCGGCTGCCCGAGGTGGCGCGGGCGGTCGAGGTCGCCGCCGCCGAGATCAGCGAACGGCTCGCGGTCCTCGAATCCTGAACATCCGCGCGAGCCTGAAAACTCGCGCGAGTCCTGATCGTTCGCCGTCCACGGCCCCGGAGCGCGGCTCCGGGGCCGAATCTTTTTCGGCCCGTCCCGGGACCGCTCTCCGGACCCGTCCGATCGGCGTCTTCCCAGCTCAGCGCATGTCCCGTATGTTAGGAGCGCTGTTCTCCAGCACAGGACGGACCGCGTCCGGCGGCCGTGCCCCTTGTCGGCAACCCGTCCCAGTTGCATAATTCAGGACCACTGTCCCGCAAAGCGAGACATGTCCGAGGAGGAGGGGTTCGGATGAGGCTCCGTCTGTCGCGGCCTTGGAGGCCGGTCATCACAGCGGCGACGCTCGTGACACTGATCGCGGGGGCCACGGCCGCCTGCGGTTCGGACGCCGGCGATGAGGCCGCCGCCACGCAGGCCGCGGGCGCGGCGAAGGACCGCCTGGCCGCGACCCCGGCGCTGGCCGCGCTGGTCGAGGCCGCCAAGAAGGAGGGCGCGCTCGACCTCAACTGGGGCTTCGACGGGCGGGACACCGGCAAGGTGCTCACCGAGACCTTCAAGCAGGCCTACGGCCTGGACATCAAGATCACCCTGACCCCGGACCAGAACCAGCCAGGCAACGCCGCCAAGCTCGCGCGGGAGTACAAGGCCAAGTCGCCCGCCTCGACCGACGCCTACATGGGCAGCCCCGAGCTCGTCCAAGGCATCGGCCCGAAGCGCGACGACGTGCTCGCGAAGGTCGACTGGGCGGCGATCGCCCCGTGGACGAAGGGCCTGGCCAACTCCGACGGCACCGCGCTGACGTTCGTCGACCTGATCCCCGGCTTCACCTACAACACCACGCAGGTGGAGGAGGGCAAGGTCCCCGCCACGGTCCAGGACGTGCCGAAGATCGGCAAGCCGATCGCGAGCACCCCCTACGCCGCGCAGTTCAACGTGCTCGGGACGAAGGAGGGCATGGGCCAGGACGCCCTGCGCGCCTACCTGCGCGGGTTCAAGCCCGCGGGCTTCGTCGGCTGCGGCGAGCTGAACCGCGTCGCGTCCGGCGAGTTCGCCGCGCTGTGGATCTCGTGCGGCAAGAACATCGCCGACGTGTTCGCCGCGCAGGGCGCGCCGCTGAAGACGGCCGTGCTCAAGGACGCGGCGATCACCTCGACGCGGTACGTCGCCGTCCCGAAGCACGCCAAGCACCCGAACGCCGCGCGGCTGTGGGTCACGTGGCTGCTCACTCCGGAGGCGCAGAAGCTCGTCTTCAAGCACGACTTCGCCGACAACCACCGCATCCCCGGCAGCAAGACGGCCGCGCAGCTCGCCGAGTACGAGGCCAAGGGCGTGAGGTTCACCCGCGTCGACTACGAGTTCACGCTGGCCCATCCGGAGATCTACAACCCGAAGTTCAAAGGTGAGCTGATCAAGCTCCTGACGGCCAAATGACCCTGCCCGGCGCCCGGCTCGGCCGGCGGCCCACCGCGCTGGGGCTGCTGGCCGGGCTGATCACCGTCCCGGCGGCGTGCGTGGTGGGCCTGCTCGCGCTGGTCGTCTACCTGGGCTTCCGCGCGCAGGGCTCGCTGGACGGCGCGTTCACCCTCGGCAACCTGCGGGCGCTGTTCGGCGACGCGCAGGTCTGGGACGTCGTCCGCAACACCGCCGTCTACGTGACGGTGACGCTCGCCGTGGCGCTCTTCTTCGGGACCGCGATCGCGCTGCTGGTGGAGCGGACCGACTTCGGCTGGGGACGCACGGTCGGCACGGTGATGGTGCTGCGCATCCTCATCCCCGGCTTCTTCACCGCGATGGGCTGGATCTTCCTGCTGCACCCGCGGATCGGCGCGATCAACCAGTGGCTGATGGAGGGTTTCGGGCTCGCGAAGGCCCCGATCAACATCGTGTCGCTGGTCGGCATGGGCGTGGTGGAAGGGCTGGCCCTGTCCGCGCTGGTCTTCACGATGGTGTCGAGCAGCCTGCGCATGCTCGACGGGACGCTGGAGGAGGCGGCGCGGGCGTCCGGCGCGGGGCCCTGGACGGTGCTGCGCCGCGTGACGCTCCCCCTCATCTACCCGAGCCTGCTCGGCGCCGGGCTGTTCGCCGGGACGATCGCGATCTCCTCGCTGGACATCCCGCTGATCATGGGTCTGTCGAACCGCATCTACGTGTTCAGCAGCTACCTGTACGTGGCGACCAACCCGTCCGCGGGGACCCCGGAGTACGGCGTCCCGGCGGCGTTCAGCGGCGTCATGATCCTCGTCGGGCTGGCGTTCAGCCTCTGGTACCAGCGGACGCTGCGCTCGGGACGCAAATACCAGGTCGTCTCCGGCAAGAGCTACCGCCCGGCCCGCATCACCCTCGGACGGTGGCGCTGGGCCGCCTGGCTGCTGGTCGGCGGCTACTTCCTCTGGTCGATCGTGCTGCCGATGGCGATGGTCGTGTGGATCTCGCTGCTGCCGTTCGTGCAGAAGCCGTCGGCGGCGGCCCTCAAGGTGGCGTCGTTCGACAACTACCGGCACCTGGACTGGACGTTCGTCGGCCGCGGCCTGGAGACCTCGGCGAAGCTGATGGTGCTCGCGCCGACGCTGGCGGTGCTGATGAGCCTGGCGTTCGCGTTCGTCGTCGTCCGCTCGCGCGGGCGGCACCGGTACGTCTACGACCTGGTCGCGTTCCTGCCGCAGGCCGTGCCGAGCACCGTCTTCGCGTTCGGCGCCATGATCGCCGCGCTGTACTGGACGGAGGGCTGGTACGGCCTGTACGGGACGCTCGCGCTGCTCGTCGGCGTGACGGCCCTCATCCAGCTCGCGTTCGGCACCCGCATGTTCAACGCCGGGCTGCTCCAGATCCACACCGAGCTGGAGGAGGCGGCGGCGATGTCGGGCGCCTCGACCTGGACGTCCGTCCGCCTGATCACGCTGCCGCTGCTGCGCCCGGTGCTGACCTACACGTGGCTGTGGCTGGCGCTGCTGAGCCTGCGCGACCTCACGGTGCCGACGCTCATCGGCGGCCAGGACACGCTGACCCTCTCGGTCGCGTCCTGGACGCTCTTCAACACCGGGCAGGTCGGGGCGTCCTCGGCCCTCACCCTGCTGATGATCGGTTTCATGACCCCGGTCGTCGTGGTGTTCCTCCTGCTCACTCGCAAGAACGAAGGGAAGGCCCTCTCATGACGGGCACGCCGCTCGCGGTCGAAGGGCTGCGCAAGGGGTTCGCCGACCGCGGCGCCACCGTCCAGGCGGTCGACGACGTGAGCTTCGACGTCCGGGAGGGCGAGGTCTACACGCTGCTCGGTCCGTCCGGCTGCGGCAAGACCTCCACCCTGCGGTCGGTGGCGGGGCTGGAACGGCCGGACGCGGGACGGATCGTCATCGACGGGACGGTGGTGTCCGACACCGGCTCCTTCGTCCCGCCCGAGCGGCGCGACATCGGCATGGTGTTCCAGAGCTACGGCATCTGGCCGCACATGACCGTCTTCGACAACGCCGCGTTCCCGCTCAAGGTGGGCAAGGCGAAGGTGCCGAAGAAGGAGATCAGGGAGCGGGTGGAGAGCGCGCTCGCGGCCATCCACCTGTCCGGATACGAGGGGCGCATGGCGACGCAGCTGTCCGGCGGCCAGCAGCAGCGCCTCGCGCTCGCGCGGGCGCTGGTGCGCCGGCCGAAGCTGCTCCTGCTGGACGAGCCGCTGTCCAACCTGGACGCCAAGCTGCGGCAGGCGATGCGCGCCGAACTCGCCTCGCTCCAGCAGGAGCTGGGCGTCACGACGCTGTTCGTGACGCACGACCAGGACGAGGCGCTCAGCATGTCCAGCCGGATCGCGGTGATGCAGAACGGGAAGATCGTGCAGGAGGGCACCCCGCGCGAGGTCTACCAGCGTCCCGCGACCCGGTTCGTGGCCGACTTCGTCGGGACGACGAACTTCCTGGACGGCACGCGCGGAACGGGCACCCTGGTCGAGACGGCGGCCGGGACGATGGACGTCCCCGCCGTCGCGGACACGGCGGCGAAGGCGGGCGACCCGGTGGTGCTGGCCGTGCGGCCCGAGGCGGTGCTGCTGCACGCGGCCGAGCCGGGCGCGGTGCCGAACACGGTCAAGGGCGAGGTCGACCGGGTCATGTTCGTGGGCGAGAGCGTGGACTGCCACGTCCGGGTCGGGGACGGCACGTGGGTCACCCGCCAGGACCCCCGCCTCGACGTGGCGCCCGGGGACGCGGTGTGGCTGGAACTGCCCGGCGACCGGCTGTCGGTGCTCACCTGACCGGCGGGAGGCAGGCGCGGTGCGCGTCGTCGCACCGCGCCGCCGCGCCCCCGTCTCGGCTACTGGACGGGCTGGTAGGCCGGGCCGCCGTCCGCGAGCAGCCGCTCGGCCTCGGCGTAGATCTCCTCGGCGGGCAGCCCGAAGTCGATGGTCTTGCGGAACGGCTGCCGGACGTCGCGGTCGAGGCGCAGGTAGACCTCGTTGCGGTTGCCCTCCGGGTCGAAGAAGTAGATCCCGAAGGCGTTCCCGTGGGTGACCTCCTGCTGCACCTCGACGCCCTCGTCCTGGAACGTCCGGTGGTAGGCGCGGATGTCGTCCAGCGTCTCCACCCGCCAGGAGATCTGGTGCTGCTGCTTCGCGCCCGGCTCCGCGGTCCGCCCGGTCTGGAGCACGAACTCGTGATGCTCCACCTCGGGCCGGGAGCTGAGGAAGACGATGCCGAGCTCCTCGTCCTGGTCGGTGACGGTCAGGCCGAGCACGCGCTCGTAGAAGTCCCTCATCAGCGGGAGGTCGTGGACCCACAGTCCGGTGTGTCCGAGTTCGGCGATGGCCATGTCCGGCTCCTTGTCCTGATTTTCAGGAGTTAAATCCTGACTTACAAACGAGGCTAGCTCATTGACCCCGGGACGCTCTAGATCTAATCTGTTTCGCAATACAGGATATTTGCTCTGAAATTCAGGACACAGGAGTTGACCATGCGGTTCGTCGCCTACCAGGACGAGACCGGCGCCGAGGCGGTCGGCAGGCTCGACGGCACGCGCGTCCACCGGCTGCGCGGAACCGACCGGATCGACCGGCACACGTCCACCGCCACGCTGCGCGACGCGCTCCCCGACGACGAGGGCGTCGAGCTGGACGGGCTGACCCTGCTGCCGGTCTGCCGCCCGCAGAAGATCTTCTGCGTCGGCCTCAACTACCGGGCGCACATCGAGGAGACCGGACGGGAGCTGCCGGAGTACCCGGTGCTGTTCCCCAAGTTCGCGTCCAACCTCATCGGGCACGGCGCGGCGATCGTCCTGCCGCCCGAGTCCGCCCAGGTGGACTACGAGGCGGAGCTGGCCGTGGTGATCGGCACGGCGGGCCGCCGGATCTCCCGCGACGACGCGCTCGACCACGTGCTCGGCTACACGATCTGCAACGACGTCACCATGCGCGACTTCCAGTACCGGACCCACCAGTGGATGCAGGGCAAGGCATGGGACGGCTCCACGCCGCTCGGGCCCGTGCTGGTGACCGCGGACGAGCTCGACCCCGGCAAGCTCGACATCGCGCTGCGCCTCAACGGCCGCGGGATGCAGTCGTCCACCACCGACCGGCTGATCTTCGACGTGCCCGCGCTGATCGAGGTGACCTCGCGGTTCACCCGGCTGGAGCCGGGGGACGTGATCCTCACCGGCACACCGGGCGGCGTCGGGTACCGTCGCGATCCCCAGGTGTTCCTCACCGACGGTGACGAGGTCGAGGTGGAGATCGGCGGCATCGGCACGCTGCGCAACACCGTCCGGGCCGAGGGCTGAGAGGGGCGGCGGTGCGGGCACGCGACGTCCGGATCCTGTGTCCGGGCCAGAACTGGATGAACATCGGCAGCCTGATCGCCAACGGCATGGGCGGCTACGGCAGCCCGCTGCCGGACGGCTCGACGATCGCGGCCGTCACCGGGACCCCGCCGGCCGCGCTCGGCATGGACGGCCCGCGCCTGGTCGCCGAGGGCCGCTACGACTTCGGCATCACCACCCCGAGCTGGGCGCTGGCGATGGCCCGCGCCGGGAAGGGCCCGTACGCCGAGCCGCTGCCGGTCAAGGCGGTCGCCGCGTTCGCGCACGACGACCGGCTCGCGCTCGCCGTCCGCGCCGAGACCGGGATCACGAGCCTCGCCGAGATCGCCGAGCGCAGGCCCCCGCTGAAGATCTCCATGCCGTCCCGGGAGATGGGGCATCCGGCGCGGTGGGTGATGGACGAGATCCTCGCCTGCCACGGCTTCTCCCAGGAGGACGTGGAGCGCTGGGGCGGCGAGATCCTGCGCGACCGGCCGCGCTCGCAGAACTCCCCGGACGCCGTCCCCGCCGACCCCGCGTTCGACGCCGTCTTCGACGAAGCGATCATGACGTGGCGGTGGCGGAACCTGACCACGATGTACGACCTGGAGTTCCTGCCGCTGGACGAGCCCGTGCTGCGGCACTGCACGGCGATGGGCATGCCCGCCGGGGTGCTGGAGAAGGGCCGGCTGCGCGGCCTGCGCGAGGACGTCCCGACGATCGACTTCTCCGGCTGGATCCTGTACTGCGCCGACGACCTGCCGGACGAGCTGGCCTACCTCGCCGTCCGTGCCATCGAGGAGCAGAAGGACCTCGTCTCCGCGCGGTTCACCGGGCCGACCCGGGCGCTGACCAGCCCGGTCGACATGCGGGAGATCTGCCGCGACCTGCCCGTGCCCCTGCATCCCGGGGCCGAGGCGTACTACCGCGAGAACGACCACCTCGAGAACGACCGCTTCAAGCCCGCCGAGGAGAACTGACATGGGAACCGTCCACGAGCATTTCGAGACCTTTCCCTTCGACGCGCCGCCACGCGTCTTCGTCCGGCGGGAGGAGCTGCTGCTCGCCGAGCCCCTGACGCCCCCGGACGGCCGCAAGCGCTGGCGCGACCACCCGGAGATCCAGGTCGTGCACTTCCCGCCGGAGTACGTGGCGCAGCCGTTCGCGCACCCGCGCGGCGTCTACGAGAGCGACTTCATGCGGCTCGAATGGCAGACCATGGACAACCGGCAGCCGTTCTACCACCGCAACTGCGACGTGGACGAGATGTCGTACCAGGTGACGGGCGTGCGGTCGCTGATGACCGACCTCGGCAGCGTCGACCTCGTGCCGGGCGACTTCTCCCGGCTGCCGGTCGGGGTCGCGCACGACAACTACGGGCGCGAGGACATCCACATCCTGTTCTACGTGCCCGCGCCCGTCGCCGAGGCCCACCCGCACTACCGGACGTCGGAGGTGACGATCCCGCCGTTCGAAGGGTGGGAGCCGGTCATCACCAACGAGCTGATCACCGAGTGCCTCGCCGGTCCCGGGCACGACGTCGTCATGGCTCCGACCGACGAGCTGGCGCTGCTGGAGCACGCGAAGGAGGAGTCCGAGCGGCTGCGCATCCTGAAGCCCGCGGACGCGGCCGGGACGACGTGGCTCTACACCTCGTCCCACGTGCTCATCGGGCGGACGTTCCACGCCTCGTCCGACGGGCGCGTGTACCGGCGCGTCCGCAACGCCGACGAGATCCAGTACCAGCTCGACGGGCGGCGGACGCTGGTGACGCAGCGCGGCACCGTCCCGCTGGAACCGGGCGACTTCGCGCGCATCCCGGCCGGCATAGCGTTCACGAGCATCCACCACGAGCCGAGCGCCCACCTCACGGTCGCGTCCGCGCGGGAGCTTCCGCAGGTCGCGGAGACCACGAAGACGGCGGAGCGGGTGCCGGCGGACCAGATCGAGCGGCTGCGATGACGCTCATGCAGGCGGCCCGGGCCCACGACCGGACGGGCCCGCTCCGCCAGGAGAAGATCGCCGTGCCCGAGCCGGGCCCGCGGGACGTCCTGGTCAAGGTGGCGGCGGCGGGCCTCGCGCCGAGCCTGATGAAGCTGCTGGCGCGCGGCTCGTTCCGGCACCTGCCGGCAGTGCCGGGGCACGAGATCGCCGGAACGGTGACGGCGGCCGGGTCCGAGGTGGACGCCGCGCTGGTCGGTGAGCGGGTGCGGGTGCATCCCGTCCTCGCGTGCCGGGCGTGCCGGTTCTGCCGGAGCGACCGCGAGCAGCTGTGCCCGTCGGCCGCGATGATCGGGCACGGCGCGCACGGGAACGGTCCGATGCCGCTGTACGAGCGGTACCACGACGGCGGGCTGGCCGAGTACGTCCGGGCGCCGTCCTGGCTGGTGGACGTGCTCCCCGCGGCGGTCGGGTTCGACGTCGGCGCGAAGACGCACGACCTCGGCAACGCCGTCCGGGCGCTCAAGTGCGCGGACCTCCCGCCGGGCGGGACGCTCGTGATCACCGCCGCGACCGGGACGATGGGCACCGCGACGGTGAAGCTCGCGCCGTTCTTCGGCGCCGCCCGGCTCGTGCTGGTCGGACGTTCGGCGGAGCGGCTCGACGCCGTCCGCGCCCTGAGCGCGCTGCCCGCCGAGACCGTCGCCCTGGACGAGCTGGGCCCCGGTTGGGAGGACGAGCACACCCTGACGGCGCGGCTGCGCGCCCTCGTCCCGGACGGACCCGACGCGGTGATCGACTTCCTGCCCCAGGGCGGCGGCACGGCCCAGGCCCTCGCCGCGCTCGCCCCCGGCGGGACGCTCGTGCACATGGGCGGCAACCGCACGCCGCTCCCCTGCTCGGCCCGCGACCTCCAGCACCACTGCCGCCGCATCGTCGGCACCCGCGGATGCACCCGCACCGACACCGCAGCCGCCCTCGACCTGCTGGGCTCCGGCGCGCTCCGGGCCGACGAGCTGATCACGCACCGGTTCGCGCTCGACGACGTCAACGCCGCGCTGACCGCGCTGAGCAGCCGAGACGAACCGATCTGGATGGCGGTGGTGAACCCGTGACGCCGGACGAGGCGCGGCGGCTGGCCGCCCAGGCGAGCCGCGCGCTGGCGGCGGCGGGACAGTCGGACCTGGTCTGGGGGCACGCCGCCGTCCGCGACCCGGACGGGCGCGGCATCTGGATCAAGGCGCCGGGCTGGGGCTTCGAGGAGATCGACGAGGACCGCGTCCAGCTCGTCTCGTTCGACGCCGATGTGCTGGAAGGCGAGGGCAGGCCGCACCTGGAATGCCACATCCATCTGGAGATCCTGCGGCGGCGGCCGGAGCTGCAAGCCTCGGTGCACACGCACGGCCGGTCGGCCGTCGCGTTCGCCGCGCTGGACGTCCCGCTCCTGCCGATCTCGCACGAGGCGACGATCTTCGGCGGGGACGATCCGCCGCGCTTCACCGCGACCGGCGGCCTCGTCCGGACCCGCGAGCTCGGCGCGGCGCTGGCCGACGCGCTCGGCGCCGCGCCCGCCGCGCTGATGCCCAAGCACGGGCTGGTCGCGGCGGGGACGAGCGTCGAGGCGGCGGTGATGCACGCCGTCCTGCTCGACCGCGCCTGCGAGGCGCAGCTCGCGGCGATGGCGGCCGGTCCGGTGCGGGTGCACTCCGACGCGGCCGAGGCTGCGGCCAAACGCGCGGAGTGCTGGCCGGAGAGTCAGCTTCGCGCGGGCTACCGGTACCTCGCCAGGAAGGGCGGAGGCCATGACTGACCCCGTTCTCATCGTCGGCGCCGGTCCCGTCGGGCTGACGATGGCGAACCTGCTCGCCGCCCGCGGCGTGCCGGTCGTGCTCGTCGAGCGCAACGCCGCCACCAGCGACGAGGCCAAGGCGATCAGCCTGGACGACGAGTCCCTGCGCACCCTGCAGGCCGCCGACCTGGCCGAGGCCGTGCTCGGCATCGTCGTCCCGGGCACGGGCACCCGCTACTACGACCGCAAGGGCCGTCCGCTCTTCCACGCCCGCGGGCCCGAGCCGTACCGGCTCGGCTACACGTTCAAGAACCAGTTCGCCCAGCCCGAGCTCGAACGCCTCCTCCTCCAGTCGCTCAAGGACCGGGACGGCGTGGACGTCCGCTTCGGCACCGAGCTCGTCGGGATCGAGGAGACGGACGGCGCCGTGACGGCTCGCACGTCCGGGGGCGAGCTGCGCGCGTCCTGGGTGCTGGGCTGCGACGGCGGCCGCAGCACGATCCGCGAGCTGAAGCGCATCGACATGACCGGCACGAGCCACCGCGACGTGTGGCTCGTCGCGGACACCGTCGGCGACGAGCACGACGAGCGCTACGGCATGCATCTCGGCCGTCCCGACCGTCCGACGGTGATCGTGCCGGGCCGGGACGGACGCTGCCGCTACGAGTTCCGGCTCCGTCCCGGCGAGGGGAAGGGCGGCACCAAGCCGGACTTCGCCACCATCGAGCGGCTGGTCGCGCCGTACCGGGCCATCACCCCCGACCAGGTCGAACGCTGCATCAACTACACCTTCAACGCGGTGGTCGCCGACCGCTGGCACGACGGCCGGTGCTTCCTGCTCGGCGACGCGGCGCACATGATGCCGCCGTTCGCGGGCCAGGGCCTCAACTCGGGCGTCCGGGACGCCGCCAACCTCGCCTGGAAGCTCGCCGAGGTGTGGCACGGCCGCGCCGACGAGCGGCTGCTGGACACCTACGAGCCCGAACGCCGCCCGCACGCCACGGCGATGGTCGCGTTCTCCGAGCGCCTCGGCCGGGTCGTCATGACCACCGACCCGATGCGCGGCCGGATCCGGGACGGCGCCGTCCGCACCCTGCTGCTCACCCCATGGGGCCGCCGCTACCTCGCCGAGATGCGGTTCCGCCCCCGCGCCGAGCACACCGGGGGGCTCGTGGTGCGCACCGGGACGGGAGACGAGCGGCTCGTCGGCACCCTGCTCCCGCAGCCGCGCGTCCTCGTCCCGCCGAGCCTGCGTCCGCGGCTGCTCGACGAGGTGCTGGGCGACGGCATGGCGCTGCTCGGCACCGGCGTCGGACCCGACGACTGGGACCGCGTGGCGAGCGCGCTCCCCGCGCCCCCGGCGATCGCGCACATCGACGTCGCGCTCGGCGACCGGCTCCCCCGTCCCCACGACGAGCGCCAGGCGATCGCCGACGCCGACGGCCGGCTCGAAGCGGCCCTGGCCGGGACGCGCGGCCGCTTCGTGCTCGTCAAACCCGACCGGTACATCGCGGCCGTCTTCTCCGCGGCGCAGGCGGCACAGGTCGCCACCGCCCTCGACCAGCAAGGAATCGCATGAACGACCAGACAGCGGCCGTGCGGCCGCCCGAGCCGTCGATCGACCGGTCGCTGACGCTGCACCTGCGCGGCGACTGGGGAGCGGCCAACCTGCATCGCGTGTGCGGGTGGATCTCGCAGGAGCTCACCGACCGGTGCGGGCCGCACACCCGCGTCGCCGTGTGGAACAGCCGCGGGTTCTCCGACGCCGTGCACGCGGTCGGGCGCGGCGAGGTGCACGTCGCGATGACCACGCCCGCCGCCTTCACCGCCGCCGCCCTGGACGGCCGCGGCGTCTACGCCGGTGAGAGTCACCCCGACCTGCGGGCCCTGGGCGTGGTGCCGCAGCGGGACCGGCTCGTGGTGGCCGTCCACCGGTCAGTGGGCGTCTCGACGTTCGCCGAGCTGCGGGACGCCAAGCCCGCCCTCCGCCTGGCGACCTCGGTGAACGACGGCGTGAACCACGTCGGGCTCGCCGCGCACGAACTGCTGGAGCGTTCCGGCGTGGACGTGCCCGGCTGGGGCGGCACCGTCCTGGCGGACGAGCGCCCGTTCGAGACGTTCGCCCACGTCAAGGCCGGACGGGCGGACGCCGTCGTCCACGAGGCGGTCATGCTGCCGCACTGGCAGGAGTTCGGCGGCGACATGCACTTCCTTGAGGTCGAGGCCGGCGTGCTCGACGGGCTGCGGGCCGACTACTCCTGGCCCGACGCCGTCGTCGAGGAGGGCTTCTTCCCGGGGTGCCCGCGCTTCCGGACGCTCGACTTCTCCGACTTCCTGGTGCTGGCGCGCTCCGATCTCGCGGACGACGTGGCATACGCGATCGCCTGGGTGCTCGGCGAGACGCGGGACGTCATCGAACGGCAGTACCGGCACATCCCGCCCGAGCGCAGCCCGGTCACCTACCCGCTCGACCCGGCCGCGATGGGCCGCGCGCCGATCCCGCTGCACCCCGGCGCCGCCGCCTACTACGACGCACTCTGAAAGGACCCGACCATGCCGACCATGAGCGAATGGATCACCGTGGACACCGCCGACGGGCCCATGCGCGTCTACGCGGCGCGCCCCGAGTCCCCCGGCGACCGTGCCGTCGTCGTGCTGCAGGAGGCGTTCGGCGTCAACGACCACATCCAGGACATCGCGCGGCGGTTCGCGGCGCGCGGCTTCCTCGCCCTCGCGCCCGACCTGTTCCACCGCACCGGCGTCGAGACCCTCGGCTACGACCAGCACGCGGAGGCGATGCCGCTGATCGGCGCCATCGGGCCGGACGCGATCACCACCGACGTCCGCGCCGTGCTCGACCGCCTGGCCAAGGAGGACGGCATCGGCAGCGACCGGACGGCCGTCGTCGGCTTCTGCTTCGGGGGCCGCGCCGCCTTCACCGCCGCCACCGCGATCCCGGGCCTGGCGGCGGCCGTCGTCTTCTACGGTCCGGGCATCGCGGCCGGGCCGCACGCCGTGCTGGACCGCGCGGCGGCGATCGACGCACCGCTGCTGATGCACGTCGGCTCCGAGGACCCGACCATCCCGTCCGAGCAGGTCGCCGCGATCGAGACGGCGCTCCGGGACGCGGGCGCCGGCTTCGAGCAGCACGTGTACGAAGGGGCCGGGCACGCCTTCGCCTGCGACGCCCGGCCGCACATGTACCGGGCCGGGGACGCGTCCGCCGCGTGGGCGCGCACGCACGCCTTCCTCGACCGCCACCTTCCCGGGGAGGCACCCGTCCGATGACCTCCATGCTGGCCGCGCGGGCGCTCCCGGGCTCCGCCGAACTCCACCTGACCAAGACCGCCGTGCCCGAGCCGGGACCGCAGGACGTCCTGGTCAAGGTCGCCTCCGCCGGGCTCGCGCCCGGGATGATGACGCTGCTGGGACGGGGCGCGTTCAAGCACCTGCCCACCACGCTCGGCCACGAGGCCGCGGGCACGGTCGCCGCTCTCGGCGCCGACGCGGCGGGGGTCGCGGTGGGCGACCGGGTGCGGATCCACCCCAACCTCACCTGCCGGGACTGCGTCTACTGCCGCACCGACCGCGAGATGATGTGCGCGCAGCAGGCCATGATCGGGCACGCCGCGTTCGGGGACGTTCCGATGCCGCTGTACGACGCGTACCACGACGGCGGTCTCGCCGAGTTCGTGCGCGTCCCGCACTGGCTGCTCGACCCGCTGCCCGGGAACGTGAGCTTCGACGTGGGCGCGAAGGTCCACGACCTGGCGAACGCCGTGCGCGCCCTGAAATGCGCCGACCTGCCGCTCGGCGGGACGCTCGTCGTGACGGCCGCGACCGGGACGATGGGCACCGCCACCGTGAAACTGGCACCGCATTTCGGCGTGGCCCGGCTCGTCCTCGTCGGGCGCAGCGCCGAACGCCTCGCGGACGTCCGCCGCCTGGCCGGCGACCTGCCCACCGAAACGGTCGCCCTGGACGAGCTGCCGGACGACTGGGCGACGACCCAGGGCCTGACGCGGCGGCTGCGGGAACTGGCGCCCGAAGGGGCCCACGCCGTGCTCGACTTCGTCCCGGACGGCCCGGTGATGGCGCAGGCGACGGCTGCGATGGCGACGGGCGGGACGATGGTGCACATGGGCGCCAACCCCGGCCCGCTGCCGATCCCCGCCCGCGTCCTGATGGTCAACTGCTGGCGCGTCGTCGGCACCCGCTCCTGCACCCGCACCGACGCGCGGGAGGTGCTCGCCCTGCTCGGACGGGGCGTCCTGGCCGCCGACGAGCTGATCACCCACCGGTTCCCGCTGGCGGAGGCCGGACGCGCCGTCGCCGCCATGCAGAGCCGGAGCGAGCCGATCTGGATGGCGGTCATCAACCCCTAGAGACGTCGTCCCGTCGTGCGCGCCAGAACGCTGCGGGCATCAACCGCGTCGCCTGCGTCGCCCGCCCATGCCACGTGCTGGTCGGGGCGCACGAGCATCAGCCGGTCGCCGGGGTCGTCGAACGTGTCGAGCGGGACGCCCGCCCCGGCCGCCGCCTTGACGAAGTCGGCGGCGAGAGCCGTCGAAAGGTCGCCGACCAGGGTGAACTCCCGGCCGAGGCGGTCGTAGCGCGACTCGTTCGGACCGAGCCAGCGGTGCGGCATCCGCTCCCCCGCGCCGTCCGACACGACCGGCGAGCCCGCGTAGGAGTAGCCCAGCACCAGGTCGAGGCTGTGGAACTCGCCGTCCTTTGACCGGTGGACGGCGGCGGCCACGCCCGGACGCGCCGCCTCGAACTCCGCGCCCGTGCCCGCCAGCCGCGGGTCGGTCAGCTCGGGCGCGAGCGTGGCCATGTTGCGGGCGGCCTCCTCGATGGTCCGCGCGGCGACGGGCCGGCGCTCGGCCTCGTAGCTGCGCAGCAGCCGCGGACCGGCCCACCCGTTCAGCACGGCGGCGAGCTTCCAGCCGATGTTGACGGCGTCGCCGACGCCGGTGTTGAAGCCGTGGCCGCCCCACGGCGGGTTCAGGTGCGCGGCGTCCCCGGCGAGGAAGACGCGGTCGCTCGCGTACCGGTCGGCGAGGAGCATCCGCGCCCGCCACGGGTCGGTCGCGAGGATCTCGGCGTCGACGTCCGCGCCCACCAGGTTGCGGACGATCCGCAGCGGGTCCGCCTCGCCGTCCTCCTGGGCGACGCCCTGGGCGATGCACCACCACGTGTCGGCGAGGTCGAGGCGTCCGACCAGGCCGGGCTGGTCCGGGCTCAGGACCCAGTAGTGCACCGCCGGGCCGTGCGGCACGCGATCGGCCAGGCCGGGCGCGCGGAAGACGATGTTGAAGTTGGGCCGCGCGTCGTCGGCGCCCTCGTATTTCGCGCCGATCGCGGCGCGGGTCGCGCTCCGCGAGCCGTCGGCGCCGACGACGTACTCGGCGCGGGTCTGCTTCGCCGTCCCGTCCGGGCCCGTCAGGTCGGCGGTGACGCCCGTCCCGTCCTCGCGCAGGCCGGTCACGCGCCATTCGGTCAGGAGCGCGGCGTGCGGGGACGCGGCGACGGCGTCCCGGAGCACCTGCTCCACCAGCGGCTGGGCGACCTGCTGGCCGGGCTCGGCGACCCGGTCGTCGCCGGTCAGGTCCAGGCCGAAGCAGCCCTGGAAGCGGGTGATCTCCCGGCCCAGCAGGCCGGTGGCGAACACCGCCTCGTCCGACCAGGCGACCGGCAGCGGCGCGCGGTCGCGGATCACGGCGGCGAGGCCCCACCGGCGGAACAGCTCCATCGTCCGCGCCGAGGTCGTCTTGGCGCGGGGCCGGAGCCAGGACACCTCGGGACGCGGCTCCACCACCAGGCAGGGCACGCCGTGGTGGGCCAGCTCCAGCGCGGTCGCCAGGCCCACCGGCCCGCCGCCGGCGATCAGTACGGGCGCGTCCACGCTCACCCGCCGTGGACGCCGGTCATCAGCTCGGCCAGGTCGTCGGGACGCAGAAAGGACGGCGGCGGAGGCGGCCCCCAGTTGAACAGGCCCTTCGCCCCCTCGAAGGTCTCCGGCGTCCAGAGCTGGTCGTCGAGGACGCAGTCCATGTCGGAGTAGTACTCGCAGAAGTTGCCCGCCGGGTCCTTCAGATACCAGAAGAAGTTGGACCCGGCGTGGTGCCTGCCGAGGCCCCACACGTGCCGTTCGGGATGGTCCGCCAGCATCGCGGTCGCGCCCCGTCCGACCTCGTCGATGTCGTCCACCTGCCAGGACGTGTGGTGCAGGAACCCGACCGGGGCGGCCAGGACGAGCACGTTGTGGTGATCGGTCGAGCAGCGCAGGAACGCCCCGGCGCCCTTGATCAGGTCGCTGGTCAGGAAGCCGAGCCCGTCGCGGAAGAACGCGGTGGTCGCGGCGAAGTCGGTGGTGCCCAGCACCGCGTGCCCGAGCTTGCGCGGCTGGACCGGTCCGGTGCGCAGCACGCCCGGCGCCCGTTCTCCGGAACGTTCCAGGCGACCGGGGCCGTTGTAGCGGGTCGGCGGGACGGCCTCCTGGCGCAGCCTCGGCTCCACTTCGAGCACGGCCCGCACGCCGGTCGCCGGTTCCACCGCGGTCAGGGTCGTCGCGTCCTGCTCGCAGGCCACGTCCATGGCGCGCAGCCGCGCCCCGGCCGCGCCCAGGTCGTCGGCCGAGTCCACGCCGATGCGCACCTCGGCGAGCCTGCGGAACGGAGCGGGAACGAGGCGGAGCTGCCGCCCGCCGTCCCGGGTGCGGAACCAGCCGTCGCCGTCCGGGTTCAGCCCGAACTCGGTGTAGTACGCCGCCGTCCCGGCGACGTCGGGGACCCCGATGGTCACGGAGCTCAGCCGGTGCAGTGCCATGCCATTCCCCTCACACGCATCCCCTCACACGAACCGCTGGCGCAGCTCGCCGATGCCCTCGATCCGGCTGACGAGCTCGTCGCCCGGCGCCAGCCAGCGCTGCGGGGCGCGGCCGAGGCCCACCCCGGCGGGCGTCCCGGTGAACACCAGGTCGCCGGGCAGCAGCGGCAGCACCGCCGACAGCCGCGCGACCAGCAGCGGGACGGAGAAGATCAGCTCCCGGGTGCGGGCCTTCTGCACCTCCTCGCCGTTGATCGCCGAGCTCAGCTCCAAGTCGCCGGGGTCGGCGAACTCGTCCGGGGTGACGACCCACGGCCCGGTCGGCGCGAACCCCGGGAACGACTTGCCCAGGCTGAACTGCGGCGCGGGCCCCGCCATCTGGGATATCCGCTCGGAGATGTCCTGCCCGACGGTCAGGCCCGCGACGTGGTCCCAGCCCTCGTCCTCCGGGACGTTCCGGGCGCGCCTGCCGATGACCGCGACCAGCTCCACCTCCCAGTCGGTGTGGCCGCCGGGCGGGAGGGCCACCTCGGTGACCGGCCCGGTGATGCTGGTGGCGAACTTGGTGAACACCGGCGGCAGCCCGTCCGGCGCGTCGTACCCGGACTCGGCCGCGTGGTCGCGGTAGTTGAGGCCGATGGCGAACACCTGCCTCGGCGCGGGGACGGGCGCTCCCAGCTCGGCCGGGTCGAAGCCCGCCCCGCCGCCGAGGTCCACGGCGGACGCCCACGCGCGGAAGGCGTCCCACTCCGCGTAGACGGCCTGCGGATCGGGCCCGAACCGTCCGCCGCTCGCCGCCTCCACGTCCACCGCGCGGTCCCCGTCGAGCAGGACCAAGCGACCTGCGAGGTTGCCGATGCGCACCCGTCCTCCTAATTCATCAGGATCATTTCGCTCGATAATGATCCCTGGTGAGACGTGGTGTCAAGACCGCCCTCTGCTATTGTGCATGCTGAATTCGGTGGAGGAGGACGGATGCTCTCTGCGACGCCGGCGAACACCCGGCAGGCCGCCGAGCGGGCCGCCGACCGCATCGCCGGCCTGGCCCGGTCCGCGGAGCCCGGCACGCGCCTCGGCACCAAGAGCGAGCTGCGCGCGCTGTGCGGGGTCTCGGTCAGCACGTTCAACGAAGCGCTGCGCCTGCTCCAGGCCCGCGGGCTGGTCTCGGTCCGCCCCGGGCCGGGCGGCGGCCTCTTCGCCGCCGAGCAGTCACCGATGGTGCGGCTCGGCAACACCATGCTCGCGCTGGACGCCGAGCCCACCTCCGTCGCCGAGGCCATCCGCATCCGCGACGCCCTCGACCCCCTGCTGATCGAGGACGCCCTCTGGCACGCCTCCCCCGCCGACATCGCGGAGATGCGCACGATCCTGGACGAGATGGGCCGCGCCGCCGGCGCCGAGGACGCCACCGCCTTCGCCCGCGCGAACTGGCGCCTGCACGCCCGCATCGCGTCGACCAGCCCGCACGCGCTGCTCCGCGCCCTCTACGCCAGCCTCCTGGACCTCATCGAGGCCCACACCCTGGACGTTCGCCCGGACGGCGTCCGTCCCCTCCCGGAATACCTGCGCGAACGCCACCGCCTCCACACCGACCTCATCGACGCCGTGGCCCGCCACGACCGCGACGCCGCCATGCACCTGATCCACACCCACAAGACGGCCGGCGACCCCGGCGCCACCGAATGATCCGCACGTCCGACGGCAGCCCGGTGCGGGCCGGGCCGCCGCGACCCGGAACTACCAGGTGTGAGCCACATCGACGACGAGCCGCGTGCCGCCGCCGTCACGCGGAAGCGTGAGGACCCGGAACGGCAGGCGTGCCCGCACGCCCACGCCGATCGTCGTCTGGCTCTCGAACGAACCCGCCCCCGCTACCTGCCGGAACGTGGTGTAGCCGGAGACGTCGGCCAGGTTGGACGAGGTGGCCGGGAATCCCGGAGCGGTCGCCGCCTGCACGATGATCCGCAGCTTGGCGCCGCCACGCAGCGGAACCGGCTTGCCCGAACCTTCCTGGACCACCTCGTCGACGTACTCGGCCAGGTATCCGTAGCCGGATCCCGCCACCTCGACGACCAGCCGGTCGTAACAGGTCTGCCGGCCGGTGCGGACCCGCTCCAGCGGCCCCTCCGAGTAGTCGCCCAGCGCGCCCTTCGGCAGCGATCCCCACGTGGTGTCGCACGCGGCCGACGCCGGCGTGCCCATCACTCCGATGAGAGCGACCGACATGACAAGTGTCAGCACCCCCGCGAACAATGCGCGCATTGTGAACCTCCCGCGCAACTGACATCAATTGCTGAGGTAGACGCCTCGTTTCCGGGGGTGGTTGGCTCGGCGCCTAGTCCGCATGCGGCCGACGGCCCGCCACGCGCCGCCAGGGCGCGGACGCCCGCCCGCGGGCCTGCCATTACCCGGAATGGAGGTCCAGGGCCGCGCGGACGATCGAGTCGGTGTCGATGCCGTGGTGGCGGTGGACGTCGCCGATCGAGCCGGACTGGCCGAATCCGGTGACGCCCAAGGTGACGCAGGGGACGTTGTTCACCCCGGCAAGGAAGGCCAGGGTGTGCGGATGGCCGTCCAGGACGGTGACGAGCGGGGTGGCGCGTGCGGCGGGGAACGCCTGGTCCAGGATCCAGTTCGGGCCGTCGTCCTGGCCCTGGCGGGAGCGGAGGGCCTGGAAGAGCAGGCCGGGGCTGGTCACGCATACCACGTCCGTGCCGACGCCCGCCTGCTCCAGGCGGTCGGCGGCGGCGAGCGCCTCGGGGACGAGGGCGCCCATCGCCGCCACGGTGACGGCGGGACGTTCGGCGCGGCGCAGCGGATAGGCGCCCGCGACCACCTGGCGGCGACGGCGCTCCCGGGCCGCGGGGTCGGCCGGGACCGCGGCGAGCGTCTGGTCCACCGGACGGGTCGACAGCCGCAGGTAGGCCGAGCCGCCACCGGGGCGGCCGAGGCGGGCCATGCTCGCGAGCAGCGTCCACTCGGTGTCGAGGGCGAACGCGGGCTCGTAGGCGACGCAGCCCGGCTGCTCGATCCCGATCGACGGCGTGACGATCGACTGATGCGCGCCGCCCTCGGGGGCCAGCGTCACCCCGGACGGCGTGCCGATCAGGATCGACTGTCCGCCCGCGTACATGCCGAACGACCACGGTTCGAGGGCGCGTCCGACGAACGGGTCGTACAGGACGCCGATCGGGAGCAGCGGGCGGTTCCAGCGGCTCCATGTGGCGCCGAGCTCGCCGAGCAGCCCGACCAGGTTGGTCTCGGCGATGCCCAGCTCGATGTGCTGGCCCGCCGGCCCCTCCCGCCAGTGCAGGATCGTCTCGCCGTCGTCGGCGAACCAGTCGCGGCGCTCGGCGGTCGACCAGACGCCGACCTTGTTCACCCAGCCGCCGAGGTTGGTGGTGGAGCTGACGTCCGGGCTGACGGTGACGACCCGCGCCGCCGCCTCGGGCGCCTCCCGGGTCAGGTCCAGCAGGAGGCGGCCCAGCGCGGCCTGGGTGGTCGCGGTGCCCTTCGGGGTGCGGCCGATGTCGTCCGGCAGTTTGGGCGGGAGCTGCGGCGCGGCGGGGGTGCGGCGCAGCCGCGCGGCGGTGTCGGCGCACAGGCGGGCGGCGGCCGATCCGTCCTCGAAGCGGGCCCACGGGTCGGCCGCGTTGACGCCCAGCTCGGTCGCCAGCCCGGCGATCTGGTCGCCGGTGAGGAGGGACGAGTGGTTCTGGGGGTGGCCCTCGCTGGGCAGGCCGTGGCCCTTGACCGTGTACGCGAAGATCACGGTGGGGCGGGAGTCGTCGATGGACGCGAACGCGTCGGCCAGGCTGCCGTGGTCGTGCCCGCCCAGGTTGCGCAGGGCGGCGAGGAGCGTCGCGTCGTCCAGCGCCGCGACGAGGCGGGCGACGGGCTCGCTCCCGCCGGGGAGCCGCTCGCGCAGCTCGTCCGCGTCGCAGCGCAGGAGCCGCTGGTACTCCGGGTTGGGCATCGCGTCGATGCGGGCGCGCAGGTCGTCCCCGCCGGGGCGGTCGAACAGCTCGGTCAGCAGCCGTCCGTACTTCAGCGTCAGCACCTGCCAGCCCGCGGCGGCGAACATGCCCTTGAGCCGGTGCGCGGCCAGGTACGGGACGACCCTGTCGAGGGACTGCCGGTTGAGGTCGACGATCCACACGATCTCCCCCAGCTCGGCCACGCCGGGGTCGAGGATCGCCTCCCAGACCGCGCCCTCGTCCAGCTCGGCGTCGCCGACCAGCGAGTACTGCCGCCCGGCGGGACGCCCGCCGGACTCCCGGTCCACGTACCGGCGGGCGATCGCGCCCCAGATCGGCGCGGTGGCGCCGATGCCGACCGACCCGGTGGAGTAGTCGACCGGGTCCGGGTCCTTGGTGCGGCTCGGGTAGCTCTGCAGGCCGCCGAACTCGCGCAGGGACGTCAGGAACCGCTCGTCCAGCTCGCCGAGCAGGTAGTTGATCGCGTGCAGGACCGGCGAGGCGTGCGGCTTGACCGAGACGCGGTCGTCCGGTCCCAGGTGCCGGAACCACAGCGCCGTCATGATCGTCGCCATCGACGCCGAGGACGCCTGGTGCCCGCCCACCTTCAGCCCGGACGGGTTGGGCCGCACCCGGTTGGCGTGGTCCACGATGGCCGTCGCGAGCCACAGCACCCGCCGCTCGACCTCCGCCAGCACGCCGGCGTGCGCGGCCGTCGCCACCTGATCGTTCATCGTCGGCTCCTTCGCCTCAGCGCCAGGGCGGGGTCAGATCGACGGAGATCGACTGGATCTCCGTCACGGCCTCGGCCATGTGGCGTCCGCCCAGCCGGCCGTGACCGCTGGCGGTGCCCGGCGCGCCGCCGAACGGCAGATGAAGCTCCCAGTAGTTGCTGGTGTCGTTGACGGTGACCTGCCCGGCGCGCAGCCGTCCGGCGACCGCCAGCGTACGGTCCAGGTCGCGGCCGAAGACCGCCGAGCTCAGCCCGTACCGGCCGCGGTTGGCGGCGGCGATGATCGTCTCGGTGTCGTCGCCGACCCGCAGCACCGGCGCCAGCGGGCCGAACGTCTCCTCGCTCATCACCGCGGCGTCCTCGTCCAGCCCGACCAGGACGGTGGGGTTCCAGTACAGGTCCGTGGGCCGGTCGGGCAGCGGGCCGCCGCCGAACGCCGTCCGGCCTCCCCTGGCCTGCCCGTCGGCGATGTGCCTGGCCATCGTGTCGGCCACGCCGCGGGTGTGCACCGGCCCCATGGTCGTGGCGGCGTCGAACGGCGACCCGACCACCTCGCGGCGGGCCTCCTCGACCAGGCGCTCTTCCAGCTCCGCCGCGATCGGCTCCGCCGCGACGATCCGTCCGGCGGCCGAGCAGGACTGGCCCGCGTTGGCGAACGCGGCCGAGGCGATCGCCGGGGCCGCGCGGTCCAGGTCGGCGTCGGGCAGCACCACGACGGGCCCGTTGCCGCCCAGCTCCATCACCTGCGCCTTGCCGGCGGCGAGCCGGGCGATCTCGGCGCCCGCCTTCGAGCTGCCGGTGAACCCGACGCCGTTGACGGCGGGATGGGACACCAGGCGCTGCGCCGGTCCGAGGTCCGGTCCGGTGATCAGGTTGACCAGCCCCGGCGGGACGTCCGCCGCCTCGATGCAGTCGTACAGCGCGCCCGCCACCGCCGCCATGCTGGGCGCCGGACGCCACACGACCGCGTTGCCGCAGGCCAGCAGCGGCCCGAGGTACTCCACCGGGATGTTCACCGGGAAGTTGAACGGCGTCATCACCGCCCACACGCCGCGCGGCTTGCGGGTGGTCAGCACCAGCTTCGCGCCGTCGCGCACCGGGACGGTCTCGCCGCCGAGCCGCTTGCCCTCCTCGGCCGCGAGCCGGAAGCCCTCGGCGGCCAGCCGGATCTCGCCCTCGGCCTGGTCCACCGGCTTGCCGTGTTCGAGGGCCAGCAGCCGGGCCATCGCGGGCGCGCGCTCCTCGACGACGGCGGCGACCCGGTGGCACCAGTCCGCGCGGGTGAACGCGCTCTCCTGTCGGTGCGCCTCGAACGCCTCCTCGGCGGCGGCCACCGCCGCGTCGACGTCGGGCTCGGCGGCCCGCGCGATGGCGGCGATCCGCTCCCCGGTCGCCGGGCTCACCGCGTCGTAGACCGCGCCCTCGCGGGCGGGCACGGCGCGGCCGCCGATCCGCAGTGCGACCTCGTCAGCCACTCCCGACCTCCTTGGCGATCTTCGGGGCGGGCGTCCACGCGAGCGCGCCGCCGCCCTCGGCGTCGAACAGATGGGCCTTCCCCGGACGGACGCGCATCGCCACCGGGGTCCCGGAGTCCAGCTCGATGTCCGGGTCGGCGCGGGCGATGACGTCGCCGGACGGGAACGAGGCCACGACGATCGCCTCGACCCCGAGCCGCTCGATCAGCCGGACCCGGCCGACCGCGTCGGGACCGTCGCCCGGCTCCAGGGTGACGTCCTCCGGACGGACGCCGAGCGTCACGCCCGCCCTGGCGGACCCGGTCCAGCCGATCGGGACCGTCCAGTCGCCGTGCGCGAACGAACCGTCGTCGTCCAGGTCGCCCGGCACGAAGTTCATCCCCGGCGTCCCCACGAATCCGGCGACGAACCGGTTCGCGGGCCGCCGGTACAGGTCGAGCGGCGGCGCCTCCTGCTGCACCACCCCGCCGTTCATGACGACGACCCGGTCGGCCATGCTCATCGCCTCGCCCTGGTCGTGCGTGACGTACACGAAGGTGCCGCCCAGCTCGCGCTGCAGCTCGCGCAGGCTGATCCGCATGTCGGCGCGGAGCTTGGCGTCGAGGTTGCTGAGCGGCTCGTCCAGCAGGAAGACGTTGGGCCGGCGGACGATCGCCCGCGCCAGCGCCACCCGCTGCTGCTGGCCGCCGGACAGCTGCCGCGGCTTGCGGTCGAGGAGCGTGCCGATGTCGAGCATCTCGGCGACCTCGGCGACCCGCGCGGCGATCTCGGCGGCGGGCTGCTTGCGCAGCTTGAGGGCGAACGAGATGTTCTCCCGGACGCTGCGGTTCGGGTAGAGCGCGTACGACTGGAACACCATCGCGACGTCGCGCTTGTGCGGCGGGACGTCCTGGACCTCCTTCCCGTCGAACAGGATCCGCCCGGACGACGCCTCCTCCAGCCCGGAGATCATGTTCAGGGTGGTGGTCTTGCCGCACCCGCTCGGGCCGAGCAGCACGGTGAAGCTGCCGTCCTCGATGGTCAGGTCGATCGAGTCGACGATCAGCGTGTCACCGAACCGCTTGGTGACCTGCCGGAGTTCGATACTGGACACGCGTCACACCTTTCCGACGCCTGAGGTCAGGCCGCGTACGAGGAACCGCTGCGAGACGAGGGCGAGCAGCATGGTGGGCAGTGCGGCCAGCAGCGTGCCGGCGGCCATGATGCCGAAGGACTGCTCGCGCACGTTGTAGAGCCCGGAGATGGCCGGCTGGATGAGCATCGCGTCCGTCCGCGAGTTCAGGACCAGCGCGAACAGGAAGTCGTTCCACGACACCATGAACGAGAACAGGCCGACGCTGATGATCCCGGGGCGGGCCAGCGGCAGCACCACGCGGGCGAAGACCTGCCAGCGGGTGCAGCCGTCGATCATCGCGGCCCGGTCCACCTCGACGGGGATCCCGTTGAAGTAGGCCCGCATCATCCACACCGAGAACGGCACCGTGAAGCCGAGGTGGGCGATGACGACGCCCGTCCTGGCGTCGGTGAGGTCCATCGAGTGGAGCATCACGTAGAACGGCACGACGAGGGCGAACACCGGGACGAGCTGGCTGCCGAGCATCAGGCCCGGGACCGTCCGGGAACCGGGGAACCGGAACCGCGCGAACGCGTAGCCCGCCGTGGAGGCGATCATGATGTTGAGGACGGCGACGCAGACCGCCACCACGGCGCTGTTCTGCATGCCGGGGACGATCAGGTCGCTCGGGTTGCTCGGCGGCGCGCCGCTGAACGCCGAGTCGAAGATCTGCTGGAAGCTCCCGAAGTCCATGGCGGGGATCCACCGCGGCGGGGTGCGCAGCGAGTCGGCCCGGGACGTCAGCGCCACCAGCAGCAGGAAGTAGAACGGCAGCAGCACCCAGAGCAGGAGCGCCAGGACGATCCCGGTGCGCAGCGCGCGCACCCCGATCCGTTTCGCCAGGCGCGCGCGGTTCGCGGTGGCGGTCACGCGGTCCTCCCTTCGCGCTTGCGGCGGGGGCCCCTGATGCCGAGCGCGGTGAGCGCGGCGAGCAGCACCATCGCCAGGGTCATCAGGTAGAAGATCGCCGCGCCCTTGCCGAGATCGAGGTCGCGGAACGCGGTCGTGTAGCCCCACCAGGACAGCAGCGTCGTCTCGGTGCCCGGGCCGCCGCCGGTGAGGATGTAGATCAGCGCGAACGCCAGGAACGCGTTGATCAGGGCGAGCACGGACACCACGAGCACGGTGTCGCGGATCCAGGGCAGCGTGACGAAGAAGAACCGCCGGACGGGCCCGGCCCCGTCGATGCGCGCCGCCTTGTGCAGGTCCTCCGGGACGGTCTGGAGCGCGCCGAGGATGAGCAGCGTGGCGAACGGCACCAGGCTCCACACGAACGCCACCGCCATCACCGTCAGCGCGACCTGCCCGGACGCGAACCAGGCGACGTACCTGTCGATCAGCCCGGCCTGCTTCAGCCCCCCGTTCAGCGGCCCGAAGGTGGAGTTGAAGATCCAGCCGAAGGTGAGCGCCAGCGTGATCTGGGACAGCGACCACGGCAGGATCAGCACGCCCCGCACCAGCGACCGGCCCCGGAAGTCCTGGTTCAGGGCGAGGGCGAAGACCGTGCCGAGCAGCAGCGTGCCCGCGACGACGGCGGCGGCGAACAGCACGGTCCGGGTCAGCGACGGCAGGAACACCGGGTCGCTCAGGACGGCGGTGTAGTTGTCGAAGCCGACCCAGCGGGCCGGGGCGCGGCTGCCGAGGGTCTGCTCGTGCAGGCTGACCCAGAACGAGTAGACCAGCGGGTAGGCGAGCAGGACCAGCGTGACGATCAGGGCGGGCAGGGCCATGGCGATGCCGAACCTGGCCTCGCCGCGCCCGTAGCGAGTCGTGGCCACGGCTACTTCTGCGCGCCCGCGAAGTCGCTCAGCTCCTTGAGCCCCTCGTCCGAGGACTTCTTGCCGAGGACGACCTCCTGCAGGACGGCGCACGCCCTGTCGGCGAACTTGGGGTACCAGGTCCGGGTGGTGACCGGGCCGAGGCTCACGGTCTTGGCGAGCTGGCCGGTCAGGGCGTCCACGTCGGCCCACTTCGCCCACGACTTGAGCACGGCCGGATCCGAGTCGACGCTCTTGTAGCCGCTGGAGAGCCCGAGCTCGGTGGCGACGAGGTTCTTCGGCACGTGGTAGGAGCCGTCCTTGCCCGCGCCGCCGAGGTAGTCGATGAGCGTCCCGGCGTTCTTGTCGCCCTCGGTCTCATACGAAAGCATCCAATATGCGCCGAAACTATGTGTTTGATGTGTTTTGCCGGGCATGGCGATATTCTTCACGGCCTTGGCCGCGGAGCTCTGCTTCGGGTCCTTCCAGCCGACGACCTGCGCCTGGTACCGCATCGAGAAGCTGCTCTTGCCGCCGCCGAAGATGTTGGTCACACCGCCGTAGTCGGTGGTGAACAGGTCCTTCGGCACCAGGCCCTCGGAGTAGAGCGTCCGCCAGCGCTCCAGGGTGGCGCGCGCCGCGGCGTTGCCGACGAGGACCGGCTTGCCGGACGGGTCGAACAGCGAGCCGCCGCCCTCCGACGCCACCTCGGCCGCGAACTGGTGCCACATCAGGAACGCGTACTTGATCCAGTACGGCGAGTACGGCGTCTGGCTGATCCCCTTCGCCTTCAGCTCCCGCGCCTGCTCCAGGAACTCGTCCCAGGTCGCGGGCGCGGACGCGTCGATCTTCTTCAGATGGTCGGTGTTGACCACGAAGAGTTCGGCGCCCTGGAAGTAGGGCAGCGCGTAGATGTCGCCGTCGGGGCCCTTGAGCGCCTCGGCCACGCCGGGGTTCATGTTCGCGATCAGCTTGTCCAGGCCGGGCAGGTCCTTGAGGGAGCGCACCCACTGGTTCTTCGACCACGACTCCAGGTAGCCCTCGTCCGCGAAGAGCACGTCGTAGGACGCGTTGCCACCGGCGAGCTGCTGGTTGGTGACGGTGAGGTAGTCCTGCGCGACGTACGACGTGCCGAGCTTGAGCGGCGCGTAGTTGCTGTTGAAGTGGTCCACGTACGGCTTGAACAGCGGGCCGACCGCGGCGTCGTGGTGCATCTGGAGGTCGTTGGGGTCGCCGCCCCCGTCGCCGGACCCGCAGCCGGTCAGCAGGCCCGAGCCGCCGAGACCGGCGGCGACGCCGAGCGCCACGCCGCCGCGGAGGAAGGAACGCCTGGTCACGCGCGAGGCGCCCGGGGATGCGTTGCTGGTTGCCATGGATTGCTCCGTTCGCGTGGGGATGCTCATGCCGCCCGCAGGACCTTCCCTGCGCGCCGACCGGTGGGGCGGAAGTTGTCGATGGCGGTCTCGCCGTTCACGAAGACCCAGCGCATGAGGCCGGGGTAGGCGCGCCGGGCCTCCGGTCCCCTGTCGTTCTGGTAGGCCGCCGCGCGGGCCGGGTCGGCGACGGCGATATCGGCGTAGGAGCCGGATCGGAACGTTCCACGATCGTCCAGGCGCAGCCGTTCGGCGGGGACGGTGGCCAGGTGCCGGATCGCCCGGTCGAGCGGCGTCCGGCCGAGGAGCGCGGGGACGAGGACCTCGGCCGCGCTCGCCAGGTTGCGCGGGTGCTCGTGCCGCGCCTGCTCGGCCGTCATCAGCCAGCCGTCGCTGCCGTGCATGGCGGCCGGGTGCGCCGACACCCGGGCGAGGTCGTCGCGCGACGCGGCCGGGACGATCATGGTGAGCCGCTCCCCCTCCGCCAGGATCAGTTCCAGCAGCACGTCCACGGCGTCCCGGCCGAGCAGGGCCGCGTACTCCGGCAGCGCCCGGCCGGACGCCTCGGGCCGCGTCCCCGACCGGCCGAAGATGATCTCGTCGGGACGGAACTGCGCCGCGCCGTCCAGGTGGCGGAGCAGCCGGAGCCGTTCGGCGCCCTCCCCGGCCCGCTGGCGCAGCAGTTCCCAGCCGCCGTCCAGGGAGCCGGGCGGGAGCAGGCTGGAGACGCCGGTGCTGCCCGAGGTGTAGGGGTAGTAGTCGACGGCGACACTGACGGCGCCGCGCTCGTTGGCCTCGTCGACCATCGCGAGGGTCTCCTCGGTGCGCCCCCAGTTGGCCTTGCCGAGTGCCTTGTGGTGGGAGATCTGCAGGTCGACGCCGGCGTCCTCGGCGGTGGAGATCGCCTCGGCCACGGACGCGACCAGGCCGTCCCGCTCGTCCCGCAGGTGGGTGGCGTAGAACCGGCCCGACCCGCGCAGCGGCGCGATGACCCGGCGCAGCTCGTCGGCGGCGGCGAACCGTCCCGGGGTGTAGACCAGGCCGCTGGAGACCCCGAACGCGCCCTGGTCGAGCCCTTCGGCGACGAGCCGCCGCATCTCGGCCACGGCCTCGTCCGACGGCGGGCGGGGGTCGGAGCCCGCGACGTGCTCCCGGACGGCGCCGAGCCCGACGAGCGGGGCGACGTTCACGCCGGTGCCGAGCGACTCCAGGTGCGCCGCGTAGGACGCCAGGTCGGGGAAGCCGCGGTCGAGCCGGGAGCTGAAGAAGGAGCCGAACCCGATGCTCGACGGCGGCAGCGGGAACGGCGAGAAGCCGCAGTTCCCGGTGACGTCGGTGGTCACGCCCTGGTGCAGGCGCGACGGCGCGGCCGGGTCGTGCTGGAGCGTGAAGTCGCTGTGGGTGTGCATGTCAACGAACCCCGGCAGCACCAGCAGGCCGGTGGCGTCGAACACCGCCGCGCCGGCGGGCGGCTCGATCCGCGCCGCCAGCGCCGTCACCCGCTCACCCTCGATGAGCAGGTCGAGCACCGCGTCGGTCCCGGTTCCGGGGTCGACGACGCGGCCGCCACGGATGATCTTCACCACTGTCGTTGCGTTCCATTCTGCGGTTTGGAGTTCCACTCAATGGGATGTTGTGGCAACCTAATCTCGCTGCCGCTCCCCGGTCAAGGCATTCTTTGGAGGCGTTCGTGGTTCAGGTGGTCGATCGCGTCGGTGCGCTGCTCGCCGCGTTCAGTCAGGAGGAACCCGTCCTCGGCCTCGCCGAATGCGCCGAGCGGGCGGGGTTGAGCAAGAGCTCGGCGCACCGGCTGCTGACCGGGCTCGCCGAGATCGGGCTGGTGGAGCGCGACCGGGCGGGCAACTGGCAGATCGGGGAGCTGCCGCTGCGGCTGGCCGCGATCCGGCTCTCGCACCGGACCATGCGGCGGGAGGCCGTGGCGGCGCTGGTCGAGCTGGGCAGGCGTTTCGACGCCGCCACCGCGTTCTCCGTCCCGAACGGCGACGAGATGGTCTACGTGGAGCGCACCGACAGCAGCCTCCCGTTCGCGCCCAGCGCCCGGCTGGGCAGCACCGCGCCGATCTGGGAGGGCGCGGCCGGACGCGCCGTCCTGGCCCGGCTGGACCCCGGCCGCCGGCGCGACCTCTGCGCCGGGCCCGGCTGGTCGGCGCTGCCCGAGGACGTGCGCGCCCGGATCACCGGCGATGTCGAGGAGTCCGTCACCCGCGGCTACTCGGTGGACCGGGGCCAGTTCTTCGACGGGATCGCGGGGGTCGCGTCCGCGCTCGGCCCGCCGGGCGCACCGGCCGCCGCGCTCAGCCTGATCGTGTCGGTCGAGCGGATGTCGCCCGACCTGGAGCGCGAGATGGGCCGGGCGGTGTCCGAGCTGGCGCGCGAGATCAACGGCAGGACCGTCCTGCCCGGGACGGACGCGTGACGAGCGGCGACGGCTGGGCAGCCGTCTGCGCGGACGGCGGGCCGCCGACGCCGTTCCTCGCCGTGCACCATCCCCGGCTCCTCGCCAACGTCCGCGGCATGGCCGAACGCGTGGCGGCGCGGGGCGGGCACTCCACGCCCCATCAGAAGACGCACAAGTCCGCCGAGATCGCGCGTGCGCAGGTCGCGGCGGGCGCGAACAGGGCGACCGTCGCGACCGCGGCCGAGGCGGAGCTGGCCTTCGACGCCGGGTTCGAGGACGTCCTCGTCGCCTACCCGCCCGTCCCCGGCGGGCGCGCCGCCGCGCTGGCCGCGCTGACCGAGCGCGGCGGGGTCGCCGTCACCTGCTCGCGTCCCGAGCACGTCGGCGCGCTCGCGGCGACCGGCGCGGAGTTCGACGTCTACTGGGAGATCGACTCCGGGACGGGGCGCCTCGGCACCCCGCCCGGCCGTCCCACCGCAGACGCGGTCGCGGCCGCCCCGTTCGGCGGACGCGTCCGGCTGCGCGGGCTGATGACCTTCGCGGGGCACGCCTACGCCGCCGCCGACGCCGCCGGGCTCGCCGCCGTCCGCGACCAGCAGGACGACGCCCTGGTGAGCACGCGTGCGGCGCTGGCCGAGCGCGGGGTCGAGGCCGCCGTGCTCAGCGCGGGAGTCACCCCGCTGGCCCGCCTGGAATCCGGCCGCGCGGACGAGTACCGCTACGGCAACTACGTCTTCTACGACGCCACCCAGGTCGCGCTCGGCGGCCCGGACGCGGCCGAGTGCGCGCTCGCGGTGATCAGCACGGTGGTGGACGTCCCCGCGCCGGACCGGCTCGTCCTGGACGCGGGCTCCAAGAGCCTGCCCGCCGAGCGGATGACCAGCCTGACACCGGGATTCGGCCTGGTGGACGGGCATCCCGGCGTCGTCGTCGAGAAGCTGTACGAGGAGCACGGGCTCGCCGGATCGGCGGAGCCGCACGGCCTGACGCCCGGCGACCGCGTCGCCGTGATCCCCAACCACGCCTGCACGGCGGTGAACCTGTTCGGCCGGTACGCGGTGCACGACGGGACGGACTTCGTCGACACCTGGCCGATCCGCGCACGCCGGCACTGAGCCGGAACCGAGAAAGGGACCCACGATGACAGCGGTGAAGGAACGGCTCGCGGCCGGACCGGACCTGGACCTCGACACCGTCCGGTTCGGCTCCGGCGGCGGGCCCGCCGTGACGATCCTCGGCGGCGTGCACGGCGACGAGCCGGAGGGCGTCCTCGCCGCGTACCGGGTCGCGGACGAGCTCGCGTCGGCGCACGTCCGCGGCACGGTGACCGTGCTGCCCCGCGCGAACCCGCCCGCCCTCGCGGCGGGCACCCGGCACGGCGACGGTGGCGTGAACCTCGCCCGGGTCTTCCCCGGCGATCCCGGCGGCGACCTCAGCGCGCGGATCGCCCACGCGATCGCCCGCGAGCTGATCGAGCCCTGCGACCTGCTCATCGACCTGCACTCCGCCGGGCGCCGCTACCGGATGCCACCGATGTGCGGGTTCGGCGCGGCCGGGACGCTCGGCGGCCGCCCGCTGCTGGACGCGGCCCGCACGACGCCGTTCCCGTACCTGTGGGCGCACGCGTCGGTCGCGCCGGGCCGGTCCGTCAGCCACGCCGACGCGCTCGGGAAGCCGTGGGCCTACTTCGAGAGCGGCGGGGGCGGCGCGCTGCGCGAGGCCGACCTCGACCTTTACGTGCGGGGCGTCCTGCGTCTGCTTGAGGTGGCGGGCGCGGTCGAGCCCGTGTCGTTCGCCGGGCCGCCGCCCGGACGCCAGACGGTCGTGACCGGCGGGGACGGCGACACCGACACCGGCGTCCTGATCACGGTGCCGGGGTCGTTCGCCTCGTCCGTCTCGGCCGGGGACGCGGTGAGCTCCGGGCAGCGGATCGGCGCCGTGTACGACGACGCCGGGCGGCGGGCCGAGGTAGTGCGGGCCCCGTCGTCCGGGATCGTCATGATGCTGCGGCACGAGCTGCGCGTGGCACCGGGCGACGTTGCCGCGATCGTCGCGGGGGCGGACCGCCGTGCGGCTTGACGCGAACGTCGACCTGGTCGGCGGCGGACGGCTCGGCGCCGGGCTCAGCAACGCCTACGACAGCAACGTCTACCTGCTGCGCGGCGCGGACGGCGCCTGGCTCGCCGACACCGGGAGCGGCCTCGACCAGCAGGTTCTGCTCGCCCGCGTCCGCGAGGCGCTCGGCGGTCTCCCGCTGCGCGGCGCCGTGCTCACGCACGCGCACGCCGACCACGCGGGCGGCGCCGCCGGGCTCGCCGCGCAGGGCGCCACGATCGTCGCCGGGGCGCACACAGCCCAACTCGTCCGAGCCGCCGACCCCGGTCCGCTGGGCCTCGACGCCGCGCTGCGCGCCGGGATCTACCCGCCTGACTACCGGTTCGTGCCCTGCCCCGGCGTGCTGACGCCGGACGAGGCGGACCTGGGCCCGCTCCGGGCGCTCCCGACGCCGGGGCACAGCGCCGACCACACCGCCTACCTGTTCACCGCGGGCGGCACGACCTACGCCTGCACGGGCGACCTGCTCTTCAGCCGGGGACGGATCGTCCTGCCGGGTGCCGAGGACGCCGACGTCCAGGAGCTGCGGCGGTCGCTGGTAAGGCTCCGCGACGCACGGCCCGACGTCCTGCTCCCCGGCCACGGCACGCCGGTGATGGCGGACGCGTCCTGGCACATCGAGCAGGCCCTCGCCGCCTTCGACCTGGGGCGGCTGCCCGCCTCGTTCACCTGAAAAGGAACGTTCCATGAGCAAGAGCGTCATCGTCACCGGCGGCGGAGGCGGCATCGGAGCCGCCATCACCCGGCGGCTCGCCGCGCCCGGCCGGACCGTCGTCGTCTTCGAGGCCGGGCCGGACGCCGTCGAACGCGCCCGCGCCGAGCTGGCGGGCATCGCCGAGGTGATGGCGGTCGACGCCGGCGACCCGGCCGCGATCGGCGCGGCCGTCGCCGAGGCCGCCGCCGCGCACGGGCCGCCGGAGATCCTGGTGAACTGCGCGGCCGTGACCGGCGCCCCCGCCAAGGCGCCGCTGCTCGACACGTCCGACGAGCTGCTGGCGCGCATCCTCGCGGTCAACACCGCCGGGCCGTTCACCTGCGCCCGCGAGGCCGCGCGGCACATGGTCGCGGCGGGCGGCGGCACCATCGTCAACATCGGGTCGATCGCCGCGCACCGGGGCCAGCTCGACGCCGCCGCCTACACCGTCAGCAAGTCCGCGATGACCGGGCTGACCCGTGCGCTCGCCGTGGAGCTCGGGCCGGCGGGCGTGCGGGTCGTCCAGGTCGACCCGGGCGACATCAGCACCCCGCGCAGCGACCGGCTCGTCGAGCTGGTCGAGACCGACCGGGCACGCCCTGGCGTCTCGGGCCTGCCGCCGCTCGGCCGCCGCGGGCGGCCGGAGGAGATCGCCGAGGTGGTGGCGTTCCTCTGCTCGCCGGGGGCCTCGTTCGTCTCCGGCGCCCAGATCGTCGTCGACGGCGGATACCTCGCCGGATAGGGAAACCCATGATCGATCTTCGCTCCGACGTCAAGACGCTGCCCACCGAGGGCATGCTGCGCGCGATGACCACCGCCCCGCTCGGCGACGAGCAGGAGCGCGAGGACCCCACCGTCCTCGCCCTGGAGGACGACCTCGCCGGGCTGCTCGGCCAGGAGGCGGCCGTGTTCGTCCCCTCCGCGACGATGGCCAACCAGATCGCGATGCTGTGCCAGGTGGAGCGCGGCCAGGAGATCCTCGGGGAAGAGCACAGCCACATGTTCCGGTACGAGGCGGGCGGCCCCGCCTTCCTCGCCGGCGCCGTCCTCACCGGCCTGCCGGGGACGGCCGGGGTGTTCACCGGGGGCCAGGTCCGCGAGATCGCCCAGGTCCGGGACTCCGAGCACCGGCCCCGGACCGCGCTCGCCCTCGTCGAGAACACCCACAACGTCTCCGGCGGACGGGTCTGGCCGCTCCCCGCCCTGGACGACCTCTACGACACCTGCGACGAGCTGGGACTCGCCGTCCACATCGACGGGGCTCGCCTCTTCAACGCGTCCGTGGCGCTGGACGTCCCGCCCGCCCGGATCACCGCGCGGGCGCGGACCGTCGCCGTCTGCTTCTCCAAGGGCCTCGGCTGCCCCGCCGGAGCGGCCCTCGTCGGCCGCGCCGGCGTGCTCGCCCCCGCCCGCCGGATCCGCCAGATGCTCGGCGGCTCGCTCCGCCAGGCCGGCGTCCTGGCGGGCGCGGCCCGTTACGCGCTCAAGAACAACGTCGCCCGGCTGGCCGACGACCACGCCAACGCGCGCACCCTCGCCGCCCTGCTCGCCGAAGACGGCCTGCCCGTCGACCCCGCCGCGACCGACACCAACTTCGTCTTCCTGGACGTGGCGCCGCTCGGCCTCGCCCGCGACGCCGCCCGGGACCGGCTGCGCTCCGGCGGCGTCCTGTGGTCCAACTCGCACCACCCCACCCTCCTGCGCGCCGTCACCCACCTCGGCCACTCCAAGACCGACGTCCAGACCGCCGCGACCCGCACCATCCGTTCCCTGACCACGGGCTGAACGCCTCGGGGGCGGCGTTCAGGTCTTCCCGGAGGCGAGCCGTCGCTCTGCCGGTCAGTGCCAGATCGTCCGCAGGACGCGCATGACGTTGCCGCCCGTGACCTTGAGGATGTCCTCGTCGCTCCAGCCCTCCCGGACGAGCCATCCCACGATGTTGTGGAAGCACTCGCTCGGGTTCTCCAGGCCCGCGACGTGGTCCACCGTGGGATGCGACGGCGTCCCGGCCGCCTGGTGGACGCCGAGGTTGGCGGCGAAGACGCGGTGCGAGCCGACATGGTCGCCGTACATGGTGTCCGGGCCGAACGCGACGTGGTCGATGCCCATGAGCTCGACGCAGTACATGAAGTGGTCCATGACCGAGTCGAGGGTGTGGACGGGGTGGTCCGGCGAGATGGTGGTGTGCGGGGCGGCCTCCAGGCCGAGCACGCCGCCCGACTCGGCGCAGGCGCGCAGGACGTCGTCGGGCTTGAGCCGCGGGATCGGCCACAGCGCGCGGGCCCCGGCATGGGTGATCAGCACCGGCTTCTCGGACGCCTCGATGGTGTCCAGTGACGTCCGGTCGCCCGAGTGCGAGACGTCGATGACGATGCCGAGCTTGTTCATCCGCTCCACGGCCCGCCTGCCGAAGACGGTGAGGCCGCCGTCGCCCGCCTCCTTGAGCCCGCTGCCGAGGGCGTTGGACTCGGAGTACGCGATCCCCATCTGGCGGATGCCGAAGCCGTAGAGGATGTCGAGCCGGTCGACCTCGTTCTCGATGGGCGTCGAGCATTCCAGGCCCATGACCATCGCGAGGCCGCCGCGCCGGTGCGCCTCCTCGATGTCGGAGACGCGGTGCGCGACGCGGATGTAGTCCTGGTGGGCGATGTCGGACAGCCGCATGCCGAGGTCGTACAGGACGTCGTCCCATTTCCAGCCGGACCTGCTGGTCACGCAGCAGGTGCCGCCGAGGAGGTTGTCGAAGACGGCGGTGAGGCCGGAGCGCGAGAGCCCCTCGTAGGCGGTGTGCTGGCGTCCGGTGCGGATGTAGTCGAAGGCCTGGTCGAGGTTCTGGGCGTGCCGTGTCGGGTGGTCGTGCAGGCTGATGACGATGTTGTCGTCGATCAGCGCCTGCCGCCGCTTGTCCTGCTCCGGGGTGAGGCCGAGGTCGTAGGCGGGGAGACGGTCCAGCTCGGGCGCAAGGTCGAAGGTCTCGTAGTCGGCGCCCTCGTCCAGGTAGGAGAAGGAGCGGTATCCCTCGTGGCGGGGTGCGCGGTACGGGAGTCCGGCGGCGGTCATGCGGTCGTCCTCTTCATCAGTGACACGAGATGGTCCAGGCAGGCGGTGCCGCGCCCGACGGTCCCCTGTTCGGCGCCGTGGACGAGGTCCAGCAGGCCGGTGAGGAGCGGCACGTCGCGGCCCTGCTCGCGGGCGAGGGCGACGACGGGGCCGACGATCTGGTCGACTTCGGTCTGGCGGCGGTGGACGGCGAGGTCGCGCCAGACTCCGGTCCGTCCGATGCCGTGGGCGTGCCAGTAGTCCTGCTGCGCTTTCCAGGCGGCGTCCGCGCGGGCGGCGTCGCGCGGGACGGCGGTGAAGACGGCGGGGTCGAAGCCGTCTAGCGCTACGCATCGGACGCCGTCCGCGGCCGCGACGCCGACGACTTCGGCGATCAGGGCCTCGAACATGGGGCGGTACTCCGTCCAGCCGAAGATGACCGGGACGTCCTCGTCGACGAGCGCCGTCGCGATGTAGGCCGCTCCTATGGCGGCCTTGCTCCACAGGGCGCCCGCGATGTTGCCGGTCGCCTCCGCGTGGTGGAAGTCCCTGGTGAAGGTGTCGGCGAGTTCCTGCGTCCGCGCGGACGGACGGCCGTCCATCTCGCCGACGAGCAGGGTGCCGGGGCCCATGTAGTGGATCACGCCGGGGGACGCGTAGTAGCCGCCGAAGGTGAGCAGCGAGCCGACGACCCGGTCCTGCCCCACCAGCGCGCCGATCTTGGCCTCTTCCAGCCCGTTCTGCATCGAGACGACGTACCCGTCGCCGGTCAGGAGCGGCGCGATCGGCTCCAGGGCGTCGGCGGTGTGCCGGGCCTTCACCGCGAGCAGGACGGTGCTCAGCGGCTCGTCCAGCTCGGACGTGTGGAGGGCGCGGACGGCGACGGTCCGCTCGGCGTGGCCGGTCAGCGTCAGCCCGTTCTCCCTGATCGCCTCGACATGCTCCTCGTTCGCGTCGACCACCGTGACGTCGTGCCCGGCCGGGACGAGGTGCGCCGCGACGATCCCGCCGATGGCGCCGGCTCCGACGATGTGGACCCTCATCGCATCTCCGAGGTCTCGGGCATCTGGGTGCGTCCGGCGTGCGAGCCGCCGCTGATGTCGATGACCGCGCCGGTCGTCCAGGCGGACGCGTCGGAGAGCAGGAACGCCGCCGCGTGGGCGATGTCGTCCGGTGCGCCGGTCCGTCCCAGGGGCGTGAGGTCGAGCTGGAGGGCGAAGTACGGGTGCAGGCCCTCGTCGCCCTTGTGCTGCACCTCGTCCAGGACGAGTCCGGGCTGGATCGCGTTGGCGCGGATCCCGTGCGGCCCGCCCTCGATCGCGGTGACGGCGGTCAGCGAGTTCACCGCGGCCTTGGAGCCGCTGTAGTGGCTGCCGCCGGTGCGCGGCGAGGTCGCCGCGCAGGAGCTGATGTTGACGATCGAACCGGCCGTGCCCCGCTCGATCCAGCGCAGCATCATCGCGCGGGTGGTGAGCATGCTGCCGCGCGCGTTGACCGCGAAGACGCGGTCCCACTCCTCCACCGTCATCTTCGTGAGCGGCAGGTTCGGGTAGTAGCCGTGCGAGTTCACCAGGCCGTCGAACCGGCCGAGGGAGTCCTCGAGCCGCGCCACCGCGGCCTCGACGCCGTCCGGGTCGGAGACGTCGCAGGACGTGTAGCGGACGTCCCCGCCGTCCGGGATCGAGGTGGTCTCGCCGAGGTCGGCGCCGCCGACCCGGGCGCCCGAGTCGAGCAGCAGCCGGACGATCGCGCGTCCGATCCGGCCGTTGCAGCCGGTGACCAGGACGGTCCGGCCTCCCAGGTCCGTCATGCGAGGGCCCCCTTCGTATCCGTCACTTCTGGCTCCCCTGGCTGCGGCGCAGGGCCTCCATCGCGTTGCCCCGCTTGAGCAGGACCGCCGCCACGATGACGAGCACCACGCTGAACAGGATCATCAGCGACGACAGCGCGGCCACGGTCGGGTCCTGGTGCTTGATCGTGTAGTTGAACAGGGCGATCGGCAGGGTCTCGGTCCCCGGCTTCAGCAGGAAGATCGTGGACTCCAGCTGGTCGAAGGAGACGATGAACGCGAACAGCGCCCCCACGGTGATCGAGACCCGGATCTGCGGCAGGACGATCTGCCGGAACGTCGTGAGCGGCGAGGCCCCCAGATCGCGGGACGCCTCTTCGAGGCTCCGGTCGAGACCGACCATCGCCGCGCTCACCAGCGTCACCACGAAGGGCAGGGAGATGACCGCGTGCGAGACCACGACGGACCACAGCTGCCCGTAGCCGCCCATTTTCGCGAAGAAGACGAACAGGCCCACGCCAAGGACGATTTTGGGGACGACGAGCGACGCGAGAATGGCCCCTGAGATCAGCCCCTTCGCGAACAGCCTCCCCCGGACGAACGCGTAGGAGGCCATCGCTCCGATGACGGTCGCGAGCACCGTCGACATCGCCGCGAGGACCAGCGAGTAGATCGCCGAATTCCCGAACTCCGGGACCTGGAAGATGTTCTCGTACCACTTGAGCGAGAAGCCCGGCGGCGGGAACTTGTTGTAAGAGACGCTGCTGAAGGAATTCAGGATGACGACGACCAGCGGCGCGAGCACGAAGAAGACGCACAGCGCGGTGATCACATGCAGGATCAGCCTGCGGACGCGGGCCGCCCGGAACGCGGAGGATGCGGCCATCAGTTCACCTTCGTCCTGCGTGACACGGCGCCGAAGACCAGGACGGCGACGAGCGCGCCCACCAGCAGCACCGTGCTCTCCACGGACGCGATCGGCCACTCGACGGAGCTGGTGTCGTTGTAGATGGTCACCGGCAGGAACTTGACCCGTCCGCCGCCCAGGATCGACGGGATGACCAGCGACCCGAGCACGAGCGTGAAGCAGATCTGCGCGCCCGCCACCAGGCCCGGCAGCGACAGCCGGAACGTGACCCGCCGGAACGTCGTGAACCAGCTCGCGCCGAGGTCGGACGAGGACTCCAGCACCTCCGGCTCGATCTGCTGCAGCGACGTGTAGACCGGGTAGACGACGAACGGCAGGAACATGTGGACCATGCCGATGACCACGCCGCTGGTCTGGAACAGCAGCTCGGGCGGATGGTCGCTCAGGTGCGTGACCTTCAGGAACCAGGCCAGCGGGCCGTGGTCGGCGAGGACGACCTGCCACCCGTACGCCCGGACGACCGAGCTCACCAGCATGGGCAGGAAGGCGACGACGCCGAGCGTGACCCGGAGCCAGTCGCTGTCCGTCCGCCACATCGCGTAGGCGAGCGGATAGCTGACCAGCACCGAGAACACGGTGGCGATCGCCGCGATCTTGACCGTGCTCAGCAGGATGCCGGTGTAGTAGCCGTCGGTCAGGAACGACTTGTAGTGCTCCAGCGTGAAGCCCGAGTCGCCGATCCCGTTGTCCTCGGTGGTGCCGAAGCCGTACCGGAAGAAGATCACCATCGGGACGATGAAGAACAGGACGATCAGCAGCAGCGCCGGGAGCAGCAGGAACCAGCCCGCGGCGGCGGAGCGCACGCGGGCCCCGGAGCGTCCGCGGGAGCCGGAGCGGCCGCCGGTGTCCGGTTTCGAGGACGTCGCGGCGGTCATGAGGCGAGCGGGATCGCCGCGTCCGGGTCCCAGCCGACGCGGACCTTGGCGCCGATCGGATACGGGGTCTCGACCCCCGTCCGGGGCACCTCGGCCACCAGTTCCCGCCCGCCGCCGTCCAGCCGGACGCGGTAGCGGATAGAGCCGCCGAAGAAGACGACCTCCTCGACGGCGGCGTCCGCGACGTTGGCGCAGTCCAGCTCGTCGCCGACCCGGACGCGCTCGTACCGCAGGCTGAGCGCCTCGCACCCGCCGTCGCCGCCGGCGGCGCTGCGGGCCGGGGCCGCGAACGTCCGGCCGCCGACGGTCATCCGGCCGTCGCGGACCGGCTCGTCCAGCTCCAGCAGGTTGGTGTCGCCGATGAAGTCGGCCACGAACGCCGACCGCGGCTCGTCGTAGATCTCCTGCGGGCTGCCGATCTGCTGGACGCGGCCGTCCTTCATGACCGCGATCGCGTCCGACATCGTCATCGCCTCGCCCTGGTCGTGGGTGACGAAGACGAACGTGGTGCCGACCTCGCGCTGGATCCGCTTCAGCTCGAGCTGCATCTGGAGCCGCAGCTTGAGGTCCAGGGAGGCGAGCGGCTCGTCCAGCAGCAGCACCCGCGGCTCGATCGCCAGGGCGCGCGCGAGCGCCACCCGCTGCTGCTGCCCGCCGGACAGCTGGCTGGGCCGCTTCGCGCTGTGCTCCTCCAGCCCGACCAGCGCCAGCAGCTCGTCGACCCGCGCGCGGATCCGCTGCTTGCCGGCCTTCCGCAGGCGGAGCCCGTACGCCACGTTGTCCCGGACGTTCATGTGCGGGAACAGCGCCCACCGCTGGAAGACCATCGCGGTGGGACGCCGGTTCGGGGGCGCGTCGGTCATGTCCCGCCCGGCGATCTGGACGGTTCCAGCGTCCGGGGACTCGAATCCGCTGATCACGCGGAGCAGGGTCGACTTTCCGCAGCCGCTCGGCCCGAGCAGCGAGAAGAACGAACCGTCCGGGACGTCGATCGACACGCCGTCGAGCGCGACCGCCCCGTTGAAGGCTTTCCGCACGCCCCGGATCTCGACCGCATGCGACGGCGCGGCATGCGGTGGCGCGGCGTGCGGTGGCGCGGCGTGCGGTGGCCCGGCCTGGCCCTGGTCACTCATCGGGAGTACGGCCTCACTTCATCCGTGACTTGACTTCGCTGTCCCACCGCTTGCGCCATTCGGCGTCCTGGGAGGCGATCGCGCCCCAGTCGAACTGCATCGCCTTCTGCCCGACCTCGGGCTGGAGCGCGGGGTCCTTCTTCTGCCGCTCGGTCAGCACCGCGTTGTCGGTCGCGGCGATGGTGCCGGTCAGATCGGCATAGCGGCCGGCGGCCTTGGCTTCGAGCAGCCGGTTGATGATCTGCTGGGCGACGTCCTTCTGCTCCGAATTCAGGTTCGACACCATCGCGAGATAGGCGGGGAACGAGACCGCGCCCTCCGCCGGGGTGACGTACTCGAAGGGGGCGCCGCCCTTGATCCAGTCCTTGGAGATCCCGTACCACCAGTAGCTCAGCGCCGCGTCGCCGCTGGACATCAGGTTGAGCAGCTGGTCGTTGGAATTGAGCAGGGCCTTGAACTGGCCGGCGTGCTCGGCCCACACCTTGAATCCCGGGTCGATGTTCTTCTCGCTGCCGCCGTTCAGCCGCGCCGCGAGGACGAGCGGGATCCACTGGTAGTCGAAGACCGCCACCTTCCCGGCGAAGGCCGGGTCCCACAGCGCCTTCCACGAGGTGGGCGCGGCCGGGGCGACCTTCTTGTTGTGGAGCAGCCCGGCGACGGTGAGCTGGTAGCCGGCGCCCATGTTGTCCTTCACCTGGTAGGGCTTGAGGACGTGGGACATGTTCGTCACCACGGACGGGTTCAGCGCGTCCCACATCTCGTCCTCGACGCCCTGCGCGAAGGTGGAGGCGTTGAAGAACCCGAAGTCGACGTAGTTGTCGTCGGGCGTCGTCTTCTTGGCCGCGACCATCTTCGGGTAGGTCACGGTGTTGTTGGACTCGACGAAGTCGATCGAGACTTCCGGGTTCTCGGCGAGGAACTGCTTGACCACCTCGCGCGGCAGGACGCCCTGGTTCGAGCCGGCCCAGATGAACATGTTCAGGTGCAGCTTGCCGTCCTTGGACCCGCCGCCGCCCAGCGAACCGCAGCCCCCGAGGGCGAGGGCGGCCGCGGCGCCTCCCGCGAGACCGAACAGACGGCGCCGGCTGAGGCCGGGCTCCGGTGCGCTCATGGTCAATACTCCTCCGGATCCATGGACGGTCCAGGCGTCGAACATCGGTCGGACGGTGCCGCATCGTCGGGCACGTGAGGGATGACGGTATACGATTCGACGTCCAGCGACAAGATAGTCCCATGTCGCGAGATCCAGAGGAAGCGCTTTCGTATACAGTCCTCTGATTCCCCTCGATCATTTCGCTCCCGGGAGTTGAGCCCATTGCAGACCCGTCCGGAACTCAACGGCAGCTTCGGCATGGTGGCCAGCACCCACTGGCTGGCGTCCGCGTCGGCGATGAACGTGCTGGAGCGGGGCGGCAACGCGGCCGACGCGGCCGTGGCGGCGGGGTTCGTCATGCAGATCGTCGAGCCGCACCTGTGCGGACCCGGTGGCGACCTGGTCGCCCTGACCTGGAGCGGGCGGGAGCAGGCAGCGAGCGTCGTCTGCGGGCAGGGGGTGTCCCCCGCCGCCGCGACGGCGGAGCACTTCGCCGGACTCTCGCTCGGCCTCGTGCCGGGCAGCGGCCCGCTGGCGGCGGTGGTCCCCGGCGCGTTCGACGGCTGGCTCACGATGCTCGCCCGCTGGGGGACCTGGGAGCCGGCGGACGTCCTCGCCTACGCGATCCACTACGCCGAGACCGGCTTCCCCCTGCTGCCGACGACGAGCGCGGCCATCGACGCCGTCCGCCCGCTGTTCCTCGACCACTGGCCCACGTCGGCCGCGGTGTGGCTGGACGGGACCGAAGCGCCGGCGCCGAAGGCGTGGTGGCGGCTGCCCGCGACCGGGGCGACCTACCGGCGCGTCCTCGCCGAGGCCACCGGCACGACCCGGGAGCAGCGGATCCAGGCGGCCCGGGACGCCTTCTACCGGGGCTTCGTCGCCGAGGCCGTCGACCGCTTCCGGGCCACCGCCTGGCGCGACTCGTCCGGCGCGGACCACACCGGCCTGCTCACCGGGGACGACCTCGCCGCCTGGAGCGCCTCGGTCGAGGACCCGGTCTCGGCGCCGTTCGCCGGCCGCTACACCGTGTTCAAGGCGGGCCCGTGGAGCCAGGGACCGGTGCTCGCCCAGCAGGTCCGCCTCTTCGACGCCCTCGGCCTGTGGGACCACGAGGTCCGCTCGCCGGGCTGGGTGCACCTGATCACCGAGGCGGCCAAGCTCGCCTTCGCCGACCGGGAGGCCTGGTACGGCGACCCCGATCACGCCGACGTCCCCCTCGCCCGGCTGCTCTCCGAGGACTACGCGCGGGAGCGGGCGGCGCTCGTCTCCGACCTGGCCGATCTCGACCTGCGGCCCGGCCGTCCCGACGGGCGCGCGCCCCGGCTGCCGCACCTCGCCTCCGTCGCGGGGACGGAGACCGCCGGTGAGCTGGGCGAACCGACCCTCGGAAAGCTGGGGGCGGCGCGCGGCGACACCTGCCACGTCGACGTGGTGGACCGCTGGGGCAATTTCGTCTCCGCGACCCCGAGCGGAGGCTGGCTGCAGAGTTCGCCGGTCATCCCCGAGCTCGGCTTCGGGCTGGGGACGCGGGCGCAGATGTTCTACCTCGACCAGGGACGTCCCAACTCGCTGCGGCCCGGCGTCCGTCCGCGCACGACCCTGACGCCGTCGCTGGTGTTCCGCGACGGCGTTCCGTGGATGGCGATGGGCACTCCCGGCGGCGACCAGCAGGACCAGTGGCAGGCGGCGTTCCTGACCGACGTCGTCGCGCAGGACCGGCGGGGCTCGAACGATCTCCAGTCCGCCATCGACGCTCCGCTTTTCCACACCACGCATTTCCCCGGCTCGTTCTATCCGCGGGACTACCGGCGCGGTGAGCTCGTCATGGAGAGCCGGTTCCCGGAGCAGGTGCGGGAGGAGCTCACGAGGCGGGGCCACCGCGTCGTGGTGCCCGGCGCGTGGCGGCTCGGCCGCCTCACCGCCGTCGCCAAGGAAGGCCACCGGCTCAAGGCGGCGGCCGACCCGCGCAGCGCCCAGGCTTACGCCGTCGGCCGCTGATCCGGCCGGCGGCCCGGCGGCCGGTCAGCCGATCCGGGGCAGGAGGCGGTGCCGGACGCTCAGGACGTGGGCCCGCGCGGTCGTCTCCGCGAGTTCCTCGGCGCCCATCTCGATGGCGGCGATCAGGGGTTCGTGCTCGTCCCAGGCGTGCGGGTTCTTGAGCGAGGAGTGCTGGAGGAGCAGCCACTGCCCGCGCCGCACCATCGGCAGGGCGACGCTGATGAGGTGGTCGTTCTGCGACATCTCGAAGATCTTCGAGTGCAGGTCGGTGTGCAGGTCGGAGAGTTCCTGGGCGCTGCGGCGGGCGCCGTCCTGCTGCGCCATCGCGAGGATCTTCCGCAGCAGGTCCACCGCGGGCTGGGTGACATGGCGCGCCGCGAGCCGGGCGCCGAGGGGTTCGAGCGCGAGCCGCAGGTCGAAGAGATCGTCCGCCTGCTTGATCGACAGCGTGGCCACGGAGGCGCCGCGGCGGGCAGCGACCTGGACGAAGCCTTCGGCCTCCAGCGTCCGGAGCGCCTCCCGCACCGGGTTCCGCGAGACGCCGAGCTGCTCGGCCAGGTGGTCCTCGGGCAGCCGCTCGCCCGGGCTCAGCCCTCCGGTGAGGATCAGCTCCCGGATGCGCCTCGCGACGACATCACGAAGAGGAAGTTGCGGGTCGGCGCCCGCGTCCTCGCTCGTTTCCATGACGGGATTCTCGCACGCCCGAACAGGTGACGGTCAGGACGCATTTCCCAGATCCCGCGGCAAATGCCAGGGCGTATGCGTTTGGGTGGTGTTCGTTCGCTTCCCGAGTCCGGTGGTCCGCGGAGGGAGAACGGGCATGACAGGGACGCCGTTGCCGGACTGGCTGGCCACCCTCGAACACGACGCGCTGGCGGAGGTGCTGGCGGCTCGAATCGACGTGTGCGGGCCGCCCGCGCCGCGCGGCTGGGCCGATCTCGCCGGACGGCTCCAGCAGAAGCAATCGGTGGACCGGGCGCTCAAACGGATGACGCGCCCCTGCGTCCAGGTCGCGGAAACGGCCGCGGCGCTCGGACGGGACGCGACCACGGCAAGCATCGCGGAGTCGCTGGACGGGCCCGCCTCCGCGGTGGACGACGCGTTATCCGCGTTGAAGCAGCATGCCCTCGTCTGGCCCGGCCACGACGGAGTGCTGCACGTCGCCGATCCCCTTCTTGAACGGTGGCCCACGCGGCGCGGAACGGCGGCGAAGGCGCCGTTCGACCCTTACCCGCCCAGGCTGCCGACCGTCCCAGTCGACCCGGAACGGGTGGAGCGGACGGCCGCCACCCGGCTCAAAGAGTTCGTCGCCTACGCGTCAGAGACGCTTGCCGAATGCACAAGACGGCCGTTGCAGGTGTTCAAAGTGGCCGGGATGCAGCCGAAGGCCCTTCAACGGGTAATGCGGAGCGCGCGTTGCAACGAGGCGTCCGCGCGGCTCGCGTTGGCATGTGCTCAGCGCGCCGGGCTATTCGTCAACGACGGGACGCACATCCATCTGTCGCCGGGAGGCGAGGCGTTCACGCTTCTGCCGCCGGGTGAACAGGCCGCGCGGCTCCTGTTCGCATGGTGGACGCTGCCGTCCGCGCCGACGCGCACCCGTCTGGACGACGGCAAACAGCTCTATCCCCTGAGCCCGAAGGCCGCCTGTGACGGCTGCGTCCAGATGCGGCGCGAACTCGCGAAGGTCATGCAGGGGGTGCCGGAAGGACAGGGCGTGCAGGCGCCCGAACATCTCGCCAAGGTGCTCCACTGGCATCGTCCGCTCGCCTGCGAGCATGTCTCGGACCGTCCGCCGCGCGGCATGCTGCAGGAGGCCGTCCTGCTCGGGCTGATCGCGCACGGGGCGCTCTCCTCGTTCGGCACGCTCCTCGCCGCCGGGGATCATGACGGGCTGGCGCGAGGCGCCTCCCGGGTGCTGCCGGTGTTCCGCGATCCCGCGACGAGCGGCCCGGACGGCGGCGTCCGGCCGCCGGGGCTTCGGGAGGTGCCCGCCACCTGCGTCTTCCAGAGCGAGGACACCGGACTGCTCGCGCGCGCCGTCCGGCACCCGGCGCTCCAGGATCTGGGCGTGCGGCTGCTCTCCCCCGGCGTGCTGATCGCCACCGCCCCGCGCGAGAGCGTGCTCGCGGCGCTGCGCGCCGCCGGGTACCCGCCGGTCGAGGATCCCGCACCCGGACCGCTTCCCCCGCCGCCCACCGAGGAACCGGCGCCCACCGAGGGACCGGCACCCGACGTCGACGCGCTCGCGAAACGGCTGCGGAAGAACCCGCGCGTCCCGCTGCGCTCCCCCGCTCGCCCCCGGTCGGCCGCCTCCCGTCCGGCGCGGCCGTCCCGCCCGCTGACGGCGCTGGAACGAGCGCAGCGAGTCATCACCCGCGAGGCCCGCGAGCTCAGGTCCGACGAGATCGAGCTGCTCGCCCAGGCCGTCGCGGAGGACGAGCGTGTCCGGATCACCTACGTCGACCAGAACGGCGTGGAAACGGCCCGGATCATCAGCCCTCCCTACGAGCAGGTGCGGATGGGCAGGAGGAAGCTGCTCAAGGCGGTCTGCGAGCTGCGCAGCGCGGAGACGGGGCGCCAGGAGGAGAGGAACTTCCACTACTCCCGCATCCAGGCCGTCGAGGCGGTGGACGGCTGATACGGCCGGGCATCGTGGGTAGGGAGGGGATATCGCGGGTGCGGCGGACCAACCGGGGGACGCGTGATGCATGACGCTGGCAGCCGTGGAATGGAGTGGCTCGCGCTGGAGGCGTTCGATCCGGCGCCGGTCGCGGTCGCGCTGACGGCCGGGCCCGACCACCGGGTGGCGTACACCAACCTCGCCTTCCGGACCTACGTCGGCGACCCCCCGCTCGGCCGGCCGATCGCGGACGCCTTCAGCGATCAGGTACAGCGGGACTACGGCGGCCTGCTCGACCATGTGCTGGCCACCGGGGAGCCGGCCAGCCTCGTCGAGGCGCCGGTGCGGACGGCGTCGTCCGCCGGCCCGGACCGGTTCCTGTCCGTCAGCCTGTCCCGGTTCACCCACGGGCGGCCCGGCGTGCTGATCATCGCCGTGGACGTGACCGAGCAGGTCGCCGCCGCGCGGCGGGCGGACCGGGCCACCAAGGAGCAGGAGCGGACCCGGCGCCGGTTCGAGAGCCTGGTGTGGCTCAGCGCGCAGATCGTGTGGGTGGCGGACCCGTCCGGCCAGGTGACGGAGTCGAGCGGGGTCTGGGAGGAGGTGACGGGCCAGTCGTGGGAGGAGTACCGCGGCGACGGCTGGTCGGACGTCCTGCACCCCGACGACCGGGCGCCGGCGCTGCGGTCGTGGCGGGAGACGTGCGAGCGGGCCCGTCCGTGGCACTACACCTACCGGGTGCGGAGGCGGGACGGCGAGTACCGGCACTACGACGTCCACGCCGCGCCCGTGTTCGAGGGCGACGTCGTGGTGGAGTGGGTCGGGACCTGCACCGATGTCGAGGAGCAGTGGCGGGAGCGGCAGCGCACGGAACTGCTCGACCGGGCCGCGGCGGCGGCCGGGGAGCAGACCGAGCTGGCCGGGATGTTCGCCGCGCTCGCGGACGTGCTCGTCCCCGCCCTCGCCGACGGTTGCGGGGTCCACCTGCTGCCCGACCTGGTCGACCGTCCGGCGGGCGCGCCGATCGTCGCGCACCGCATCGCGACCGCGTCGCGGGGCGGCGTGCGGCGGCAGCCGCCGGTCGGTGAGGAGCGCTTCGCCCCCGATAGCGGGTTCGCCCGCGCGATCAAGGCGCGCCGTCCGCTGCGCCGCACCTTCCCGCCGGGCCGCCCGCCCGAGGATCTGCTGCCCAGGACGACCGTCGCCTGGCTGGCCCGGGCCGAGGCCACCAGCGTCGTGCTGATGCCGGTCATCGTCGACGGGACGGTGGCGGCGGCGGTCACGGCAGCCCGGCGCGGCGACCGCGCACCCCTGGGCCCGGACGACATCGCCCTCATGCAGCAGGTCTTCAACCACACCCACGACGCGCTGAGCAGCGCCGCCCAGTACCACCGCACCCAGCAGCTCGCCCTGGCCCTCCAGCACAGCCTGCTCGCCGACCCGCCCGAGGTCGCCGGCCTGCGGCTCGCGGCCCGGTACCTGGCCAGCCCCGCCGCGGCCGGGGTGGGCGGCGACTGGTACGACTCGTTCGTCCTGCCGGACGGCGCGACCGTCATGGCCATCGGCGACGTGGTCGGCCACGACCTGGCCGCCGCCGTGGAGATGAGCCGGCTGCGCAACATGCTGCGCGTACTGACCGCCGACCGCCTCGCCCCGCCCTGCGAGATCCTCCGCCGCCTCAACGCCGCCATGGAGACGGTGGACCCCGACGCGACGGCGACCTGCGTCCTGTCCCGCGTCGAGCAGGCCGCGCCCGGCCGATGGCGGTTCACCTACGCCGTCGCCGGGCATCCGCCGCCGCTCCTGATCACGCCCGGCGGCGACGGCCGCTTTCTGGACGAGGTCGCCGACCCCCTGCTCGGCTCCCCGCTCGACCAGCCCTACCGCAGCGCGACCGAACCGCTGCCGTCCGGCTCCACCCTGCTGCTCTACACCGACGGCCTCGTCGAACACCGCGGCGAGGACCTGGACGCCAGCCTGGACCGGCTCCGCCTGAACGCGTCCGCGCTCGCGTCCCGTCCCCTGGAGGATTTCTGCGACGCGCTCCTGGACGCCATGCCCAGCACCGGCACCGACGACATAGCCCTGATCGCCCTGCGCGTCAGCCCGTGACGCCGACGGCGACGCCCGTCCCGGATGGGCCGGGACGGGCGCCGCCAGGGCCAGCGGCTCAGCGCGTCGGCGCGGGCGCGGCCGATTTCCGGGACCTGTAGTTGCCGATCGCGGCGGCGATCCCGGCGACCAGGGCGACGGTGATCCCGGCACCCCGGACCGACGCGCCGGCGAACTCGCCGAACGCGTCGGCGTCCGCCAGGCTGCCCACGAAACCCGCCACCTCGGCCAGCGCGGCCAGGACGGCCAGGACGGGCGTCCAGCGCCAGCGGGTCGCGGCCATCAGCGCGGCCACCACCAGCAGGATGATCATGCCGGGCGGGACGACCGGCATCTCCACCCCGGCCACCTTCTGGATCAGGAGGCCCGCGGCGCCGGTGACCAGGCCGGTCACCGTGATCAGTTCGGCTCGGTCGAGCGTCTTCATCTCTGCACTCCCTGCTCGGTTCGTACGGTGAGGCGATGATCTGATGCGGTGTCGGGGTGCGGCGTCGTCCCCGGGAGGGCTTCGCCGGTACGTCGGACGGCGCAGGCGGCGGCAAGCACGGACGGGCGCATCAGCGCGGTCGGCGGGTCCAGCAGCCCGATCACCCGCACCAGCCGCCCGGCGATCTCGGGGTCGCGGGCCGCGGCCGCCTGGACGCGGCCGACATAGGCGTTGAGCAGCCGGATCGCCGGGCCGCGCCGTCCCGGTACCTCGGGCATGGACAGGTCGGCGGCCACGGCCATCCGCCACGGGACGTCCAGCGCCTTGGCGACCGCGCGGAAGTACCGCCGGGTCAGGTCGCGGGCGCCGGCGTCGTCCAGGCACCTGGCGAGGACCTGCGCCTCCAGGCACGCGACCGTCATCCCCTGGGCGTAGATCGGGTTGAAGCTGCACAGCGCGTCCCCGGTCACCAGCAGGCCCGCCGGGAACCGCCGCAGCCGCTCGTAGCGGTGCCGGAGGTCGGACGGGTAGCGGTGGGCGGAGATCTCCCCGAGCGGCTCGGCCGCGCGTACCGCCCTCGCCACGTCCGGCGGGGCCAGGCCCTCCATGTAGGCCAGGAAGCCCTCCGGGTCGGTCGGCGGCCGGTGCCCCTTGTCGAGCCCGGCGACGGTCAGCAGGTGCCGGTCGCCCTCGATCGCGATCAGCGCCATCCCGCGCGGCCGTCCCGGCCCGGGGCCGACCACGACGGCCTTGTCGGGCAGCGATCCGAGCGGCAGCCGGACGGGACGGCTCGCGTACGCCACCCCGACCTCGATCTCCTCGCGCGGGGCAGGGTCGTAGCCGAGCGACTCCAGCCAGAGCCGGGTCCGCGCGGCACGTCCGGTCGCGTCCACCACCAGGTCGGCGGGGAGTTCCTCCTCGGCGCTGCCCGGGACCCGGCGCATGATCCGCACACCGGTGACGCGCCGGGGATCGGGCGCGACCAGCCCCACCGCGTCGCATCCGTGGGCGAACACGACGCCGTCCAGCGCCCGCACCCGCTCGCGGACGGCGCCCTCCAGCAGCGGGCGGCTCGCCTGCACCGCGCGGTCGCTGCGCGGCACCCGGCACAGCGCGTGCCCGCCCAGGTTGAACCGGTGCTCGGTGCTCGGGTCCGCGACCACGGCCCCGGCGTCGATCAGCTCGTCCTCGAGCCCGGGGAACAGGTCGCGCAGGATCTCCTGCCCGCGGGGCATCAGCATGTGCGCGTGCCGTCCCTGCGGCACGCCCTTCCGCGGCCGGCCGGGCCCGGGCGGCTCGTCCCGTTCGACGATCGTCACCTGCTCGCAGGCCCCGGCGAGGACCCGGGCGGCGAGCAGGCCCGCCATCCCGGCCCCGAGGACGACCGCGCGTTCTCCGACGCGTCCCATGTCTCGTACCTCCTTCGTAGCGGTGAGGTACGGCGACCATCCGGCGGTCCGGTGTCCACTCGACAGGCCATTCGCTGTCCGCCTTCTGCCCGATCCCGTGGCCTAGCGTTAGGGGACGGGGCAAGGCGGGCGCGGAGGGTGCCGATGAGCGGGACGTTCGGGGATCGGCTGCGGCGGGCCCGGCGGCGCCGGTTCGTGGGACGGGCCGGGGAGATCGAGCTGTTCGGCGGCGTGCTCGAAGCCGGCGACGGCGCGCCGTTCTCGGTGCTGTTCCTGCACGGGCCCGGCGGCGTCGGGAAGAGCGCGCTGCTGGCCGAGCTGGCCGAGGAGGCGCGGCGCTACGGGGTCGCGCCCGTGCTGGTGGACGCCCGCGTCGTGGACCCGGCCCCCGAGGCGCTCGCGCAGGCGGCCGGGCCCTTCGAGCAGGCGGCGGGGACGGGCGCCGGCCGCCGGGTCGTCATGATCGACACCTACGAGCTGCTCGCCCCGCTGGACGACTGGATGCGGGAGACCTTCCTGCCGTCGCTTCCGTCGGACGCGCTCGTGGTCATCGCCGGACGGGACGCGCCCGGCCCCCGCTGGACCGCCGATCCGGGGTGGCGAGAGCTGCTGCGGGTGGTGTCGCTGCGGAACCTGCGTCCGGAGGACACCCTCGCGTACCTGCGGGTGGAGGGCGTCCCGGACGACCTGCACGAGCAGGTGCTCGCCATGACGCACGGGCATCCGCTGGCGCTCTCGCTGACCGTGGACATGATCGTCCGGCAGCGGCGGGAGGGCCGCGCGGTGCCGGACGCGCTGGCCGGCGCCCCCGACGTCGTCCGGGCCCTGCTCGGACGGGTGATCGACCAGGTCCCCTCGCCCCGGCACGCGCGGGCGCTGCAGGTCTGCGCGCACGCCCGCTTCACCACCGAGGAACTGCTGCGCGCCATGCTCGACGGCGACAACGGTGACGGCGACGGCGAGCTTTTCGGGTGGCTGCGCACGCTGTCGTTCATGGAGGAGGGAGTGCACGGCATATTCCCCCATGACGTCGCCCGAGACATCCTGGATGCGGACCTGCGCTGGCGCGACCCGGACGGTTACGCGGCCCTGCACCGCCGGCTGCGCGGCCATTTCGTCGAGCGCGTCCGGCAGGCGACGGGCAACCGCCGCGACCGCCGCAAGCACGTCGCGGACGTGCTGTTCCTCAGCCGGTCCCATCCGGTGGTCAGCTCGTACTGGCAGCTCACCGGGCTGGGCCGCTTCTTCACCGACGAGGTGCGCCCGGAGGACCACGCGGCGCTGCTCGACCTGACCCGGCGCACGCAGGGCGAGGAGCAGGCCCGGCTCGCGGCGTACTGGCTGGAACGCCGTCCGGACGCGTTCGGAGCCTTCCGCGACACGTCCGGCGAGACGTTCGGGTACGCGGCATTCCTGCCCTTGCACGAGGCCGACGAGCAGGACCTCGCGCACGATCCGGCCGCGCGGGCGATGTGGGAGTACACCGCGCGGCACGGCCCGGCCCGTCCTGGAGAGAGCGTCATGGCCTGGCGGTTCTTCGTGGACTCCGAGGCGCATATCCGCCCGTCCCGGGCGGAGACGCTGATCCGGCTGTGGAACGGCCAGGAGATCATCACGCGCGGGCCGCGGGCGTGGGACATCGTCGCCGTCCCGTCCGACCGCGACTACTGGGACCCGCTGCTGAGCCATTTCGACTTCCACCACGCCACGCGGTACGAGATAGGCGGCCGCCCCTACGAGATGTACGCCCACGACTGGCGGCGGCTGAGCGTCGAGGAATGGCTCGACCTGACCGCCGAACGCGAATTGGGCGCCGCCGCCACTCCGCCCACCGGGACGGCTCCGGAACTGGTGCTCTCCCAGCCCGAATTCGCAGACGCGGTAAGGGCGGCGCTGAAGGATCTGCACCGTCCGGAAAGGCTCGCGGGCAATCCGCTCATGCGCTCACGGCTCGTCCGGCACCGTCCCGGGACGCTTCCGGAACTGATCGCCGAGGCGGCCGAAACGCTCCGCGGCGAGGAGTCCCTGTATAGGGTCATCGACCGCACGTTCCTGCGCCCGGCGTCCACCCAGGAACGCGCGGCCGAAATGCTGGGCCTGCCGTTCAGCACCTACCGCCGCCACCGAAACCGCGCGGTGGAGCGGATCACCGCCTGGCTCTGGCAACGCGAAATCCACGGCCCTTCGGACGATGACTAGCGTGCGTTGAAGGCATTGATCGCGGTGTGGGCTTCGGGGGTTTGGATGATCTGGAGCTGGTTGGCGGCCTCGGCGTCCAGGGCCTCGGCGAAGGTGGTCCGCCATGTCTGGTTCAGCATGCGTTTCGTCCCGGACAGGGCGGCCGGGGAGAGGGCTAGCAGACGGTCGGCCAGGTCGGTCACCGCCGCGTCCAGGCCGCTCGGTGAGGTGACCTGCGTGATCATGCCGATGTCGAGGGCGGCCTCGGCGCCGACGCGGTCGCCCAGGAGGCACAGTTCGCGGGCGCGCCGTTCCCCCACCAGCCTCGGCAGCAGCCAGCTCGCGCCGCTGTCGACCGACAGCCCGCGGTGCACGAACAGCTGGGCGAAGTAGGCGTCCTCGGCGGCGAGGACGAAGTCGCAGGCCAGCGCCAGGTTCGCGCCCGCACCGGCGGCGGGCCCGCCGACCTTGGCGATCGTCGGGACGGGCAGCTCGCGCATCGCCAGCACGCACCGGTTCGACACGGCGATGCGGTCGGGCAGCGAGCCGGGGTCGTCCAGCAGGCCGGAGACGTCCGAGCCGCCGCAGAAGGAGCCGCCCGCGCCCGTGACGATCAGGACGCGGATGTCGTCGAGGTCGGCGAGGATCTCGTCCAGGGCGCTCCACATCGCGTCGGTCATGGCGTTGCGTTTGGCGGGACGGTTCAGCGTGATCTCGGTGATCCCGCGGTCGCGGACGACGTCGACGCTCATCGCCGCGCCCCCGCCGGACGGTCGCCGTCCAGGGTCCGCGCGACGATCTCCTTCATGATCTCGTTCGTGCCGCCGAAGATCGTCTGGATCCTGGCGTCCAGGTACGCCCTGGCGATCGGGAACTCGCGCATGAACCCGTAGCCTCCGTGCAGTTGCAGGCAGCGGTTGACGACCGTCTGCTGCAGCTCGGTCGTCCAGTACTTGGCCTTGGCCGCGTCCTCGGCCGTCAGCTCGCCCCGGCCGTGGGCCTCGATGAGGGCGTCGACGAAGGTCTGCCCGACGTCCACCTGGACGGCGAGGTCGGCGAGGGTGAACCGGGTGTTCTGGTGCGCCATCAGCGGCTTCCCGAACGCCTCGCGCTGCTTGCAGTACTCGACCGTCCAGGAGAGGGCGGCGCGGGCGGCCGAGATCGCCGACACCGCCAGGCCCAGCCGTTCCTGGGCCAGGTTCCGCATCAGGATGGTGAAGCCCTCGCCCTCGCCGCCGAGCAGGTTCGCGGCGGGGACCCGCGCGTCGGTGAAGAACAGCTCCGCCGTGTCCTGGCTGCGCAGCCCGATCTTGTCGAGGTGGCGGCCGCGGGTGAAGCCGGGCGTCCCGTCCTCCACGACCAGGAGGCTGATCCCCTTGTGGCGCTGTGCCGGGTCGGTCCGGACGGCCAGGACGACCAGGTCGGCGTTGAGGCCGTTGGTCACGAACGTCTTGGCGCCGTTGACGACGTAGTCGTCGCCGTCCAGGCGGGCGCTCGTGGTCAGCGCGGCCAGGTCCGAGCCCGCGCCCGGCTCGGTCATGGAGATCGCGCCCATGATCTCGCCTGTCACCATCCCCGGCAGCCACCGCTGCTTCTGCGCCTCGTCGGCGAAGTGCAGCAGGTAGGGCAGGACGACGTCGTTGTGCAGCGTGATGCACATGCCCGACCCGATCACGTTCGCCCGCTGCAGCTCCTCGCCGATGACGGCGTTGAACCGGAAGTCGTCCTCGCCGAGGCCGCCGTACCCGGACGGGACCGCCATCGCCAGATATCCGGCTTCGCCGGCGGCGGTGAACATCTCGCGGCCGACCCGTCCCGCCTCCTCCCAGCGGTCGTGGTGCGGGAGGATCTCGGCGGCGACGAAGGACCGGAAGCTCTGCCGGAAGTCCTCGTGGACGTCGTCGTACAGCGTTCTGCGCATCGTCCCTCCGCTCATCGCGCGGTCCAGCCGCCGTCCACGGCGATGGTCTGGCCGGTGATGAAGCCGCCTGCGTCACCGGCCAGGAGCAGCAGCGGGCCGTCGAACTCGTCCAGCCGACCGGGACGGCGCATGGGCGTGTTGCGCCGGAGCCACCGCATGGCCTTCTCGTCGGCGAACATCTCCTCGGTCAGCTCGCTGGGAAACCAGCCGGGCGCGATGGCGTTGACGCGGACGCCCTCGTCCGCCAATTCCGCGCCGAGCTGCCGGGTGAGGTTGACGACCCCGCCCTTGGCCGCGCAGTAGGCCGCCTGCGTGACCGGCCACGACGCGCCCAGGCCGAAGATCGAGGCGATGTTGACGATGGAGCCGCCGCGTCCCCGCATGGCCTGCGCGGCGTGGACGCTCATCTCGAAGGTGGCGGTGAGGTCCACGTCGAGCGTCCGCCGGAACTCCTTGGCCGTCAGGTCGAACGCGGGCACCGGGTCGCCGAAGCCCGCCGCGTTGACCAGGACGTGCGGCCCGCCGAGCTCGGCCGCCCGCTCCACGACGCGGGCGCAGTCCTCGGTGACCGTGACGTCGCACGCCTGGGCGATGATCCGGTCGTCCGCCTCGGCCAGCTCCCGCAGCCGGGACTCCCGGCGCGCCGCGGCGACGACGGTCGCGCCCGCCCCGGCCAGGACGCCGCACATGTGCCGCCCGATGCCGCTGGACGCGCCGGTGACGATCGCGACGCGTCCGTCCAGGGAGAACAGCCCGCTCATGACAGACGCTCGATGATCGTCGCGTTGGCCATGCCGCCGCCCTCGCACATCGTCTGCAGCCCGTACCGGCCGCCGGTGCGCTCCAGCTCGTGCAGCAAGGTCGTCATCAGCTTGGCGCCGGACGCGCCGAGCGGGTGGCCCAGCGAGATGCCGCCGCCGTTGACGTTGAGCCTGTCCGGGTCGGCGCCGAGTTCGCGCTGCCACGCCAGGACGACCGGCGCGAACGCCTCGTTGACCTCGAACAGGTCGATGTCGTCCACGCTCAGGCCGGTCCTGGCGAGGACGTCGCGGGTGGCGGGGATGGGCGCGGTGAGCATGTCGACCGGGTCGTCGCCCACCACCGACATGCCCCTGATCGCCGCGCGGGGCGTCAGGCCGAGGCGCTCGGCGGCGGTGTCGCTCATGACGAGGACGGCGGCGGCGCCGTCCACGATCTGCGAGGAGTTCCCGGCGGTCACCCGCCCCTCGGGGACGAACGCCGGCTTGAGCCCGCTCAGCGCCTCCGCGGAGGTGGCGCGGATGCACTCGTCCTCGGCGAGCAGCCCGCCGGGCTTGCTGACCTCGCCGGTCTCCCGGTCGCGGACCTTCCGCGCCACCGGGACGATCTCGCGGCGGAACCGCCCCTCGGCGGTGGCCGCCGCCGCCCGCTCCTGGCTGCGCAGGCCGTAGGCGTCGAGTTCCTCGCGGGTGAGCTTCCAGCGGTCCACGATCAGCTCGGCGGAGATCCCCTGCGGGACGAGCCCGGACGTCCCGTAGGAGACGCGGTCGGCGTACCGGGCCTGGACCTCGTCCCCGTAGACGGCCCTGATGTCGCCGCCGGGGGCGTTGGAGAACATCGGCACGGTGCTCATGCACTCGACGCCGGCGGCGACGACCACGTCCATGAAGCCGGACGCCACGGCCTGCGCCGCGAAGTGGACCGCCTGCTGGGACGAGCCGCACTGGCGGTCCACGGTCGTCCCCGGGACTCCGGCGGGCCAGCCCGCCGCCAGGACGGCGTTCCGCGCGATGTTGGTGCTCTGCGGACCCACCTGGGTCACGCAGCCCATGATCACGTCGTTGACGGCGGACGGGGGGATCCCGGCGCGCTCGGCGAGGGCCTTCAGCGTCTCGGCGGCCAGTTCGGCGGGATGCCACCCTGACAGCGACCCGCCCCTCTTGCCCGCGGGGGTACGGACGGCCTCCACGATGACGGGAGTCGGCACGGCATGTCCTTTCAGAATCGTCGTGGAACGGAGATCAGCCGGCGGGGGCCCGGGTGAGCAGCGACAGGCATCCGGCCGTGACGGCGTCGTCCCGCAGCCGGGACGGCGGACCGTCCAGCGCCGACGCCGCCCGCGCCCGCCGGAAGTACAGGTGGGCGTCGTGCTCCCAGGTGAACCCGATGCCGCCGTGCACCTGGATGAGCGCGTCGGCGGCGCCGTCGAACGCCTCGGACGCCTCGGCCTTGGCCAGCAGGACGAGCTGGTGCGCGGCCTCGCCATCACCGGAGTCGATGGCCTTGGCGGCGGCGAGGACCAGCGCACGTGCCCCCGCCACCGCGATCGCGACCCGCGCGCAGCGGTGCTGGATCGCCTGGTAACCGCCGATGACCTGGCCGAACTGCGTCCGGATCTTCGCGTAGTCCACCGTCTGGGCCAGGCAGCCCTGCGCGCCGCCGACCTGCTCGGCGGCCAGCAGGAGGCGGGCGGCGTCCCGCGTCCGGTCGTGCGCGCCGGTGTCGCCGGGCGCCGCCGGCACGGCCCGCAGCTCAAGATCGGCCAGGGTGGCGGTCAGGTCGGTCGCCTGGACGGGCCGCCGAGCGACCTCACCGCTGTCCCCGTCCAGCCGGACCAGGACGGGGACGGTCCCTTCAGCCGAGTCGGCCAGAGTGAGCAGCACGTCCGCCGACATGCCGTGGGTGACGGCGCGCACGGTTCCGGAGATGCGGCCATCGGCGGAGAGCACCACCCCCGGACGCCGGTCGGCGAACGACTGCGGCATGCCGACGATCTTGGTGCCGTCCAGCAGATCTTCGACGCCGTCAGGCGCGCCCAGGAGGCTCAGCGTCCAGGCGGCGAGGACGGACGCCCGCACCGGCCCGGGGTAGAGGCACGCGCCCGCCTCTTCGAGCGCCGCGGTCAGATGGACGAGCCCGAGCCCCAGACCGCCCGCCGCCTCCGGACCGGCCATCGCGACCAGGCCGACCTCGCCCGCGAGTGCACGCCAGCGTTCGCGGTCGAAACCGTCCTGGCCGAAGGCGCCGGGGTCGTCGCGCAGCGCCCGCGCCTCGTCCAGCACGGAGGCGTCGGCGAAGTACGCGCGCAGCGCGGACCGCACCTCCTCCGGGCTCAGCAGTTCCTCGCTCACTTCGCGCCCGCCCAGCCCCGCTCGTCCAGCCACGCGCTGATCGTGTCGACGGCCTCCGCCAGGTGCGGGCGCTGGCTCCGGCCCGAGTAGTAGTGGTTGGCGCCTTGGACGGTGTGCAGCGTCTTGTCCTTGTGCCCGACCGCCTCGTAGAGCCGCTGCGTGTGGCTGGGGGTGCAGGCGTCGTCGGCGGAGTTCCCGATGACGAGCGTGGGGACCTCCAGGTCGGCGGCGCAGCGCAGGCCGTCGGCGTTCGCGTCGTCGTAGCTCCACTGCGACAGCCAGCTCCGCAGGGTGGAGAAGCGCGCCAGCCCCACCGGCCCCATGTTCACGACCTTGGGATCGCCCAGGTAGCACCAGCCGGGTCGCCGGTCGTTGGGGTCGACGGCGGGGTCCAGCCAGCGCGGGTCGGCCATCGTGCCGTGGGTGACGAAACCCCGTTCCTCCAGTGGCCGCCCGCTGCTCCGCAGGTCCTCCAGCGTCTCCTTGACCCGCGCCGTGATCCGCCGGTTGCGGTCGATCTGCGCCTGCCGGTACCGGGCCAGGAACTCCTCGGTGTACGGCGGCCGGTTCGGGTTCTCCGGGTTGTAGAGGTCGAGCTCGGGGTCGCGCTTCTCGGGGTCGTGCTCGTCCAGGATGGACGCGTCCATCCATTCGGTGAGCGTGCCGTGCCTGCTGATGTGCGCGGCGAGCAGCATCAGGCCGTCCGCGGGCTGGAGTCCGAGCTTGGTCAGGTCGGGCGCCTCGCCGGCGGGGGTGGCGGTGACGGTCGGCGACTGCGCCTGCTGCTGGTAGTACAGCGACAGCGAGCCGCCGCCGCTCCAGCCGCCCAGGATCACGTTGCGGTAGCCGAGCCGCTCGCGGGCGTCCCGGACGCAGGCCCCCAGGTCCTGGACGACCTTCTCCATGATCAGCGCGCTGTCCACGCCGCGGTACCGGCTGTTGCAGTAGATGACGTGGTGCCCGGCCCGGGGCAGCGCGTTCGACATCGGCAGGTAGGCGCCCCCGCCGATCGGGTGCATGAAGACGATCACCGTGTCGGACGGGACGCCGCGCGGCCTGAGCAGGTAGCTCTCCAGCACCACGTCCTCGACCACGCCGCCGTAGGTGTCGCGGTAGGCGGAGTCGTCCTTGAAGATCACCAGGTACGGGACGCGGTCGTACTCGTAGCGGTCAGCACTGACGGCGCGGTCGGTGGCGGTCATGCGCCCTCCCCGAGGGCCGCGTCCAGCAGCGCCGGGCTCGGGGTGAGGCGGCGGCGCGTGTCGATCGCGATGACCTTCCACTCCACACGCTGGTCCACGTCGAACCGGCGCCGCGAACGCTCCCGCGCGCGTTCCGGAATGCCGTGGTGGATGCCCTGCGGGACGACGGAGAGCAGCCCCTCGGGCATGTCCACGCCGAACACGTTCCCGCCGTGGTAGAACGCGACCTCGTCGTAGTCGACGTTGCGGTGGTACCAGGGGATGCGCTCCACGCCCGGGACCATCTCGGCCGGACGGGGCAGGAAGTTCATCACGTACACGCCGGTGGCCTGCATGAACAGGTGCACCGTCGGCGGCAGGTGGACGCTCTCCGACGTGATCACGTCGTAGTCGTCGATGTTGAACGTGAAGGCGACGTTGTCGCCCCGCCAGCCCTCGGCGTCCAGCGGGTGGTGCGGGGTGAACAGCGACGTCCGGCCGCCGAGGTGGCGGAGGCGGATCTCGTACTCGTCCTGCCGCGGCTCCTCGAACACCTCGGGCTCGGGCACCGTGATCAGCGCGGGGTCGTAGGGGAAGTACCGGCCGATCGCGCCCGCCTCGGGCACCCGGAACTCCTCCCGCGCCTCCACGATGAGCAGGTGCGACTCGCCGTCCGGGACCTGCCGGTACGTCGTCGCCTTCGGCAGGTAGACGTAGTCGCCCGGACGGTAGGCCAGCCGTCCGAACTCGGTCTCGAAGTGCCCGGTGCCCTTATGGACGAAGTAGAGCTCGTCACCGTCGACGTTGCGCTCGTAGCACGGCGCGGCCTGCCCGCGGCGGCTGAGCAGGATGCGGCAGTCGTCGTTGCTGAGCAGCGGCAGCGGCTCGCCCGCCGGGTCGTGCAGGTCCGTCGGTTCGAGCGTGCCGGTCAGGACGTCCAGCGGCCGCAGGTCGCCCTCGACGCGGTATTTGGACGGGTCGTTGCGGCGGTAGAAGAAGGTGGTGCGGCCGGTGAACCCGGACCGGCCCATCTCGTCTTCCTTCAGCCCGTCCAGGTCGCGGTGGACCTGCCGTGGTGTGTTTCCCTTGCGCAGTTGGATGAAGGATTCCATCGTGCAGTCCTTAGTTGAGCGGCTTGGGCGGCCGGGGAAGGCCGAGCCCGCGCTGGGCGATGATGTTGAGCTGGATCTCGTCGGTGCCGCCGGCGATGTGCATGGCCGGGGCCCCGAGGACGAACTCCGACCAGGCGTAGGCGTCCGGCTCGCCGCCGTCGGCGAAGGCGCGCTCGCCGAGGACCTCGCCCGCCAGCGCCGCGATCTCGTCCACGGCCCGGGTCATGAGCATCTTCAGGACGGACCCGGACACCGGCGCCGTCCGGTGGCCCCAGGATGTTTCGGGGAGCGCGGCGGCGGCGCGCATCGCGGTGACCGCGGCGACCGTCCGGGCGATCCGCTGCCGGTGGACGGGATCGCCGGCCGCGCCGAGCCGCTCGACCAGCGCCGCCAGCCGCTCCAGCACGTACGGGCTGACCGGGCCGTCGCCGCCGATCATGGTCTCGCGCTCGCTGCCGAGGCTGGTCCCGGCGACCCGCCAGCCGTCGCCGACGCCGCCGATGCGGTGGGAGTCGGGGACGCGCACGCCGTCCAGGAACACCTCGTTGAACGCGGACCCGCCGGTCATCTGCCTGATCGGGCGGACGGTGACGCCCGGAGCGTGCATGTCCACCAGGAACACCGTCAGCCCGCCGTGCTTGGGCGCCGACGGGTCGGTGCGGACGAGCGCCTCGCCCACGTCCGCGAGGTGGCCCATCGACGTCCACACCTTCTGGCCGGTGAGGATCCAGTCGTCGCCGTCCCGGACGGCCCGGGTCGCGACGCCCGCGAGGTCCGACCCGGCGCCCGGCTCGGAGAACAGCTGGCAGCCGATGATGTCGGCGCGGTAGAGCGCGGTCAGCATCCGCCGCCGCAGCTCCGCCGTGCCGTGCGCGTCGATCGCGGGCGCGACGATGTGCAGCCCGACGAACAGCATCTCCCGGGACGGGAAGCCCAGGTCGGACAGGAGGCGCTCGACGATCTGGTCGTGCTCGCGGGTCAGCCCGCGTCCGCCGCAGTCGGCGGGGCCGCTCGGCCAGGCCAGCCCGGCGTCGAACAGCCGCGCCTGAAGCTCCCTGGCCTGCTTGACCTGGAGTTCGTGCCCTTCGCCCAGCTCCTCCACGGCGGCGATCCGGTCGGACGCGCGGCGGCCCCCGCTGAGCCCGGCGTCGACGAACTCGTCGGCGATCGACCGCAGGAACCGCTCGGCCTCGTCCTGGAAGGCGTCCAAGCTGAGGGAGTCGTTGTCGCTCGGCACCGGATCAGTCCTCCGCGAGCCCGGCGAGCTTGAGCGCCAGGGCCTTCGCGTCGTCCATCGGGTAGTGCTTGCGGGCCACCAGGCGCTGCGCGTAGAGCCCGCCGCCGGACTGCAGCATGGTGACCAGCTGCCAGCCGCCGTAGGCGTCGGCGGTGAAGTCGCGGATCGCGTGGAACAGCCGGGTGCGGTACTCGCCGTCGATGCCGTCCTTCGTCCGCATGTACTTGCGGATGAACGGGCCGACCTCGGCGTGCTCCAGATCGCTGACGGACGGCGCGGTGACGATCGCCCCGCCGCCGATGTCGTGCAGGTGGCGGATCATCGTGCTGAACTCGGCGGCGCCGTAGTGCTTGGCGGCGTTGGTGTACAGCTCGCTGGGGAAGTACCAGCCCTCCGGGCTGGCCTCGGCGTTGGCGATGGCCGCCTCCAGGGAGCCGCGCACCAGCGTGGCGTAGATGACCATCTCGGCGATCTTCTCGCGGATGTGCGAGACGCGCTCGGTGCCGTTGGCCTCGGCGATGAGCTGCGCCAGCCCGACCAGGGTGTCGCCGTACTCGGCCAGGTGCGCGGTCCCGCCGAGCCGCTCCCACAGCCCCAGGGAGTGCGCGAACGTCGCGGAGTGCTCGATCTCGCCCGCCAGGAACACCCGCTCGTTGGGGACGAAGACGTCGTCCAGGAGGACGAAGCCCTCCGGCATGTTGTGCTTGGAGCTGACCGGGAAGTCGGCCTCCCGCTCGCGCGGCGCGTAGCTGGTGTTGACGATCGTCACGCCCGGTGCGTTCACCGGGATGGCGCACGCGACCGCCCAGTCCTCCTCGCCCGGCTTCATGTTCTTGGTCGGCATGACCACCAGCTCGTGGCTCACCGCCGCCGACGAGATGTGCAGCTTCGCGCCCCGGACGACGATGCCGTCCGGGCGGCGCTCGACGATGCGGGTGTAGACGTCGGGGTCGTCCTGCGCGCTCGGGGGGCGCTTGCGGTCGCCCTTGGCGTCGGTGATCGCCTGCACGCAGCGCAGGTCGTTGTCGCGGCAGTGCGCGAAGTAGTCCTCGATCCGCCGCGCGTACTCCTGGTTCGCCGGACGGATCCGCGCCGCCGCGGTGAGCAGCGCGAGCAGCCCCTGGGACGTGGTGACGGTGACCATGTCCCAGCCCAGCAGCAGTTCCAGGATGTCCTTCAGCTCCGCCGGGCTGTGCGGGATCTTGAAGTACGGGCCGCTGGCGTCGTCCCCGGGGCGGTGATGCCGGTCGTATCCCGCACCCACCAGCTTCAGCGCGGTGGCGAACTGCGGGTGGGTGGTCAGGTCTTTGATGTCCTCGCCCTCGGCGACGATCCGTCTGCCGTCGTCGAGTGAGGCGAGGTACTCCTCCCCGGTCATCATCGCCATGGGTGCGTCCCTTCGATCGGCCGTTCGGTCGTGCGGCGGGGGAACGCCGCGTGCTGAGAATAATACTGATGCTAAATTCAGTTTTAGTCAACGCCGATCATGCGCCCGCCGGGGGCCGATCCTCTAGACTCGGTCCACCACGTCACCGGGTGCGCGGGAGCGGTCCGCGGTCATCAGAAGGGGTTGCAGGATGCCTTCGAGGCCACCCACGCCGAAGGGACGGCGGACCGAGGCGGCGTTCCTGGACGCGGCGCGGAAGGTCTTCGCGGAGCAGGGCTACTTCAACGCCAAGATCTCCGACATCGCGCGGCAGGCGGGCAAGTCCCCCGGCTCGTTCTACAACTACTACGAGAACAAGGAAGAGCTGCTCCAGGCGCTGCTGGAGCAGTTCTCCGTCGAGGTCCTCGAGACCTCGTTCGAGGCCCAGAGCGACGACCCGATGGAGGGCATCCGCGCCGCCGTCCGGGCGTACTGGACCACCTACCGCAAGTACCTCGCGGAGATGGTCGGCGTGTTCCAGATGTCCATGACGGACGAGGCGTTCGCGCAGCGGTGGCGGGAGCACCGCGCCATCGGCATCCGCGTGGTCCGGGCCGGGATCAGGAACGCGGAGCGGTCGGGCTACCGCGTCGGCGCCGCGCCCGGCCTCCTCGCCTCGGCGATCGTCTCGGTGCTGGAGGCGTTCTGCTGGGTCTGGATGGTGTCGGGCGGCGACACCGACGTGGACGCCCCCGACGACGAGGCCGCCATCGAGACGCTCAGCCTGCTCTGGTACCGCGCCGTCTACCACCGCGAACCCGAGGCCTGACCGCTGGGACGGCCGGCGGCCGGGAGGTCACGCCCTCGTCGCGGCGTTCAGCCTGGGTCCCGCGCGCATGATCTGGCCCGGAAGCTCGCGTCCCGTGATCTCCTCGGCGAGCCGGGCGGCGGTGACCAGCCGGGACAGGTCCAGCCCGGTGGCGACGCCGAGCTCGTGGGCCAGGTGGACGAAGTCCTCGGTGCTGATGTTGCCGCGGGCGGACGGCGGCGCGAACGGGCAGCCGCCCATGCCCGCGGCCGAGGCGTCGAACAGCGTGACGCCGAGCGTCAGCGCGGTGAGCGCGTTGGCCATGCCGAGGGCGCGGGTGTCGTGCAGGTGCAGTCCCACGGGACGGCCGTCCGCGGCGGACCGGGCGACGGGCACCAGGGCGGCGATCGACGCGGGCGTGGCCATGCCGGTCGTGTCTGCGAGGAAGACCTCGTCGGCGCCTTCGCGCACCGCCAGGCTCACCAGCGAGAGCACGGTCTCGGCGGGGACGTCGCCCGCGTAGGGGCAGCCGAACGCGGTGGCGACGACGACGCTCAGCGGCGTCCCCGCCTCTCCGGCGAGCGCCGCGACCCGGTGCAGTTCGCGTGCGGATCGCTCCGTGGTCATCCGCACGTTGCGCTCGTTGAACGTGCTGCTCGCCGCGACGACGAACACCAGGCGGTCGACGGCGCCGGTGGCGAGGGCCCGCTCGGCGCCGCGGCCGTTGGGCACCAGCGCCTCGACGGACACGTCCGGGAGGTCGCGGACCGCGCGGACCACCTCTTCGGCGTCCGCCATCTGCCGGACGGCGCGCGGGCTGACGAACGACGCCGCCTCGATCCGCCGCACGCCCGCGGCGGCGATGGCGCGGATCAGCCGGACCTTGTGCTCGGCGGTCAGCGTGGCGTCGATGTTCTGCAGCCCGTCCCTGGGGCCGACCTCCCGGACCTCGATGGCGGCGGGCAGCCGCTCCGGCCAGTTCCAGGGCAGCGGGGAGGTGGAGTCGGCGGACTGGACGGGCATGCGGATTCCCTTCTGGGGCGGTGACGGGTCGGCCGCCGCGGCACGGTTGCCTGAACCCGACCACCAAGACTAATTTCAGATTCAGAAAAATCAAGACCGGCGGCGCCGTCGCGATCTTCCGTCCCGGGATACGGTCCCGGGGATTGCGCTCGCGCAAGACTGAGACTAGTTTCAGTTTCAGTTTGTTTCGAAAGGACCGATCTCCGTGACCCACCGCTTCACCGTCCGGCCCGGGGACGTCCCGTGAGCTCCACCCCGCTCGACGGCGTCCGGGTCCTCGAACTCGGGAGCTTCATCGCCGGTCCGTTCGCCGGCCAGCTCCTCGGCGACTACGGCGCCGAGGTCGTCAAGATCGAGCCCTGCGACGGCGACGCCATGCGGCGCTGGGGCCTCATGCGGGACGGCCAGTCCCTGTGGTGGGCCCAGCTCGCCCGCAACAAGCGCTCCGTGGCCGTCGACCTGCGCGATCCGCGCGGCCGGGACCTGGTGCGGCGGCTGGCGCACAAGGCCGACGTCGTGGTCGAGAACTTCGCGCCCGGACGGCTGGCGGGCTGGGGCCTGGACTACGCCGCGCTCTCGGCCGCGAACCCGAAGCTGATCATGGCGCATGTCTCCGGCTTCGGGCAGAGCGGGCCGCGGGCGCACGACCGGGGGTTCGGCAGCGTCGGCGAGGCGATGGGCGGCATCCGCGCCCTCACCGGCCATCCCGACCGTCCGCCGACGCGCGTGGGCGTCAGCCTCGGCGACGCGCTGGCCGGGATGTTCGCAGTGATGGGGGTGCTCGCCGCGTTGCAGGAGCGCCACCGCAGCGGCCGCGGCCAGGAGATCGACGTCGCGCTGTACGAGGCCGTGTTCGCGCTGATGGAGTCGAGCCTGGCCGAGCACGAGCTCGCCGGTTCCACCCGTACGCGCACCGGCAGCACGCTGCCGGGGGTGGCGCCGTCCAACGTCTACCGGGCGGGCGACGGCGGCGAGCTGCTGATCGCCGCCAACGGGGACGCGCTGTTCGCCCGGCTCTGCGCGGCGATGGACGCCCCGGACCTGGCCGCCGATCCCCGGTTCGCGACGCACCAGGCGCGCGGGCAGAACATGGCCGAGCTGGACGCCCTGATCGGCGACTGGGTCGGCGGGCTGCCGCTGGAGGAGGCCGAACGCCTGCTGGACGAGCACGCCGTCCCCCGCGGACGCATCTACACCCCGGCGGACATGCTCGCCGACGCGCACTACGCCGCCCGCGACATGATCGTGCGACTCGCCGACCCGGGCACCGGCCTGGAGATCCCGATGCCCAACGTCGTCCCCAAGCTGAGCCGGACGCCGGGCGCGGTCCGCGCGCCGGGCCCGCTGCTCGGCGCCGACACCGACCAGGTCCTGCGGGACTGGGCCGGCTGCCCGGAGAAGGAGATCGACCTGCTGGCCGCGCGCGGAGTCGTCCGGCGCGCGGACGCCACCGACGCCGCTGCCGCCGCCGACACCGGCGACGCCGACCCCCGCCCGACCTCCGCCGTCCGGCACTAGCAAGGGAGAATCGAGGATGCGCACCACCGAGTCCCTCGTCCGGAGGCACGCCGAGCTGCGGCCGGACGCCGTCGCGTTCGCCGGCCACGATGGCCCGCCGCTCACCTACCGGGACGTGGACGCCGCCGCCGACCGGATCGCCGCGGGGCTGCTCGCCGCCGGGATCGGGCCGGGCGACCGGGTGGCCTGGCTCGGCCGCAACCATCCCGACTACGCCCTGCTGCACCTGGCGGCCGAACGCGTCGGGGCGGTGATGAACCCGCTCAACTGGCGGCTGTCCGCCCGCGAGCTGACCGCGGTGATCGCGGACGCGGGGCCCGGGATCTTCGTCGTCCAGGAGGAGTTCGAGCCGCTGCTGCGGGACTCGCTGCCCGGGGACTCGTCCGCGCCCGTCGTCGTCATCGGCGGTGCTGGGTCCGAGGACGGCTTCCGCGCCTGGTACGGCGGCTTCCCCGCTGAACCGGGCGGGCGCGGCACCCGCGAGGGCGACCCGACGCTTCTCTACTACACCTCCGGCACCAGCGGCCGGGCCAAGGGCGTGCTCTACGAGACCGGGCGCTGGGTCAAGGCGCTCGACGCCTACCCGGGGTGGGAATGGCCGGAGTCCCCGGTCCTGCTGATCGTCGCGCCGGTCTTCCACGTCGCCGGGGGCGTCTGGACGATGTACGGGCTGCGCCTCGGCGCCCGGACCGCGCTGGTCGCCGACGCCTCGCCCGCCCACGTCCTCCGCGTCCTGCAGAAGCAGAGCATCACGCACGCGCAGCTCGTCCCGGCGATGCTGCGCGCCATCGTCGACAGCGGGCAGGTGGACGCGCACGACCTGTCCGCGCTGCGGCTGGTCGCCTACGGCAGCTCTCCGATCACCCCGTCGCTGCTGAAAGCCTCCCGTGCGGCGCTGGGCTGCGACTTCGTCCAGGTCTACGGGCTGACCGAGACCTGCGGGACGGTCTGCACCCTCGGCGCGGACGAGCACGACGAGGCGGGGCCGTACCTGGCGTCGGCGGGGCGGCCGGTGGCGGGCGCCGAGATCCGGGTCGTCGGGCCCGTGGACCGCCGCGTCCTGCCGCCGGGCCAGGTGGGCGAGGTGACGCTGCGGATGCCGTGGATGATGGCGGGCTACTGGGGCATGCCGGAGAAGACCGCCGAGGTCGTGGACGCGGACGGCTGGTTCCGCAGCGGCGACGCGGGCTACCTGGACGAGTCCGGCCATCTGTACCTGACCGACCGCATCAACGACATGATCGTCAGCGGCGGCGAGAACATCTACCCGGCCGAGGTCGAGAACGTCCTCGCCGAGCATCCGGCGGTGCTGGAGGCGGCGGTGGTGGGGCGGCCGGACGAGCGGTGGGGCGAGTCGGTGCTCGCCGTCGTCGTGCCGCGCCCCGGCGCCGAGCCGGACGCGGACGAGGTGATCGCCTTCTGCCGGGAGCGGCTGGCCCACTACAAGTGCCCGCGCCGCGTCCAGGTGGTGGAGGCGCTGCCGCGCAACGCCTCGGGCAAGATCCTGCGCAGGGAGCTCCGCGGCGGCCCGGCGGTCCCTAGCTGAGCCCTGCCGGGGAGGCCGTCACGTGCCGGGCGGGGTGCTTGCCGTTACCACCGTCCGGCGCGTGGTCGTGCGCGTGATCCGGGACGTCGGCCTGGGCGTCGGCCGGGGCGTTGAAGAAGACCGTCCGGTACCAGATGGCGGCCAGGGTGCGGATCGCGGTCTCGTCGTCGGGCGCCGGGACGCCCTCGTCGCCGCCGCCGACCATCCACACCCAGCAGAACGACTCCAGGGTGGACACCAGCGCGGAGGCCAGCACCTCGGTGTCGAGGCCCGGGTCGTAGCCCTCGCTGCGGGCCCGGACGATGCCGTCCACGATGCTCCGCACCCCGGCGGCGCGGTTGCGGCGCCACTTGCGGGCGTACTCGGGGTCGGTCATCGACATCTGAAAGACCCCGATCATCTCGGGCAGGTACTTCCGGTAGGCGGACCAGTAGGCGCGCACGGCCTCGACGATGTTCTCGTACGGGTCGCCCTTGTGGTGCAGCCGGGCGGTGGTGCCTTGCACCTCGGACGAGAACTGCCCGAGCAGCGCTTCGAGCAGCTCTTCCTTGTTGTCGTAGTAGTTGTAGAAGGAGCCGGCCGAGCGTCCCGCGGCCTCCGCGATGTCGGAGATCTTGGTGTTGAAGTAGCCCTTTTCGGCGAACACCTTGCGCGCGGCGTCCAGGAACGCCGCCTCCGTGCGCCGGCCCTTCGGAGTGTTAGCCATTCCGCTCGGTCCTCCACTGCGTGTGTACGACCATCGTAACCAGATCTTGCGCATACCTGAAACTGAATCTATCATCAGAAATTCTGCGACCGGAAGCCCCGACACCCCCTTTGGAGCCCGCATGTCCGACGAGGTGCTGGTCGAGCACGCCGACGGCGTCACCGTCATCACCCTCAACCGCCCGTCCGTCCGCAACGCGGTCAACCGGGCCGTCAGCGACGGCGTCGCCGCCGCCCTGGACGAGTTCGACTCCCGTCCCGACCTCACCGTCGCCGTCGTCACCGGCGCCGGCGGGACGTTCTGCTCCGGAATGGACCTCAAGGCGTTCGTGGCGGGCGAGGACGTCAGCCATCCCGAGCGCGGCTTCGCGGGGATCGCCGAGCGCCCGCCGCGCAAGCCGGTGATCGCGGCGGTCGAGGGCTACGCGCTGGCCGGGGGCTGCGAGATCGCGCTCGCCTGCGACCTGATCGTCGCCGCCGAGGACGCCAGCTTCGGGCTGCCGGAGGTCAAGCGGAGCCTGGTCGCGGGCGCCGGCGGCCTGCTGCGCCTGCCCCAGCGCATCCCGCCGGGCATCGCCATGGAGCTCGCGCTGACCGGCGGGCTCTTCACCGCCGCCGACGCCCACCGGCACGGCCTGGTCAACCGGCTGACCGCGCCCGGCGAGGCGCTGGCCGCGGCCCGCGCGCTGGCCGCCGAGATCGCCGCCAACGGCCCGCTCGCGGTGGCCGCCACGAAGGAGATCATCGTCTCGTCCGCCGACTGGAGCACCGGCGAGGCGTTCGCCAGGCAGCAGGAGATCATGGACCCGGTGTTCACCTCGGAGGACGCCCGCGAGGGCGCCGTCGCCTTCGCCGAGAAGCGCCCGCCGAAGTGGCGGGGGCGCTGAGTTCGCTGACGGGCGGAATGCCGGGCCGGGCGCCGTCCGCGTCCGGCCCGGCACCGCTACCGCCGTCCCAGGCCGGACGGCTCGAAGCCGTACACGCGCTCGGCGTTGGCGATCCGGAGCTTGTACTGGACGTCCTCCGGGAGGCCGGTGAGTTGCGCGTCGATGGCCTTGCGGACGTCCGGCCAGATCGAGTCGCCGTGCGGGTAGTCCACCTCGCACATCACCGCGTCGGCGCCGAGGTCCTCGAGGAACCGGATGCCGACCTGGTCGTCGATGAACGCGCCGAAGACGTTCCTGCCGAAGTAGTCGCTGGGCCGGTGCCTCAGCGTCGAGTCCACCCAGTCGGGACGGTCGTCGTAGTACCGGTCCATCGTCTGGAGCTGGTACGGGATCCAGCCGATGCTCGCCTCGGAGTAGACGACGCGCAGGTCCGGGAAGCGGTCGAACGTCCCCGAGAAGATGTACTCGGTCATGGAGTACGGCGCGTTCAGCCACACCTCGCTCATGTGGGTGAGGTAGTCGCCGTCCTCGGGGCTGTCCACCCTGGACGATGATCCGATGTGGCAGGACAGGGGGAGGTCCATCTCCTGGGCCGCCGCGAACAGCGGGTCCCAGTAGCGGTCCTTGTCGTACAGGGACGGGAAGCCCTGGTGGTGCGGTCGCTCGGAGAACACGACGCTGCGCACCCCGCGCGGCGCGACCCGCTCCAGTTCCTTCACGGCCAGGGCCGGGTCCCACATCGGGACGAGGACGGCGGGGATCAGCCGTCCCGGCGCGGCCGCGCACCACTCCTCGGTCATGAAGTCGTTGTAGGCGCGGATGCACGCGTACGACAGGTCCCGGTCGGTGTTGAGGTTGAGGTACGTCCCGCCGAACCCCGGCATGGTGGGGAAGCACATCGAGGCGAGCACGCCCGCGGCGTCCATGTCCTCCAGGCGCCGGTCGACGTTGGAGCATCCGTCGTACAGGTCCTCGAACCGGGGGACGATCCGCCGCCGCTCGGTCTCCGTGAGCTGGTCGACCGAGCACATCATCCCGGAGAAGAACCGGACGTCGCCGTCGAAGTCCCAGGCGATGCCCTCGTCCCCGCGCTCGACCACCTTGGGGGCGCGGTCCTTGTACTTGGCGGGGACGCGGGACGTCCAGGTGTCGGGCGGCTCGATCACGTGGTCGTCCACCGAGATGACCGCCCATTCCTCTGCTTCTGCCATCTGCGGGCACTCCTTCCGGTCGTCGGGTGAAAGTCAGAGCTTGAGGACGCGCTCGGCGTTGCGGTGTGCGATCTTGGCGCGGTCGGCGGCGCAGATCGGGGCGGCGTCGAGGAACCGCACCGCGACGTCGGTGCGCTCGAAGGGGTAGTCGACGCCGAACATGATGTTGTCGGCGCCGACCGCGGCGATGGCGCCGGTGAGCGCCTCCGCCGAGCACACCCCGGTCGTGGTGATCATGACGTTGCTCTCCAGGTACTCCGAGGGCCGCTTGCCGAGCCGCAGCGTCATGAACTCGTACCGGGCGTCCAGCCGGGCCTTCTGGAACGGCAGGAACTCGCCCATGTGGCCGAGGACGAGGGTCGCGCCGGGGAAGTCGTCGAAGACGCCCGCGTAGATGAGGCGGAGCGCGTGCGCCGCGGTCTCCGCCGCCCAGCCGAACGTGGGGCCCTTGAGGTACGGGTGGCCGCGGAAGACCTGCCAGTCGTCCTGCGGCGGGGCGCCCGGATGGAGGTACAGCGGGACGCGCAGCTCCTCCAGCCTCTCCCAGACGGGACGGAACTGCTTCTCGTCCAGGTACTGCCCGAACGTGTGCCCGTTGACGAGGGCGCCGTTCAGCCCGAGGCCGCCGATCGCCCGGTCCAGCTCGGCGCACGCGGCGGCCGGGTCCTGGAGGGGTAGTGCCGCGAGGCCCGCGAAGCGGGTGGGGTGGGCTTCGATGGTCGCGGCCAGGAAGTCGTTGGCGGTCCTGGCGTTCGCGATCGCCGTCGCGGTGTCGCGCTCGGCCTGGATCCCGGGGGCGGTCAGGGACAGCACCTGGACGTCGATGCCGTGCGCGTCCATGTCGGGGATGCGAAGCTCGGTGAAGTCGGTGAGCCTGCGGTTCCAGCGCTCGACGGCCTCCGCCCGGTAGTGCGGGTTCCCCACCATCCTGCCGACCTCGGAGCCCATGCCGGGCAGGGCGAACGCCTCTTCGAGGGCGATCCTCCTGAGCTTGCCGTTGTCCGTCATCGCGCCGCGGTCGCCCTCCGTGCCGATCATCGCCTGATCTCCGTCCGTGGACAGCCAGTATGAAGATGAATTTAGAATTAGTAAACCCCTGGAAGGCGGGCTGACAGGGGCTTCCGCGCGAAGGTTGACGCAGTCAACGAACACGGGGCGAGACCGAAGCCGTGCTAACCCTTGCCCGTCACCAAAAAACTGAGTATAAAATCACTTTCAGGGAATCGTCCGGCCATCGTTGCTGGTCGCACCGGATGGCGCGGGATCTTGTCCAGAGAGAATCGGTGGTCGGAGCATGAACAGACGGACGGCGATCGCGGCCGCGGCGGCGGCGCTCCTCGGGCTGACAGCCGCCTGCGGACCGAACGAGGGCGGGACCAAGTCGGACGACGGGGTGCTGAAGGTCGGCGCCACCTTCGCCTCGACCACTTTGGACCCGGCCCGGCTGCCCATCCGGCAGATGGCCATGTACACCGCTCCCCTGTACGACTCGCTGACCCTGCTCGGGTCGGACGAGAGCGTGCAGCCGCTGCTCGCCACCAAGTGGACGCCGGGCGGCGACGCCGAGGGCCCCTACCTCGACATGACCCTCCGCGCGGGGCTGAAGTTCCCCGACGGCACCGCGTTCACGTCCAAGACGGTGGCCGCCAACGTCAAGCGCTCGCAGACCCTCAAGGGCAGCACCAACGCGCCGCAGCTCGCCGGGGTGACCGTCGAGGAGCGCGGCGCCGCCGAGGTCAGGTTCCGGGCGAAGAGCGGGGTGGGGGCGCTGCCGCGCATCCTGTCCGGCTCGGCCGGGCAGATGATCTCCGACAAGGCGATCGCGGACGGCGCCGACCTGACCCGCACCCCGGCCGGGATCGGCCCGTTCACGCTCCAGCGCGTCCAGGCCAACCGGGTCGTCTACACCGCCAGCAAGAACTACTGGGACGCGAAGGCCGCGGCGGCCGGTTCCCTGGAGATCGCCTACCTCGCCGACGACGCGAAGCTCAACGCGGTCCGCTCGGGCGACCTGGACGTCACCATCCTCCCCGAGAAGATGGTCAAGCCCGCGGAGACCGCCGGCTACAAGATCGAGCGCAGCATGGGCTCGGAGAACTACGTGTTCTCCTTCAACACCGCGATGAAGCCGTTCGACGACATCCGGGTCCGCCGGGCGGTCAACTCCGCCCTCGACCGGAAGGCGATCTGCCAGGGCCTGCTGGACGGCAAGTGCGAGCCCAACGGGCAGTTCTTCGGCGCCGGCACCAAGGCGTACGCGCCCGGCGTGGACCTGAAGCTCGTCCCCTACGACCTCGCGAAGGCCAAGTCGCTGGTCTCGGAGGCCGGGGCGACCGGGGCCAAGGTCGAGATCGTGACGGTGGCGGGGAACCAGGTGTTCGAGCAGCTCGCGACGATCGTCCAGGAGCAGCTGAAGAAGATCGGGCTGGACGCGTCCGTCGCCGCGGTGGCGCCGCCGCAGGTGGTGAGCCGGTTCACGGCGGAGAAGAACGTGGCGATGGCGTTCGGCGCCACCGGGAACGCGTTCGACCCGTCCGACACCCTCGACCGGTACGGCCTGGCCAAGGGCCTCTACAACCCCGGCGGGATGAAGAACGACAAGGTCGAGAAGCTGGCCAAGGACGCCCTGCGGGAGACGGACCAGGCCAAGCGCATGGCGATCTACCAGCAGATCTCCACCGTCATCGCCGAGAGCATGCTCAACGTGCCGGTGCTGACCCCGGAGACGGCCTACGTCATCGCGCCCGGCGTCTCCGGCTGGAAGGCGCCCTGGGCGCCGTCGTTCCCCTCGTTCCGCGGCGTCAAGGGGTGATCGGATGCCACCGACCGTCCGGGGAGTGACGCCATGGCGGCGCTGATCGTCAAGCTGGTGGCCAGGCGGCTGCTGGCGGCCGTCCCGATCCTGATCGTCGTCACGTTCGGCACCTACCTGATGCTGTTCTCGATCGGCGACCCGGCTTCGGTGGTCGCCGGGGAGAGCGCGACGCCGCAGCAGGTGGAGCAGGTCAGGCAGGACCTGGGGCTCGACCGGCCGCTGGCGGCGCAGTACCTGTCGTGGCTCGGCGACGCGGTGCGCGGCGACCTCGGCGAATCGCTGCACCACCGCGGCTCGGTCACCGCCCTGATCGGGGAGAACCTCGCGCCGACGCTGCTGCTGTCGCTGCTGGCCATGGTGATCGCCGTGGTGACGTCGGTGCTGATGGGCTCGGCGATCAGCATGCGTCCGGGCGGGCTGCTGGACCGCATCCTGCGCGGGGTCGCCGTCCTCGGGATCGCGATCCCCAACTTCCTGGTCGGGCTCATGCTCATCCTGGTGTTCGCGGTGTGGCTGCCGTGGCTGCCGGCGGGCGGGTACCGCAGCCCGTCCGAGGTGGGGCTCAGCGACGCGCTCTGGTACCTGCTGCTGCCCGCGCTCGCGCTGGCGCTGTCGCTGATGTGCCAGCAGATGCGTACGTTCCGGGCCTCGCTGGTCAAGGAGTACGGCGCCGACTACGTCGGGACGGCCCGGATGAAGGGCGTCTCGCGGCGGGGCATCTTCTTCCGGCACGTCAGCCGCAACGCGTCCGCGCCGCTGGTGACGGTGATCGGCCTCGAGGTCGGGGTGCTGATCACCGGGGCGCTGCTGGTGGAGGTCGTGTTCGCGATCCCGGGCATCGGGACGCTCACGCTGGACGCCGTCCGCGGCCAGGACTTCCCCGTCGTGCAGGCGCTGGTGGCCCTGTTCGCCCTGGTCGTGCTCGGCGCCAACCTGGTCGCCGACCTGGTGGCGTCCTGGCTCAACCCCGAGGCGAGGAGCCGGTCATGAAGGGTGCCGTCGTGGAGGCGGCCGGGCCCGCGAAGGCGGCCCCGGCGAAGACCGGCCGCCGCAGGCGGGGCCCGCGGCGGCCGCGGGGGCTGCGGCGGCTCGGCTGGGGACGGTGCGCCGCGCTCGGCTTCGTCGTCCTGTGCCTGCTCGTCACCGTGCTGGTGCCGTTCCTGCCGGTGGCCGACCCGGCCCGCCAGGACGTGGGCCGGACGCTCGCCGACATGTCCGGCGACCACTGGCTCGGCACCGACCAGCTCGGCCGCGACCTGTTCAGCCGTCTGCTGTGGGGCGTCCACACGTCAATGCTCGCCGCGCTCACCGCGATCGGCGTCGCGGCGGCCATCGGGGTGCCCACCGGGCTGCTCGCCGGGTACCGCGGCGGCTGGATCGACGGGATCACCGGGCGGATCGCGGACGTCGTCCTCACCGTGCCCGCCCTGATCCTGCTGCTGACGGTGCAGGCCGCACTGCGCACCGGGATCACGGGGCAGATGGTGACGCTCGGGGTGATCTTCGCGCCCCGGATCTACCGGGTGGTCAGGGCCGAGACGATGCGGCTCGCGGTGAGCCCGTTCGTCACCGCCGGACGGATGTCCGGCTGCTCGCACACCCGGATCGTGTGGCGCTACCTGCTGCCCGGGGTGCGCGACCAGGTGGCCGTGCAGATCAGCTACCTGCTGGGCCTCGCGCTCGTCGTGGAGGCGGGCATCAGCTTCCTCGGCGTCGGCGTCCAGCCGCCCGGCGCGAGCCTCGGCACGCTGCTGACCGGCGCGTCGGCGATGCTCGCGTCCGAGCCGCGGGTGGTGCTCGTCCCCGCCGTGGTGATCACCCTGCTGATCCTCTGCCTGAACCTGCTCGGGGACGTCGAGGACAAGGAGGAGCGCCGTGACTGACCGCGCCGACGCCGGGCCCGCGCTCCGGGACACCGCGCCCGCGCTCCGGGTGGACGGCCTGACGGTCGAGCTGGACAGGGCCCACTCCCCCGCTCAGCTCGTGACCGACGTGTCCTTCGACATCCGTCCGGGCGAGATGGTGGGGCTGGTCGGCGAGTCGGGCTCGGGCAAGAGCCTGACGGCGTCCGCGGTCGCGGGGCTGCTGCCGCGCGGCGTCCGGCTGGCCGGGGGACGGATCGAGCTGGCCGGGCAGGCCGTGGACGGCGACGGCGTCCGCACCAAACGGCGCGACTCGCTGGCGATGGTGTTCCAGAACCCGATGACCAGCCTCAACCCGTCGATGCGGGTGGGCGACCAGGTGGCCGAGGCGCTGCGGACGCGCCGCAAGGGCATGTCCCGCCGCGACGCCCGCAAGCGGGCCGTCCAGATCCTGGACGACGTCGGCATCGACCGGGCGGCGGAACGGGCGCGGCAGTACCCGTTCGAGTTCTCCGGCGGCATGCGCCAGCGCGTCATGATCGCGATCGCCGTCGCCGGGGACCCGTCGGTGCTGATCGCGGACGAGCCGACCACCGCCCTGGACGTGACCGTCCAGCAGGGCGTGATGGACCTGATCGACCGGCTGCGCCGCGACCTCGGGCTCGCGATCCTGCTCGTGTCGCACGACCTGGCGCTGGTCAGCGAGCGCTGCGACCGGCTGCTGATCATGTACGCGGGGGAGCTGGTCGAGACCGGGAAGACCTCGGCCGTGCTCGGCGACGCCCTGCACCCCTACGTCAACGCGCTCGCCCGCTGCATCCCGGAACGCGCCATCGAGCTGGGGACCATCCGCTCCCTGCCGGGGTCCGTCCCGCAGCCGGGGCAGATCGCGGCGGGGTGCCGGTTCCTGCCGCGCTGCTCGTTCGGCATCGACGCCTGCGCCGGGCATCATCCGCCGCTCGCGGAGCACGTCCCGGGCAGGGACGTCCGTTGCCTGCGCGCCGGGGAGCCCGCCCTCGCCGAGGACCCCGAAGACCGGGTCACGATCCGGAAGGACGCCGATGTCTGAGGCGCTGCTCGAAGTCGAAGCGGTCACCAAGACCTACCGCACCGGCGGCTGGCCCCGCCGCGGCAAGCCGGTCGTCGCGGTCGACGGGGTCGGCCTCAGCATGGCCGCCGGGGAGTCGCTCGGGGTCGTCGGGGAGTCGGGGTCGGGCAAGTCCACGCTGGCGGGCGTCATCTGCGGGCTCACCCGTCCGGACTCGGGCCGGGTGCGGATCGCCGGGCGCGACATCCACGCGGGCCGCCGCGTCGACCGGGAGGTGTGGCGGACGGTCCAGATGGTGTTCCAGGACCCGTACACCTCGCTGAACCCCTACATGACCGTCGAGGAGATCGTCGCCGAGCCGTTGCGGCTGTGGCGGGAGCTGCCGGCGGCGGAGGCGCGCAGGCGCGCCGTGGAGATCCTCGACCGGGTGGGGCTCGGCTCGCAGGTGGCGTCGCGGCGGCCGGCCAGCCTGTCGGGCGGGCAGCGCCAGCGGGCGTCGATCGCCCGGGCGCTCGCGGTCTCCCCCGAGCTGATGGTGCTGGACGAGTCGGTCTCGGCCCTGGACGTCTCCGTCCAGGCGCAGATCCTCCAGCTCCTGCTGGAGCTGAAGCAGGAGGAGGGGCTGTCCTACCTGCTGATCAGTCATGACATCAGCGTGATCCGGCTGGTCTGCGACCGGGTGCTGGTGATGAACAAGGGCGCGGTCGTCGAGGAGTGCACCGCGGAAGGGCTCACCGAGGACGCCGTGCAGCATCCGTACACCCGGCGGCTGCTGTCCGCGGTGCCCGAACTGGCGGTGGGCTGAGCGTCCGGGCCGGGCATCTGGTGCTCCGGCCCAGACGGAAGGTTCTCAGCCCATAGCCTGCGGGCGGAGCCGCGGCTCGCGCTCCGGAGGCAGGTTCTCGTAGAGGTCGCGCACCAGCTTGGCCTTCACTTCGGCCGCGGAAGGGTCGTCCCACCGGTTGACCCACTGGTACGGGTCGTCGGCCAGGTTGTACAGCTCCCCTTCGCTGCCGTCGTAGGTGATCTCCCGCTCGGGCGGGCGCATGCCGAAGTCGGCGTAGCGGTCGGCCTTCGGCATGCCGTACTCGCGGTCGGTCGGCTCGTACACCGTGCAGATCCAGCCGTCCTGGACGATCGTCCGCAGCCGGTATCCGGTGTCGAGCTGGCTGTCCCACTCGACGATGGCGCGCTCGCGTCCCGACCCGGCGGCCAGCGGAAGCGGCTTCCCCTCCATCCAGTCCGGCACGGGCACGCCCGCGATCGCGCAGAAGGTCGGGGCGAGATCGATCTGGCTCACCGGCTCGGGGACCACCGCGGGCGCCGTGCCCGCCGACCGCGCCGGACGCCACACCATCGGAAGCCGCATCAGCGCGTCCACGTGGTACGGGCCCTTGAAGAGGAGGCCCAGCTCGCCCTGGAACTCGCCGTGGTCGGTGGTCACGAACACGTCGGTGTCGTCGCCCCAGCCGCGTTCCTCGATCTTGGCGAGCACCCTGCCGAACGCCTCGTCCAGCAGCTCGTTCTTGGCGTGGACGAGCGCGTTCAGCTCCCGGATCTGGTCATGGGTGAGGTCCGCCGGGACGAAGTCGCCGGGCGCGGCGTCGACGTTGGGCACGGAGCCGTCGTACCAGGCCAGCCAGTGCTCGGGACGGCCCGCCAGGATCTCCCTGATCCGCTCGTCGGACCCGGGGTGGCCGGGCGGCAGGTCGAGCTTGCGCCAGTCGACCCGGCCGACCTCGGACGCGGGCACGTCCCAGGGGTGGTGCGGGTCGGGGAAGCTCATCCAGCAGAACCAGTCGTCGTCATCGTCCAGGGTGTCGAGCCAGGCCGCGGTCCGGTCGGCCACCCAGTCGGTGTGGTAGTGCTCGCGCGGCACCGGGTTGTGGGCGACGCCCGGCGCCCCGGTGTCGCCGCCCGGCGCCGCCGAGAAGATCCGCAGGAACCCGCCGGTCTCGTCGGGGTGCTCCTCGCGCAGCCAGTTCGCGTAGTGCGAGGCGCCCTGCGGGCCGTGCCCGGCGAACTCGACGTACTCGAAGCCGCGGTAGGGGCCGTGCTCGCCCGCGAGCGGGATCCGGTTCTGCTCCCACTTCCCGGACGGGTCCGCGATCGGCTCGAAGTGCACCTTGCCGATCAGCGCCGTGCGGTAGCCGCCGTCGCGCAGCACCTGGGCGACGCTGGGCGCGTCGTCCGGCAGCGGCACCCCGTTGGCGATCGCGCCGTGCGTCCGCGGGTACTGGCCCGTCAGCATGCTGGACCTGGCCGGGGTGCACACGACGTTCTGGCAGTAGGCCCGCTCGAACCGCACCCCCTCGGCGGCGAGCCCGTCGGTCACGGGGGTCCGCGCCACCTCTCCTCCGTTGCACCCGTACGCGTCGTACCGCTGCTGGTCGGTGGTGATGAACAGGATCCTGCGCCCCATGTGACTCCTCCGGGAACGTGCGGGCATGCGTCGGCGACTCCTGAAAATGATACTAACTTCAGAATTACTAAATCGCCATGCCGTGCCCGGTCACGGAGCCGTTCCGGAAGAGGTGGGGTCAGCCCGCGACGAGGTCCCAGCGGCCTGCGGTGAGCTTCTCGCGGAGCTCGCCCGCGCTGCCCGCGTGGACGATGATGTGGGCCCCGCGGACGGCGGTCCACCGGTGGGCGTGCAGGTCGAAGATGATCCCCCAGCCGCCGGCGGCGGCCGGGTTGAACTGGGCCCGGACGATGGCCAGTTCGCGTTCGCACGCCGCCGCGTGGTCCTGCGACCCGGTGAGATGAGTCTGATCGATGGCCATGTGCGTTCCTGGGGGTGGGAAGGCCAGTTTTTCGGACAACGCTTGGACATATCCTGACGTCGTCCCAGGTCGCTAGCCCAATCCCACTTCCCCATTGCGCGGAGGCTATGACCCGCCACCCGGAGTGATAGCGGTCGGGATACGCGGGCCGGTCGGGACCTGCGGGCAGGGAAAGGCCCCGCCGATCGGGGGCGTGAAACTCGGCGGGGCCTTGGCCTTCGGGTTCGTCCGGTCAGCCCCACTGGCCGGGCTCGTAGTCACCGGCGGGCTGCTGGACGATGACGTTCATCCGGTTCCAGGCGTTGATCAGGGCGATCTCGGACACCAGGGCGGCGAGCTGGTCGTCGTCATAGTGCTTGGCGGCGTTCGCCCAGACCTCGTCGGGCACACCGCCGGCGGCGTCGGCAATGCGGGTGCCCTGCTCGGTCAGCTCCAGGGCGGCGCGCTCGGCCTCGGTGAACACCTTGGCCTCCCGCCACGCGGCGATCATGTTGAGGCGGGCCGGGGTCTCGCCCGCATGCGCGGCGTCCTTGGTGTGCATGTCGACGCAGACGCCGCAGCCGTTGATCTGGCTGGCGCGGATGTGCACCAGCTCCCGCGTCGCGGCGGGCAGCGAGGTGGTCCCCAGGGCCTTGCCCGCCGACTGGACGTACTTCATGAACTTCGCCGTGGTCGGGTTGCCGTAGTAGTCGATTCGAGCGTCCATCAGGTTCTCCTTGCCGTTTCAGCCGGTACACAAGGAGAGACGGGACGGCCCGGCGAGATGTGACGTCCGTACGGGTGTGATGCGCTTCTCACCGCTGAACTGGGATGTCGGGCACCGGGTGGAAGGCTGGGATCTCCACGGTGACGTGGGTGGCGGTCGGACTGATGAGGAACACCTGGCTCAGCGGGATCTCCTCGCCTTGGGCGATGGAGCTGTAGTCGATGCCGGGCGGGGTCCGGTAGCACAGGCACCAGTTCTCGTGGAAGAGCGTCGCGTGGCGCTGCCCCTCGTACACGATGCGCACACCGGAGGGCTGGATGACCGATTCTCCCCAGCGTCCGGCGGCGGCGAACTTGCCCGGCCCGAGGCTCTCGGACGTGTCACTCTCGTTGCGTAGCGTCCAGTAGAGGACGCCGAGGCCCTGCCCGTCCGCCTTGAACCCGTTGATCTTCGCTGCGGCCCCCGTCCGGTCGGAGCCGTTGGAGTTCTTCGCGTCGGCCGGGTTGAACTTGGCCTGGGCCAGCACCGGCAGGGTCGGCCCCGCCGTCGGCCCGGCGGGCCCCGGGGAGGGCGCCCGGCCCTGAGCGGCCGGGCCCTCGGCCAGCGCTGGCGAGGCGTGCAGGGCCGGGCCGGTCAGCAGGATCAGGGCGGCGAGGAGCGCGGCCATCGGACGGCGGGACATGTGGATGCTCGCTTTCATCGTGCGGACGGCCCTCATCGCGCGAAGCCGATCGTCACGCGGCGGTTGCGCTTGCGGTTCTCCTCGGTGTCGTTGTCGGCCACCGGGTCGGCCGACCCGTGCCCCGTCGCCTTGTAGGTGATCCCGGGCTTGGTGACCATCGGCGCCAGCGCCTTCTGCACCGCCTGCGCCCGCCGCTGCGACAGCGGGACGTTGATCGCGTCGTTGCCGGTGTCGTCGGTGTAGCCGTCGATCGTGACGACCGTCGCCGTCTTGGACGCGTTGATCTGGGACGCGACCCTGCGCAGGACGTCCTGTGCGCGCGGGTTCAGGTCCGCCTTGTTGAGGGCGAACAGCACGTCCGCCGAGAGGCGCACCTCGACCTTCTGGTCGTTCTCGGTCTGCTCGCTGGTGCCGTCCAGAGACTCCGACTCGTCGGTCAGCGGGACGATCTCGGGACCGTCCAGGGCGACCTTGGCGGGATCGCGCTCCTGCTGGCCCTCGGGCGCCGTCACCGGGCCGGGCCGGTCTCCGATCGGGACGTTCATGAACGGCGGGGTGTTGGGCACCAGCAGCATCACCTTGCGCACCGGAGGCACCGGGAAGTTGACGAAGTACTCGGCGCTCTCGCCCTGCTCGATGAACATCCCCATGCCCTCCGCGATGGAGCAGACGCATCTGTCGTCCGCGCCCCACCACGGGTAGTAGCGCTTGCGGTTGACGCCGTCGACGAGGGTGACTCCGGACAGGGAGTCCTTGGGAGCCCGCCGTCCCCCAAGGTCCGACTGGCTGAACAGGAACGAGCCCTGGGAGGAGAAGTTGGTGACGCGCAGGCGGGCGGTCACCGCCTTGTCGGACGTCTTGTCGAGTGAGAGCAGGTCGATGCGGACGGGCCTCTTCGCCAGGACCCATTGCGACATCCCTGTGGCCGGCAGCTTGCCGCCACCGCCGGAGGTCCCCTCGCCGGTCTCTCCGCCCTCGTCTTCGCCGCCGAACAGGGAGCAGCCCGACAGCAGGACCGTCCCGGCCACCGAGACGGCGGCCAGGCGCCGCAGGGCCCCCCGCCGGGGACGCCGGGAGCGTTGCAGGGATCGACGGAGCATCCATGCTCCTTTCACAGGAATGCGAATCGCGGGGTTGCAGGCGTGAGCGCACCGAGGCGAGTTTGCGTGACGACCCGGTCTCGGTCCGTTCTGGTGGTTTACGCTGTGCCGCGTTGTGCAGCAAGGGGGGCCAAAACTGCACAACCCCCAATGGACGCGGCGAAGCCGGAAACCGACGAGAGAGAAACCGGGAGTGGCCCGTGCCCCGTCCCGAGCGAGAACTCGATCCGCAGGCCGACCCGCTGCACGGTTTCGCGCACGAGCTGCGGGAGCTTCGGCGGCAGGCCGGGGAGCCCGGCTACCGGGAGCTGGCCGACCGGACCCGCTTCTCGGCGTCGGCCCTAGCGGCGGCGGCGCGCGGCGAGCGGCTGCCGAGCCTCCAGGTCACGCTCGCCTACGTCGACGCCTGCGGCGGCGACCGCGACGCCTGGAAGCGGCGGTGGGAGGACCTGCGGCGCCGCCTCACGGAGGGGACGGCCGACGCCGCCGACGCGGAGCCTCCCTATCTCGGGCTCTCCCGGTACGAGGCCGGTGACGCGGGACGGTTCTTCGGACGCGACGCGCTCGTGGACGAGATCGTCGCCAGGACGCGAAAGGACCGCTTCGTCGCGGTCTTCGGCCCGTCGGGCAGCGGCAAGTCCTCGCTGCTACGCGCGGGCGTCGTCCCCGCCCTGGGCCTGGACGCCACGGTCGTCACGCCCGGCGCGCACGGCATGCCGCCCGAGGCCGAAGTGCTGGTGGTCGATCAGTTCGAGGAGGTGTTCACGCTCCGTCCGGACGCCGCCGGCCGCCACGCCTTCCTCGACGCGCTGCTCGCCCGCCGGGGACGGACGGTCATCGCCGTCCGGGCCGACTTCTACGGGCGCTGCGCCGAGCATCCAGGGCTGGTCGCCGCGCTGCGCGACACGGGCGTGCTGGTCGGCTCGATGCGCGGGGAGGAACTGCGCGAGGCGATCGTGAAACCGGCCGCCGCCGAGGGCCTGGTGCTCGAACCGGCGCTGGTGGCGCGGGTGATCCAGGACGCGGGCACCGAGCCGGGAGCCCTGCCGCTGGTGTCCCACGCGCTGCTGGAGACCTGGCGGCGGCGGCGCGGCAAGACGCTGACCCTGGCCGGGTACGAGGCGGCCGGCGGGGTCCACGGCGCGATCGCCGACACGGCCGAGGAGATCTACCAGCGGCTGTCCGAGCCCGACCGGCGGGCGGTGCGGCGGCTGATGACGCGGCTGGTCGTGGTCGGCGACACGGCGCCGGAGCTGGTCGTCCGGCGGCCCGTGTGCCGCTCCGAGCTGGACGGTGCGCCGCACTCCGCCGCCCTGGTCGAGCGGCTGGCGGACGCCCGCCTGGTCACCCTCCACGGTGACGAGGTGGAGATCGCGCACGAGGCGCTGATCCGCACCTGGCCGCGGCTGCGCGAATGGCTCGCCAAGGACCGCGAAGGGCTGCGCCTGCACGCCCGGCTGGCGGCGGCCGCCGCGGAATGGGACGCCATCGGACGCGACGAGGGCAGCCTCTACCAGGGCCCGCGCCTGACCATGGCCGCCGAGTGGGCCGAGGCGCACGACGAGGACCTCGGCGACCTGGAACGCGACTTCCTGGACGCCTCGTCCGCCGCGCACCGCAGGCGCACGGCCGCGGCCGAGCGGCGGACGCGCGTCCTGCAGGGCCTGGTGTCGGCGCTGTCGGTCCTCCTGCTGGTCGCCGTCGCGTCCGGGGCGCTGGCGCTGAGCGAACGGGCGGAGGCCGACGAGCAGCGGCGGCTGGCCCGGTCGCGGCAGCTCGCCGCCGAGGCGATCGCGCGGCTGCCCACCGACGTGCGCGGGGCCGCCCGCGGCGCCGCCGAGGCGTACCGGACCGCCCCGACCCTGGACGCCCGCAGCGCCGTGCTGAGCATCGCGGCGCGCAGGCCCTACCAGACCAGGCTGGACGGGCACGCGGGCATGGTGAAGGCGGTCGCGATCCGGCCGGACGGCGCGGAGCTGGCCACCGGCGGGCAGGACGGCGCCGTGATCCTCCGGGACGGCCGCACGCACGCCGAGAAGGGCAGGCTCCAGCCGGGCGGCGGCGCCGTCCGCGCCCTGGAGTACAGCCCGGACGGCGGCCTGCTCGGCGCGGCCGACCTGGGCGGCGGCGTCACGCTGTGGCGGACCTCCGACAGGACGCGGGCCGTCCGCATGCAGACCAAGGGCGTTCTCGACGGGCTCGCGTTCAGCCCGGACGGGCGCCTCGTCGCCGCGTCAGGGGCGGCGGGGAAGACCGTGGTCTGGGAGACGTCCACCGGACGGAAGGTCGACGAGCTGGACGGGTACGGCGGCAAGCTGACCGAGGTCGCGTTCGCACCGGACGGCCGCCGGCTGGCGATCGCCGACCGCGGTGGCCGCGTCGCCCTCTGGACCCCGCGCACCGGCGACGCGGAGGTCGAAACACTGAACGTCGGCGACACGCCGCTCTACGCCGTGGCGTTCAGCCCTGACGGCCGCCGCCTGGCCGCCGCGGGCGAGGACGGCGAAGTCCATCTCTGGGAGTTGGAAGACCGCCGCCTGCTGCGGCCGGAGCGGCGTATGTCGCATGACGACCCCGTCCGGGCGCTGGCCTTCACCGACGGCGGCCGGACGCTGATCTCCGCCGGGTACGACCAGGTCGCCAAGCTGTGGGATACGGCCTCGCAGACCTTCGTCACCGAACTCACCGGCCACACCAGCGGGCTGTACGACGTGGCCGCCGCCCCGGACGGATCCGCGATCGCCACCGCCGCCGGGGACCAGAGCGCCTTGATCTGGGACCGGCGGACCATGCCGTACATCGGCCACACCGGGTGGGTCAACGCCGTCTCCCTCGTCGAGGACGGGCGGGCCGCCGTTTCGGCGGACCAGGAGGGCGGCGTCCGCTGGTGGGACACCCGCGACCACCGCCCGGCCGGCGCGCCCGCCACCGTCGGCGAGGCCGGGACGGGGGCCATGGACACCACCTCCGGCGGGCGGACGGTCGCGACCGGCGGCGGCGACGGGACGATCCGGATCTGGCGGGACCGGCGCCACGTCGCCACCCTGGAGGGACACGCCGCCGGAGTGCGCAGCGTCGCGTTCGCCCCGGACGGACGGACGCTGGCCGCAGCCGACCAGAGCGGCGCGGTCATCTGGTGGGACCTGGCCGCGCGCCGCCCGGTCGCCACCCTCAAACGCGGCCGTCCCCTGGTCGGCGACGTCGCGTTCAGCCCCGACGGGAGGACGCTCGTCACCGGCGGCGACGACCGCGCCGTGACGTTCTGGGACCTCGGTGCGCGGCGTCCGGTCGCGCGGCTGCCCGGGCACGCGGGCGACGTCGAGGAGATCGACGTCAGCCCGGACGGGCGCCTCGTGGCGTCCGGCGGCGGCGACGGCAGGGTGCTGCTGTGGGACGCCCGCTCGCGCCGCCGGGTCGGCGTCCTCGCCGGGCACGCGGCGGAGATCCGGGCGATCGAGTTCGGCCCGTCGTCCGGCCGCCTGGCCACCGCGAGCCTCGACCGCTCGGTCGTGGTGTGGGACGTCCCGCGGCGGACGCGATGGGCCACGCTGACCGGGCACACCGACCTCGTCCTGGGCCTGTCGTTCGGGAAGGACGGGCGCACGCTGCTCTCGTCCGGCGGCGACCACACGATCACCGCGTGGGATCTCGCCCCGGAGCGCGCCGCCGTGTCCCTGGCCGCCCTCTCCCGCTGAGAAGGGTTCGGCCGGGTCAGCCGCGGATGAAGACGCGGTGGATCTTGACGGGCTTGGCGGGCTCGCCGTCCTCGGGACCGTTCGGGCCGGGGATGATCCCGCCCTTCACGATCCGGTCGAGGACCGGGAGGCCCCAGGTGACCTTGCCCAGGACCGTGTACGCGGGCGGGATGTTCGCCCGGGAGTGGACGAGGAAGAACTGGCTGCCGTTGGTGTCCGGACCCCAGTTGCCCATGGCGACCGTCCCGCGCGGGTAGGTCTCCTTGCCGGTGAGCTCGTCGTCGAACTTGTAGCCGGGGCCGCCCTCTTCCGCCCGGTAGATGTCACCGCACTGCAGGACGCCGAGCCGCGCCGAGTTGGTCAGCCGCCAGCACCGCGTGTCGTTGTAGAACTTCTGCCGGGACAGGCTCACGAAGCTGTGCACGGCGCACGGGGCGTTCCCCCGGTCCATCCTGATGGCGACGATGCCGAAGTTGGTGACCAGGACGACGTCGACCTTGCCGTGCGCGCGGGCCTTGGAGCGGGGCGGGCGCACCGGCTTCGCGGGCGGGTTGTCGGGCGTGGGCGTGTACACGCACCGGACCGTGTGCCCGCCGCCCGCGGGGATTGCGGGCGGGGCCGCGGGCGATGCCTGGGCGGCGCCCGCGGGGAGGAGTGCGGCGGCCAGGGCGGCGGCCAGCGTGAGGACGGTCCGGCGCGGTCTCATAACGCCCCAACGTAGTGATCATCGAGGTGCCGGGATAGTGGCAAATCACGACGAACATGCGGCGGCCGCGGGAGGTCACCGGCCCTGGCAGGTGAAGGCGGCCCACGCCGCGGGGGCGGCCAGGTCCGCCAGGGCCGTCTCGTCGGCGAGCTTCGGATCGGCTTCCGCGGGGAGGCGCCGCGCGGGGTCGAGCATCCAGAGCTGAGCTGCGCGCAGGGCACGCGCCGGGTCGTCGTACCCGGAGTTCAGGTAGTGGTGGAACATCGCCATCAGCAGGGCCGTCGGGACGTCGTCGACCGGCCAGCGGGCGCCGACCGCGCCGGACGCCCCGGCCGCGAGGAACGCCGCCGCCAGCGTCAGCGCCTCGTCGTGGTCGGTGGCCGTCAGGTCGCTGCCGCAGGCCGCGAGGACGACCAGCCCGCCGGGCGAGCCGGGCGGACGGGCCCGCGCGCGTTCGAGCACCTCGCTCATGCTCAGCTCCTCGCCACGCAGCAGCGCGAGGGCGGCGTCGACGGGACGCGGAGCGGGGTGGGCGTGGCAGCCGAGATGCAGCAGCGACGCGCCACCGGAACCGCGCCTGGGCAGGAGCCCGCTCACGTTGTCCTTGGTCGCGTCCGGGGATCGCGGGCCGCCGCGCCTGCGCCCGCCGAGCAGGACGCCGTGCGGGTACTGGCGCCGGTGGATCTCCTCGATCTCCTTCGACGCCCAGTACAGCGCGCTGCCCCCGACCCGGACGAGCGCGGGCGCGTCGCGGGGCGGGAGCCGGCCGCGGGTGCACGCGTCCGCGAACTGCCGGGCCGAGGCCGCGTAGGAGATGACCGCGTCCTGGCACGCGTACCGCCACCGCCCGTCGGCCACCCGCCGCCGTGCCGCGTGCCACGGCACCTGCCCGAGCCCGCCGACCGGGACGAGGACGACCCGCGCCGGACGCCCGCCGGGCACGGCGGCGAGGACCTCCTCCATCGCCGCCTCCCACGCCCAGTCGCACAGGTCGCCGAGCGCGTGCGTCCAGCGCCGGCGGATGCGCTTCTCGTCCGCCGGGCCAGCCTGGACGAGGTCGCGTTGCGCGGTCGCGAAGGCGTCCACCCTGCTGTTCGGACCGGCGATCAGGCGGGGCAGCGGGACTTCGCGGACGGCTCCGGCCGCGTCCACGACGACGGCCGTGCCGGGCCCGTGCCGGTCGCGCGCCAGCAGGTACACCAGCGCATCCGCCCCGGCGGCCTTCAGCGCGCCCGCGATGTCTGAGACGGACGGCGGCGCGAGCAGGCTCCGCTCCACCTCGGTGCCTTCGATCGCGGTGAGCACGCGATGCCGCAGATCGCTCGGCTCCCTCGATTCGGGCAGCCGCGCCAGGACCTCCGCCACGTCCGGTGTCTCACCGGCACCCGGCCGGAGGTTCCACGGCGCGGGTTCGGTGGCCGTGTGCGGTGCGTCCTCCCACTCCTCGGCGAGGTCGGCCAGGCCCGCGCGGCGGAGCATCTCCGGGACGCCGGAGTCGGTGGTGGCCGCGTGCAGGACCGTCGCCCGGCCACGCTCCAGTGCCTCGACGGCCGCGTCGGCAAGCCCCTCGCCGAGCGCCCAGCGGGCCACTTCCACGGCCTCCGCGGCTACCGAGAAGGCCATCTCGAAGGCGCGCTGCGGACCGGCCTGGAGCAGGACGGCGGCGGCGCGCTCCCCCAGCGCCTCAAGCCCCAGCCGGACGGCGCGCCGCCTGTCCTTCAACGACCGGTCGTTCCGCTGGTGGTAGGCGCGGGCCAGGTTGCCGAGGGTCTCTACGGGGGCGAACGCGAGCGCGACGCCGGTCATGGCTCCGCGCGCCGCCTCCAGCCGGTCGATCCCGTTGCTGAGATCGGCCCGCTCCCCGGTCAGCTCATGCCGGAGGATCAGGCCCATCCCGAGCATGCCGAGCACGCCCGCGAACGCCGGTTCCCAGCGGCGGCCCGGCGGGAGCGCCTGGACGAGCCCGTACGCGTCGCTCACCACCCCGAGGCCCTCGTCGAGCGTCCGCAGGTCCCGCGTGGAGTACCCCGCGCCCACCTTGAGGTTGCCGGCCAGCGCGAGCTGGAGCGGGTAGCCCGTGTTGTCGGTGCCGGTCCCCTTCAGCGATGCGGCCAGCATCTCGGCCACCGCCGCCGTCTCTCCCGTGTCGCCGCCCAGCCCCTGCGGGTTCAGCATCCCGCCGGACCCGACGCGGGCGCGGAAGAAGCGCGCGAACGCCAGGTCCGCCGCGACGTCGGTACGCGCGGACAGTGCCTCCAGTCGCTCGATCGCCTGGTCGAGCACCTCGCGGGTCACCTGCCTCGGGTTCCTGAACACGGGTGAGATCGCGAGGTGGCGCTCGCTCATCAGCACCTCGTCGCTGGAGGTGTCGCCGCTCTCCCGCCCGGCCCGCACGACGAGCTCGGCGTAGTGGTCGGCGGCGTCCAGGAACTCCAGCCCGCCCTCGGCGTCGTGGCGCTGGCCGTACAGCGATGACAGCGCGTTCAGGATGGTGATCCGGAGCCAGTGCCCTTCGGGGACGAGGGCGGCGGCGTGCTTGAGCCGGTCGGCGACTCCGTCCAGCCGCCGCGTGTCCCCGCCGAGGTAGGCCTCGACCTGGTCCACGCGTGCGAGGAGGTAGTGGTTGACCGCCTCGTTCTCCGGGCCGGCGGCCGGGCGGTCGACGGCCTCGCGGAGGAGCCCGCGCACCCGCTCGAATCGTTCCGGGGAGTGGTCGAACTTCGCGTGCCCCATCAGTACCCGGCCGAGGTGCGTCAGCGTCTGGGCACGGGACGGGTGGCCGTCCGGCATCTGCCGCAGCACGCGCTCCAGCAGCGCGACCACGGCGTCGCGCCGCTCGGCCGATCCCGGCTCGTCGGCCCAGGAGCCGCCGAGCGACTCCCCGAGCATGCCGAGCAGCGCAGGACGGAACCTGTGGTCGGGATCGAGTTCCTCGGCGGCCCGCGCAAGGGTCTCGACCACCCGTTCCTCGTCGTCGGGCCGTCCGGACCGGTCGGCCCGGTAGGAGAGCCACTGGGCGAGCAGTCCCAGGCGCATGCCTCGATCGGGATCGTCCTGCCCGGACTGCCGGAAGGCGGCCTCACCGTCCCGGACGGCCCGTTCGACGTCCTCTTCCGTCGGCCCGTCCGGACGCAGGTAGAGCGTGGCGTACGCCCTCAGTTCCAGGACCTCCTCCGGGGGCACGGCGCCGCGCTCGGCGGAGATCATGTCCAGGTTGGCGAGAGCGCGCTCGGCGTCCTCGGGACGCGGCCCGGAGTCCGGCGCGGAACCGAACTCGGCCATCCTCCGGTGGACGTCGTAGTCGTACGTGCCGAGGCTCTGCAGCAGTCCGGACGGCATGGGTTCGACGACGAGCACGCGGGCGAGGTTGAACCTGCAGACGTCCGCGAGGTCGGCGTCGATGCCGGGTGAGGCCGCGAGCGCATCGAGTTCGGCGAGCGCCGCCGCGCGGTCGCCGGCATCGCCGCCGAAGGCCAGGAACCTCAAGGCCAGCGTCATCCCGAGCTGGAACCATGCCTGGGCGCGGAACGGATGCTCGGGGTGCAGCGCGTCCCGGGCGCAGGTCAGAAGGCGGATCACCTCGTCCGCGCGGTCCCGCGTCTCCTCGGCGGCGCCCGTGCCCCACTCGACGTCGGCTCCGACCCAGGACGAGAGCGCCAGGCCCAGCACCGCCGTCAGCTCGTCGGGGGACGGCTCCGGGATCGGCGGCATCGCCAGCGCCCGCCGCAGGCAGCCGACCGCGTCCGCCAGCTCGGCGCGGGGATCCGCCGTCCCCTGCACGGCGCGCCGCAGACGGCCCCAGCCGAGCAGGTAGAGGACGAAGGCCCGATCGGTCTCGGCGTCGTCCGGCAGGACCGCGAGGGCGCGCTCCGCGTACCCGATCGCGGCGGTGTAGCCGGCGGCGTCCATCGTCTCGTCGGCCTTGTCGACCATCAGCTCGGCGAGCCGCTGGACGTTCACCAGCACGTCGCGTCTCCTGGTGAGGAACAACGCGTCGAGCGCCGTCCGGTACCAGCGGATCGCCTGGTCGCGGTCGTCTTCGGCGTCGAAGACGTCGTAGCGGTCCGCGAGCGCGTCGGCGAGGTCGGCCGCCGCGAGCGGGTCCGGTTCCGGGCCCTCGGTCGCGGCGGCCAGCAGGTCGATGGCCGCGTGGAGATCGTCCTCGTCGCGCCGGTGCAGGCGGAACCGGGTGTGGAGCATGTCGCCGCAGGACGCGGCGATCGTCCGCCGGTCCTCCCCGGACGCGTTCGCCAGCGCGTCGCGCATGGTCTCGATCGCTTCGTCCAGGTCGTCCAGCGCCTTCATGGCGTCGTCGTCGCCGGTCGCGGCGTCCAGGGCGCGCCAGAACCGCAGGAAGAGCGCTTCGCCGAGATCCTCCAGGGCGGACGCCTCGCGCAGCAGCTCGATCGCCTCGTCCAGGACGTCCACGTCCCCGTCGAGGGCCTGGAGGAAGAGCTGCCTGCCGTCAGGGGCGCCGGTCATGGCGGGGCCTGGTGACGCGGGCGCGGTAGGCGGCGAGCTGCTCGTTGATCCAGGCGGCTCCTTCGAGATCGTCCAGGTCCTGTCCCGAGGCGGGGTCGGCGACGAGGCAGCCGTCCGGGCAGCGGTCCCGGAACAGCACGAGCGCGGGCCTGCTTCCCTCGCGCTTGGACGGCCAGATCAGCCCCTGCGCCTCCGGGACCTGCTCGCGGATCCAGCCCGCCCAGCGCCGGGTGGCGTGGTACTCCCCGGATTCGGCCTGGACGAGCCAGGTGTCCTGCGCGACGGCCGCGAGCGCCTCGCCGGAGCACAGGTCGACAAGGTTCAGCGCGTCGGTCGTCTCGACGACGCTGGCCCGGCGGCCGTGGACGCGGGCGCGCCGGATGGTCCGGAAGCCCTTGTCGTTGAACGGGACGTCCCGCAGCAGCGTCTCGGCCAGCGCGGTCCCGGCCTCCAGGCCCGCGTAGTACGCCGGGTACGGGGCGCGGTCGGTGCCGTCGAAGCGCCCGCCGCCGAAGTTGTCGTCGGACGGCCTCGGGTTCACCGACGTCGGGTCGTGCCTGCGGTCGTGCACCCGCCACAGCCGCTCGCCGGCCTTCAGCAGGTGCATGTGGGGGGACGGGCGGAAGAGCCGCGGGGGTTCGGCGTTCGGCATCTCACGCTCCCCCGGTCTCGGCGCGGGCGGCGGCGATCAGCTCGTCGTCGGGCAGGCTCCCGATGAGCCGGGCGGGGGCGTCGCCGAGCCTGCCGTTGCCGCCCAGCCACCAGTCGGCCGCGCCGTACGGGTCGTCGGCCGCCGCCAGGATCCGGTTGATCTCCAGGACGATCCGCAGCGGGCCGCCGCCGGCCGCGAACTGGAAGGCGGGCCAGCGGCCGTCGCCGTCGGCGCGGTCGAGGCGGATCAGGCCGGGGTCGCCGGGATCCACGCCGCGGGCGCGCAGCTGGTCGGCGTCCAGTGCGGGCGCGTCCAGCAGCCACGACTCGGCCTCACGCTCGACCTCCGCGGACGTCGGCCCCGGAGCGCGGCCGAGGCGGACCTGCAGCGGGCCGGTCAGGCTGAACCAGGCGGACAGCTCCACGGCCCGGCGGGCGGCGTCGGGCGCGAACCGCTCCTCCCGCGCGCGCAGCGCCACGAGGAACGGGTGGTCGCGGGGCAGGCGGGCGCGGAGCAGGTCGGCGATGTCCTCGGCGAGCTCCTCCGACGCCACCCGGTCGCCCTCCCGGGTGAACGCGTCGACGAGCGCCTGCACCTCGTCGAACTCGCCGGGCGACAGCCGTTCGCGGACGTCGTCCCACTGCTCGGCCAGCGCCGTCAGCGCGTGGCGTAGTCCCATCGTTCTCCTTCGGGCCTTCAGGCGGTCACGAGGTGGTGTCGTGGCGGGCCACGGCGGCTTTGGCGTCGGCCACGGCGGCCTTGTCCATGCCGCCGATCTGCAGGTCGAAGCGGACCTCACGGCCCGACCGCGGCTCCACGGCGTGCACCGAGAGCCGTCCCGTCTCGCTCATGTGGAAGGTGATCTCGATCGGCGTCTTGCGCGGCAGCCTGGGCGGGAGGCCGCGCAGCATGCCGCGCCCGATCATCGTGTTGTCGGCGAGCTCCTCCGTGCCGTCCGGCCGCGTCTGCTCCCACACCTCCACCTCCAGCATCGGCTGGTTGTCGAGGACCGTCCCGAACACGACCGGGCCGGAGTCGGCGGGCAGCGGGGTGTCGGCGGGCAGCAGGTGGACGACGAAGAACCGGGCCCGCATCGGGTCGGTGGCCGCGAGCGGGTCGTGCTCGTCGATGACCTTCACCCCGAAGCCGCGCGGCACGACCGTGGTCACGTTCCGGGACCGCATCGACTCCGCCTGCTCGGCGCTGATGCCGAGCCGGTCGGCGACCCGCTCGTCCCGGCCGTCCGGGCCGTCGCGGCCGTCCGGGCCGTCGTCTTCCTGCTGGACCTGCTTGATCAGGGCGAACAGCGCGGCGCCCTGGGCGACGGCGAGGTCGGGTTCGTGGCGTCTGGGCATGCCGTCCGCGGGGCCGTCCTTGGCCAGCAGGCCCTCCAGCCGGGACGCGACCGCCGGCATCCGCGTCATGCCGCCGACCAGGACCACCTCGTCGAAGCCGGCCACGCCCTGCCGCCGCGCGCGGTCGATCGTGTCCTCGGTGATCTTCAGGGTGCGCTGCAGCAGGTCGGCGGTCAGCTCCTCCAGCCGCTCCCTGGTCAGCTCCACCTGCACGGTCGCGCCCGCGAAGCGCAGGTTCCGGCGCCGGGACCGGGCGCTGCTCAGCTCCTTCTTGAGCTGCTCCGCCATGATCCACAGCTCCTGCATGAACTGCTCGTCGGCGGTGGGGTCGAGCCGTGGGTGCCGCGCGGTGAACTCCTCCAGCAGGAACGCCCGGATCCTGGCGTCCCAGTCGGCGCCGCCGAGGTCACGGTCGCCGCCCGTGCAGACCACGTTGACGTCGTCGCCGTCCACGCGGATCACCGTCGTGTCGAACGTGCCGCCGCCGAGGTCGTAGACGAGCAGGTGGCGCGGGCTTCCGGCGGGGTGCCCGTGCTGGTGCGAGAGCGCCGCGGCGACCGGCTCGGCGAGGACGTCCAGGACGTCCAGCCCGGCGATCTCGCCCGCCCGGCGGGTCGCCTCCCGCTCCGCGACCCCGAAGTACGCGGGCACTGTGATCACCACGTCCCGGACGGGGCGGCCGAGCCGGCGCTCCGCCGCGGCGGCCAGCTCCTTGAGGATCAGCGCGGAGATCGTCTCCGGCGTGTACCGGGTGCCGTGGAAGTGGAAGTCGACGTCCTTGCGGCCCATCCGGCGCTTGACGTGCCGGACGGCCAGCTCCGGGGCGAGCAGCGCGGCGTTGGCGGCGGCGCTGCCGATCACGACCGAGTCGCGCCGCTCGAAGTAGACGACGGACGGCGTGGTGTTCTCGCCGATGGAGTTCCGGACGACCGCCGGCCTCCCCGACTCGTCGATGTAGGCGAGACAGGAGTTGGTCGTCCCGAGGTCGATGCCGAACGCGGTCATGCGGGCCCCCTCATCGGCCTTGGTAGGTGAACGCCGCCCAGGACTCCGGCTCGTCCAGCGGCGCCGCGTCCAGCAGGTCGGCCAGCTCGGCGGACAGGTCCGCCGGGACGCGCCGCCGCGGGTTCAGCATCCACAGCTGGGCCGCGCGGAGCGCGACGGCCGGGTCGTCGTAGCCGGCGTTCAGGTAGTGGTGGAACAGGGTCATGAACAGGGCGGTCGGGAGGTCGTCCACGGGCCAGCGGGCGCCGACCACGCCCACCGCCCCGGCGGCGAGGAACGCCGTCGACAGCGTCAGCGCCTCGTCGTGGTCGCGGCTCGTCAGGTCGCTGCCGCAGGCGGCCAGCACGACCAGCCCGCCGGGCACGCCGGGCGGCCGCACCCGCGCGCGCCGCAGGATGTCGGTCATGCCGAGGGCCCCGCCGCCCGCCAGCATCAGATGCGAGTCCACCGGGCGCGGCGCCGGATGGGCGTGGCAGCCGAGGTGCAGCAGCGACGCGCCGCCCGACTCCGGGCCGGGCAGCAGCTCCCGCACGTTGGCGGCAGTGGCGCCCGGCGCGCGGGCCTCACCCGGACGGCGGCGGCCGCCCAGCAGCTCCCCGTCCGGGTAGTGCCTCCGGTGGATCTGCTCGATCTCCTTCAGGGCCCAGTACAGCGGCGGGCTGCTCCCGCCGACCCGGACCAGCGCCGCCGCGCTCGGCCACGGCCGGTGCCCGTGCCGCCGGGCCTCGATGAACTGGCGCGCGGACGCCGCGTAGGAGACGACCGCGTCCTGGCAGGCGTAGCGGCGGACGCCGTCGCCGACCGTCCGGCGGGCGGCGTGCCAGGGGACGGCGCCGAGCTCCCCGACGGGGACCAGCACCACCCGCGCCCGGTTCCCGTTCCCGGGGCCGCCTGCCGCGGCGTCCAGGACGGGTTCCATCACCGCCGTCCACGCCCAGTCGCACAGGTCGCCGAGCGCGTGCCGCCAGCGCCGGTGGACGCGCTCGGCCTCGTCCGTCCCCGGCCCGGCCCGCTCCCGGTCGTGCTGCGCCCGGACGAACGCGTCCACGCGGCTGCGCGGCCCGGTCATCAGCCGGGGCAGCCGGACCGGGCGCACCTCTCCGGCGTCGTCCACCACGAGGGCGAGACCGCCGCGGCCGTCCTCGCGGGGGACGAGGTAGGCCAGCGCCGCCGCGCCCGACTCCCGCAGCGCCCCGCCGATCTCCGCGGGGACGGCCGGGCTGAACAGCCGCCGCTCGATGTCGCTGCCCTCGATCGCCTCCATCACGCGTTCGCGCAGGTCGCTGGGCACGCGCAGCTCCGCGAGCCCCGGCTGGAGACCGGGCATGCCGTCCGGCCCGCCCGGGAGGTCCCACGGCGCCGGGCCGTTCTCCCCGGTCGCCTCCTCCCACTCGGCGGCGAGATCGTCGTGCCCGCCGTCGCGCAGGAGCGCGGGGAGGTTCGCGTCGGTGGTCGCCGTGTGCAGGACCATCGCGCGTCCCCATTCCAGCGCCTCGACGGCCGAGCCGGTGTACCCGTCCGCGGTGCACTGGTAGGCCACGGCGGCGCCCTCTCCGGCGGCGGCGAGCGCGGCGGTGAAGGCGCGTTCGGTGCTGCTCTGCAGCATCACGCTCCACGCCCTCGCCCGGAGCGCGGCGAGACCGGTCTCGCCGGCGCGGCGCCGGTCGTCCAGGGCCGCGTCGCCGCGCAGGTGGTAGGCGGTGGACAGGACGGCGAGGCTCAGCGCGGTCACGCTGCCGAGCGCACCCGTCTCGCCCGCCCGGACGGCCGCCTCCAGCCGGTCGATGGCGTTGTTCAGGTCCACGCGGTCGAGGGCGATCTCGTAGCGCAGCAGGAACGCCCACCCGAACACGCCGAGCAGCCACGACCGGAGCGGCCACACCGGGTCGGCGGCCCCGTACGCCTCGGCCATCAGCGCCAGGCCCTCGTCGAGCCGGTCGAGGTTCCGGGTCAGGTAGCCGCCGTGCACCTTGCGGAACCCGAGGACGCCCAGCTCGGTGGGGAACAGCGGATGGTCCGCGCCGAGCGCCCGGGCGGTCTCGACCTCGTACTCCTGGACGTCGTCCGGGACCTCCTCCTGCGCCTGGCGGGCGTGCGGTCCCGCCGTGGCCGTCTCGAGTTGCCGCTGGACGAATTCGAGCGTCCGCGTGCTGCTCTCGATCAGGGTCCGGGACGGGTGGCCCTCGGGCAGCCGTTCGGCGAGGGTCCGGTGCGCGCGGGCCGTCCGGTCCAGGAGCTCGGCGTCCGGCGGGCCGGTGGCCCTGGCCATCGGGGAGGCGGCCCGGAACCACTCCATGAGGGCGTGCATGTCCTCGCGCGCCCGGTCGTCGGGTCCCGGCTCGCCGCCGGGCCCCGGCTCGCCGGGCGCGAACGTCTCGGAGGTCAGGCGGGCGTAGTGGTCCGCGGCGTCCAGGTGCTCCAGGCCGCCCGCCTGGAGGTGCCGGTGCATCAGGACGGACGCCAGGAACCCCGGGATCATCTGCTGGAGCGGATGCTCGCGCGGGAGCAGCCGGGCGACCCGCTGGAGCCTCTCGACCGCATCGCTCAGCGGCTGGAGCCCGTGGCCGATCATGCTGCGGAGCCTGTCGACGACGACGAGCAGGAAGTTGTTGAGGGCCTCGTTGTCGGTGTCTGCGGCGGGACGTCCGACCGCCTCCAGCAGGATGCCGCGCACCCTCTCCAGCCGTTCCGGGGAGTGCCTGTGCTCGATGCCCCGGGTCAGGATCGTGCCCAGCCGGCCCAGGGTCGCGGCCCGGTCGGGATGGTCGTCCGGCAGCTCCGTCAGGACGTTCTCCAGCAGCTCCAGCGCCGCCTCGCGCTCCTCGGGCGTCGCGGACCGGGCGCCGCCTGAGTGCCCGTCGGAATGCAGGTCGAGGAGCTGCCCGAGCACGCCCTGCAAGACCTGCTGGAACGGGTGCCCCTCGCCGAACTCTCCGCCGATGCGGGTGATGGCGTCGGCGAGCGCGTTGACGTCCTCGATCCCGTCCCGCCGCACCGTGCGGACGGTCTCCATGAGGTCGCGCAGGGGGCCCAGCTCGTCGTCTTCAGGGTCGGGTTCGGCGGCTCCCAGGCCGGCGAGGACCTCGGTGAGGCCCTCCGCGGTGATGTCCCCGCCGTCGACCGCCAGCACCGTCACCGCCCGCAGGCCCGAGGCCATCGCGGCGGACTCCGGAGCCGTCCCGGTGACGCGGTCCAGGTGGTCGCGCGCGGCCCGCGCGGTCTCCGCGTCGGCGAGGTTCCCGCCGGCGAGCAGGCGCGCGAAGTTGCGCAGCGTCGGTCTCCGGTCCCGCAGCCCGGCGGGCGCCGAGCCGAAGAGGTGCAGGAAGGCGAGGTAGAGGTGGCAGATGTCGGCGATCGCGTCGTCGCACTCGGGCAGGCCGAGGATCGCATCGAGGTCGGCCCGCGCCTCGTCGCGGTCGGCGGTGTCGCCCCCGAAGTAGGTGAAGCGGCACGCCCGCGTCACCGCCCGCCAGTACCGGACGACGGGACGGTACGGATCGTCGCCCGCCATGTCCCGCCAACCCGCGTCCAGGGTCTCCAGCGCGGTGGTGACCTGCCCGGCGAGCGAGCTCCAGTCGCCTGGGGTCTCGTCCCCGAAGAGGTCGAGACCGCCGACGGCGCGCTGCGCGATCGTGGCGAGCACGACGCCGTATCTGGCGTTCACCCAGCCGAGATCCGGGTTCGGTCCGGGTCTCAGATCGATCGAGCGGCGGAACGCGGCGGCCGCCTCGGCGAGGTGCTCGTCCGCGCTGTCGAGTGCGTACTGCCCGCGCAGCAGGTGCGCCACGCCGAGGTTCTCGTACGTCGCGGAGAGGTCGGACGCGCCGATCGCCGCGCCGAGATCCGCCACCGCATGGCGCGTGTACTCGATCGCGGCATCGAGATCCTCGATGCTCTGCGCCCGCTCGCCCCGCTGGACCAGGAATTCGGCCAGCGCCAGCCGGATCCACGCGGGCTTCACGTCCGGGCGGAACGGCGCGTCCAGGGCCGCGCGCAGCCGGGCGATCTGGTCGTCGAGTTCGGCGGGCTCGGTCTTGTCCGCGGGCTGGGTCTCGTCTGTGGTCATCGGTGCTCCAGCCGCTGGCCGGTCATGGCCGCGAAGACCGCGCCGTAGATCAGGCCGAGCTGGTCGGCGTCCGCGAAGTGGTGCACGACGGCGTGGCGCAGCGGGTCGCGGTCGTGCAGGAACACCGGGCCCTCGGGCGCGGGCACCACCAGGTGGACGGAGTCGTACGCGGCCTTACGGAGCAGGGCGTCCAGCGTGCGCGGGTCGTCCCCCAGCCCGACGTCCGTGATCACCATGAGCGCGCGTGCCCCGTACTTCACCGGACCTCGCGGACGCAGCTCCATGAGCATCCGGATGGCGGGCGACAGCTGCGTCCCCCCGCCCACGTCCCGGCTCGGCCGGTCGGTCACCCGCCGCAGCTTGCGGACGTCCACCGGGGAGACCAGGATCGCCGCCCGATTGGCGAACGCCACCGAGGTGAGCAGGTCCCCGGCGGCCATCTCGCGGCGCGCGAACCCCGCCAGCGCGTGCAGGGCCGCTTTGCGCAGTGCCGTGTAGGGCGACATGGAGCCGGACAGGTCGACCGCGACCTCAAGGCTCACCGGGCCGCGTGCCGTGCGCTCGCCGGCGATGCGGGCGGCCTCCAGGTTCGGCGGCGGCAGCGCCCCGACCGGACGCGCCTCGGGAGCCGGGGCGCTCGGCGCCGGACGGTCCGTCGAGCGGAGCTCGTCCGTTGAATGGCGGCGGGTGGGGGCTGGAGGACGGTCCGGTTCCGCCGGACGGGCCAAGGCGGCGGCACGGCGCCGATGGTGGTCGGCGGCGTCGGGGCCCAGCTCACGCGTGATCGCCGCGTCGTCGGCGAGGCCGTAGCCGATCTCGCGGAACCGCCACTCGCCGCGCCGCCGGTAGCACTCGCCGAGCAGGTGCACCGGGTCGGGGCTCGACTCCCCCGCCGCCGCCCCGGACAGGACGGCCAGGTCCGCGCCGTGATCGTCGCGCACGGTGCAGCGCACCCCGCGGATCCGCGCCACCGCGCCGGACGCGGCCTCGACCGCGACGACGATCCGGACGGTCCCGTCCGGCGCCGCGGCCAGGTCGATCATGAGCCCGCGATCGTCGGCGACCAGCGCGAGCCCGCCGCCGGACGCGTCCTGGTACACCGCGAGCAGCGAGGCGCCGTCCGCCTCATCCGTCTCGTCCGGGCCGTGCAACTGGAAGGTGACGAGGGACGTCCGCGCCAGCGGCACGTCCTGCACCTTCCGCAGGGGACCGGTCCGGGGTCGCGTCATCGTCGCTCCTCACACCGTCGCCAGGGACACCAGGAACGACAGGACGACGAACACGACGTAGACCGCGGTGACGCAGAGCACCACCACGAAGACGGCGAGCCGCCACGGGCGGTACGGGTCCGGCGGCATGATCTCTCCCTTCGGCGGGGTTCGTCGGGTCGGCGGCTCAGGTCGAGTGGTGCACCCGCAGCCCCTCGCTGACCAGGAGCCAGCCGGTCAGGTCGAGGACGCCGTCGTCGATCTCGTCGCCGTCCAGCCAGGACGACGTCCGGAAGAACCTGACCTCGGCGAACGACCGGCGCATCGCGCGGACCATGCCGTCGAGCCCGGCGTCGTCCTCCAGCCAGCGGCCGATGTCGTCGCTCTCCTCGCCGACGCCCGCTAGCGCCGCGCACTCGCGCACGAGGTCGTCCTTGGTGAGCGCGACCGCGAGGCGGGCCCGTCCCATCTGGACGCCGTGCCCCTCGATGTTCTGCACGACCTGGGCGAAGACGAAGTCGGGCGCGACGTCCGAGCGCAGCCCCCGGTTCTTGGCGCGCGCGCCGGCCTCCAGCGACTCCCAGACCGCGTCCACCGACAGCAGGTCGAGCGTGAACAGGAACGTCCGCGCGGACTTGATGTAGCGCAGCTCCCGCATCGACTCCGACTTGGCGACCAGCTCGCCTGGCGCGTCGAAGACATGGAAGAGCCGGGCCCCTCCGGTGGGCGGGCGGATGTGCAGCGAGTACGCGCGCAGCGGCGCGTCCTTGGCCTTGACGGTCTTCCAGGTGTGGACGCCCGCGCGGAGCTTGTTCGCGAGGTCCCGGTAGGCGGACTCCGACTGCTCGTCGGCGAACTCCGCCTCCGCCCCGTGCCCGCCCGTGCCGTCGAGAAGGCCCATGACCAGGGCCGTCATCAGCCTGGTCTTGCCGGTCGCGGTGGCGCCGAGCACCGGGATCACGATCTCGGGCACGGCCCCCGACCCCTTGGACATCGGCTCCTTGCAGTGCGGGCAGTACGCCTGCATGCGGCCGTCGCCGGTGCCGGTGAGCAGGAGGGTCGGCAGCAGCGTCCCGCAGGCGCACCGGCGCTTCAGCACCCCGTACCGTCCTGGACGCACGTCGCGGTGACGGCGGCCGCATCCCTGGCCGGAGCACTCATAGGACGGGTAGTTCACGCGCAGATGGCATGACGGGCAGCTGGTCCGGATGCCCTTGATCCGCCGCATCCCGGTGTCGGTGACGCGCAGCACCTGGGCGGACGCGAGCAATGCGAGCACCAGCGCCGCCACCACCCCGAGCTGCAGCAGCCACAGCAGCCCGACCGCGACGAAGCCCATGATGACGCCGACGGCCATGCAGACCCGCAGGGCGATCCCGATCGGCAGCAGCAGCCATTCCGGGTCCCGGTACTGGAAGGCGGTCCGGATCCTGGCCTCGTACTCCCTCGCCACCCCGATGGGAGCGGGGAGCGCGACCCGGACGGTGTGCCGCAGGTCGATCAGCGCGGGCCCGAACAGGTAGTGGGTGAACGCCGGCTCGTCACGTCCGGCCGGTTTGTCCGGCGGCGCGGGGATGGGCGCCGGGGCGGGCGTCTTGCCCAGGCCCATGACCGAGGCCAGCGTCACGAGGTAGCGGTACATGCAGAGCACCGCGAAGAACGACACGACCACCGTCACGGCCGGGACGATGATGAACCAGCCCAGGCACATCGCCGCGACGAGGATCAGGCATCCGCAGCCCGTCGGGAGACCCGCCCCGGAACCGGACGTGTAGGGCGGCGGCGGGTAACCGCCGGTCGGCCCGCCCCCGTAGGTGGACCCACCGCCGTAGGCCGATCCTCCGCCATAGGTCGACATGGTCGGGGCCCCTCACTGTGACAGTCGTCCGGGCAGCCAGCGGCGGCGCCGGGTGTGCTTCTCCCGCCAGCGCTGGAAGTCCTGGGCCGCGGTCATGCGGCCCGTCCGGCGGCGGACCTCGCGTTCCACCGCGCCGAGGTCGCGCTTGCGCCATTCCGGGAGGGCGCGCAGCAGCGCCTCGTGGATGGAGCGGGCGACCGGCAGGGCCCCCAGCTCCTTCTCCGCGGTCCACGCCGTGGCGAACGCGGCGCCGGCGGCGGGGACGGCGGCCGCGCGCTCCCCGCCGAGCGCCCGGCGCAGCCGCTCCAGGTAGGTGTCGACGACCTTGTCGTGCGCGGCGGCGAGGACGCGGGCGAGCGCGTCGTGCCGCAGGTTCGGCAGCAGCACGCCCAGCCGCAGGAGCAGGTAGTCCTCGGCGGGGGACGCGGCGGGCGCCCCGGCGGGAAGGTTGTACGCCTCCACCAGGGCCCGTCCCGCCTGGTACCGCTCCTTCGCGTTCTGCTTGGACTCGGTCGCGAGGAGCGGCTTCTCCGCCAGGTGGATCCAGGCCACCGCCGCGACACGGTCACGCAGCGCGGGCGGCAGCAGCCCGGCCAGCGGCAGGCCGTCGACCAGCCTGCACAGCGCGCCGTAGGACTTCTGCCGGACGGGGTCGCCCATGGACTGCGCCGCGGCCAGCAGCGGCTCCACCCATGGGACGAGCACCGGGTCGGCGGCGGCTCCGTCCGGCAAGCCCGGCAGCAGGGCCAGCGCGTCGTCCGGGGTCCATCCGCCCGGCCAGAGCGCGGTGAGCAGCGCCTCGTCCAGCCGTCCGTCCGGGCCGCGGGCGGACAGCACCGCCAGTGCCGTGTCCACGGGCGGTTCCCCGTCCCTGCGCCCGCGGGCGACCAGCGCCGCCTCGTGCAGTGCGGGCAGCGCGGCCAGCTCCGCCTCGGGGACGGCCTTGTCGAGCCCGGCGTCGAACACCGCGTGCACCCGCGCCCGGTCGGCGGACGCGACCTGGTCGAGGTGGAACAGCGTCCCCGCGCGAAGATCCGGCCACCGCCGGACGGCGGCGTGCAGGTCGTCCTGGTCGGAGAGGCGCAGCAGCCGCGGGCCGACCACCTCGGATCCGCAGGTGCGGAGCGTGTGCGGGTCGGGCTGCACGCCGTGCGCGTCCGCGAGGGCGAGCAGCCGCACCAGGGTCGCGGCGTCCGCGCCGGCCAGCCGCTGCGCGTAGCCGCGCCGGGCCTGCTCGCGCGCACGCGCCGACCGCAGCCGCACGGCGTGCGGGGCCGGGGCGCGCCGATCGGACGCCTGCGCGAGATGGCCCGTGACGAGGCGTCCCTCCGCCAGGGCGAGCAGCTCGTCGAGCCCGGTCGCCGCGGCGGCGTCTGCCAGCCCGGTCATGTGGTCCGGGGACGCGGCGTCGTGGCCGAGCGCGGCGGCGCCGACGCGGCCGACCGTGTCCCGGTCGAGCCGCCGCGCGTTGCTCCCCAGCCAGGCGCAGGCGGCGTCGAGATCGTCCGGGCCGATGCCGGGCCCGCCGTCCAGCAGCGCGGCCGCCGCGATGATCGGGTGCCAGTCCGCGAGCCGCAGCTCGCCGCCCGCGGCCAGGGCGCGGGCGCGGCGCCAGAGCGGCTCGGCGGCGACCGTCCCGGTCCCGGCCAGCAGCTCCGGCAGCGGCCCGGCCGCCACCTCGGACGCCTGGCCCGTGGTGAAGTCGAACAGGAAGAAGCCCGCGAACGCCCGCTCGTCCGGGACGATCTCCGCCCCCGGCACGGTCCCGATCACGTGGTGCCTGCTGTACGAGGGCCGGAACTGGTAGGTGGCGAACGACACCTTCGCGACCAGCGGCGGGGGCAGCAGGAACGAGACCGCCGCGATCCAGCACGCGACCTCGTCATCGTCGGCGGCGAGGATCACCACCGAGCGCTCCTCGTCCAGCGCGGCGCGCTCCACGGCGGCCAGCAGCGCGGGCAGCAGGCGGCGGCGCGGGGTGCCGTCCAGGAAGCGGTCGACGGCGTCGCGGCGCAGCGGGCCCGTGGGCAGCGGGCCGGGCAGGCGCGGCAGGTCGGTGTCCGCGACCGCCTCCCGCGTCCACAGCGGCGCCTTCCACAGCTCGATGGGCAGCGGCCCGCGCCACGTCCCCCCGCTCGCCGGGACGAGCGCGTGCGCGAAGTAGTTGCCGAACCGGCCGGAGTAGTCGGTGCCGGTGAACGCGACGTTCGCGACGATCGGCTCCGGGCCCGGCACGAAGCACAGGTTGACCGGGCAGCCCGCGATCTGCTCGGGCGTCGGCGAATGCCCCAGCGTGCCGGGCGGCTCGTAGGAGCTGACCGCCTCCACCTCGTGCATGACCTCCGGGGACACGCCCGGCGTCACCGCGTTGAACTGGTACCCGGCATAGCCGGACAGGCCCGTCCGGCAGGACGTGTAGTACAGCTGGTGGAAGTCCATGTCACCCCTTCGTGGACGGGAGGGCGTCGAACCTGCTGAGCAGCCACAGGAACGGGTCGGCGACCCGGTGCGGGTGGATGCCGCGCGGGTCGACCCGGTTGTCGGACGTGGGGTTGCCGCCCAGCGACGACAGGCCGAAGTAGCGGTAGTCCGCGAAGTTCTTGCGCATGATCTGGTCGATCTGCGTGCCGTCCCACTCGTGCAGCAGCGCCCGGACGTAGTCGTGCACGGCCAGGCTGTCGGACTGGTCGAACACGGGCCGGTCGGCGGGCGCCTCGCCCAGCAGCGGGCTCCCCTCGGCGAACCCGTGCCACAGCGTGTCGATCTTGGAGAACGCGACCGCGACGGGGACGTCGATCCGCCGGTTGGGGCCACGCCCGTGCGCCTCGTACAGGACGTCGGTCACGCGGGTCAGCACGTTGACGGGGTTGTCGGTCTTGGCGTCGGCCTGCGGCAGCCGGGTGCCTGGCTTCGCGCTCTCCCGCGCCCCGCGCATCTGCAGCGGATCGAGGAGCAGGATGATGCCGTCCGCGCCGCGCAGGTACCGGACGTTGAGGTCGACGCTCTCCTTGGAGATCAGGTCCTCGCCCGCGGTGTCGAAGAACGAGGTGATCGTGTGCCGGTCGCGGGAGCGGAGCAGGCCCCGCCCGTCCAGGGTGACCTTGAAGACCAGCGGGCGGCGCAGCTCCGCCTGGCCCGGCCGCGTCGTGCCGGGCAGCACCTTCTGCCGGTAGAGCGTCTCCTCGTACCGCTTGGCGAACTCGCTGCGGGTGTGGTCGTCCGAGCCGACGACCGCGGCGTCGAAGCGACGCCCGACCGAGTGCATCAGCTCGTGCAGCAGGACCGTCATGTAGACCGTCTTGCCGGCGCCCTTCGCCCCGATCAGCGCGATCAGCCGGCTGTCGATCTTGTCGAAGTGGACGGGCAGGAGGCTGTGGCAGTGCGGGCAGATCCGCTGCGTGGACGCGTCCTTGCAGCGCGGGCAGCGGGCCGCCGACTGCCAGCCGTTGAGGGACGAGAGCCGTCCCCCGGTGAACACCGGCGGGAGCGCCTCGTTCATGCCGAAGCGGCGCGACAGCGCCCGGTCCCGCTCGGGCGGGCACTTGGCGCCCTCCGGTCCGAGCAGCCCGGTGCAGCGCCACATCATCTTCCGCGGCGTGAACGACTGGTAGCAGTACGGGCAGACCAAGGACTGCAGGGACGGCAGGATCGACGGCAACGGCGGTCACCAACTTCGGGGGTCGCGTCGGAGGGTCACCGCGCCCGTGCCGCCGGACGCGGCGCCGGGTGCGGGAAAGCAGGCCAGCCGGAATCGGCGCGCGCCGCCGGGGATCTCGAACCGGAGCGTCAGCGGGGTCTCGGGATCCAGGTCGCGGGCGGGGATCTCGTGGATCACGTCGCCCTGCTCCGGGCGAAGCGGGAGGACGTCGCCCGCGCGGTGCACGACGACTAGCGGCGGCAGCCGGGTGCGCTGGTCGGCGGTCAGCTCCAGGACGGCCGCGCCCCGGCGCCGCCGCCGCGCCGCCCGGAACCGGTAGCGGACCTCCGCCTCCCGCGCCGGGACGCTGCCCAGCACCGGACGCGACCGCACCGCGCCGCCCTTGTTCTCGTCGCGCGCCAGCGTCCGGACGGCCACGAGCGCGGCGCCGGGGCCGACGTCGAGGCGGCAGCCGTCGTCCTCGTACGCGCGGCGACGGCATTCGGAGACGGACGCGGCCGTCCAGGCGTCAGGGTCGCCGAGCGCGCTCCCGGCCAGGTCGGCGGGCGCCCAGACGACCTCCGCGTACCGGGCGCCGTCCGGCCAGATCCAGCTCAGGACCGCGGTGTCGCCCACCCGGCGGACGTCCAGCTCCCGCACCGGCTCGACCGTGACGAGCACGGCCGAGGGGCCGACCAGCGCCTGGCCCGCGCCCACGGTGACGGCGACGAAATGCGCGCTGGTGACGCCGTCGACGGGGGTGCGGAGCGTCATCCGCCCGCCGGAGGCCGGGACTGCCGCGCCCCGCACCTCGCGGCCGTACCGCTCGACGTCGTCGGCGGCGAGCAGCGTGCCGGGCGGCCAGGGCGGCGGCGCGTCCGACGTGCGGATCATCACCCGGCCGCCGGACGGGGCCGTCCAGCTGATCGTGGCGGCCTGCCGCCCAGCGGCGGGCAGCTCGACCGACAGGTCGGAGACGGCGGACGGCGGGCTCTCCGGCAGCCCGGTCACGACGACGCCCTTGGACAGCACGCGGGTCCCGTCGGAACGCTCGTACGACGCCTGCACCCGGTAGCGGTAGGTGCGGCCCGGCCGGACGTCGGCGTCCACGAACCCGCTCCGGTCGACCCGGGCGAGGCGGCGGTCGGCTCCGCCGTCCCCCAGCCGTGTCGCCACCGCGCCGGTCGCCCCCTTGGGGAGCCGCCAAGACACGGCCACCTCGCCTGGACTTGCCACGACCGACGGTTCCTCGACCTCGGGCAGCAGCGTCACCGGACGGCCCGCCGCGGGCGCCGACCAGATGCCTTCCGCCCGTCCCGCGAACACCGAGTAGTGCAGCTCCTGCGCGGCCGGAGGATCGGGGTCGTGCAGCTCGTTGGCGTCGGTCTCGCCGACCGGCGTCCCGGCCGCCGCCCCGCTCGCGGGCGCGCCCGCGGACCGCACCACCCGGTACCGCACCGGCCCGACCCGCGCCGGGCCCGGCGTCCAGGCGATCGTCACCCGGCCCCGCTCGGCCCCGACACGCACGTCACCCGGCGGAGGCGGAGGCAGCGCGCGCAGCCGCTCCGCGATCCCGTCATCGTCGGCCGCCGTGCGGGCGGCCCGGTCGAGGAGTTCGGCGGCGGCCTCGGTGCGCCCGGCCGTGCGCTCGCGGGCGGCCTCGGCGAGCCATCCGGCCACCCGCCGCGCCGCCTCCTCCACCTCGGCGCGCAGCTCCGGCGGGGCGTCGGCGGGCAGGCCGGGGAGCAGCCGCTCGGCCTCGCGCAGCCGCCCGTCCCGGAGCGCCTCCTCGACCTGGCCCGCGACCCCGCCTGGACGGCCGCCGCGGGCCGCCATCGCCATCGCCAGCTCCTCGGCCTCCCCGCGCACGAGACCGAGATCAGCGGCCTGCCCCGCCAGGACCTTCGCCGCCAGCCCCGCCTCCGCGCCCGGCCGCAGGACCTCCATGACCTCCCACAGCAGCAGGTCGTCGAGCCGTCCCGGTTCGCGCGCCGCCTCGGCCAGCGCCGACAGGACGCCGTCGAGCGCCGCCTTGCCCTCGTCCCTGGCCCGTCCGGCGGACCGCTCGACGGCGGCGGCGATCATCTGCGCGGTCAGCGGCCCGGCGGGGCCCGCCGGGGAGGCGGTGACCAGCCGGAACCCGTCGCGGAGGCGGAAGCCGCGGGCGACCGCGTCCGCGCCGACCACGGCCTCGGCCGACAGCCGTAACCGGAGCTGCCGCAGCCCGGCGCTCAGCGTCCGGTACGCGGGCGGCGCCGTGTCGGGCAGTTCCCAGGCGGTCTCCACCACCCGCACGCCGCGATCGGCCAGGATCTTGCGGACCCGGGCGTCGGAGCAGGCGCCGCCCGCGCCGTTCAGCAGGACGTCGAAGGCGGCGCGGTTGATGCCCGTGGTGGTCTCGGCGAGCGTGCCGGCCTGCCGGGTCAGCCATTCCGTGGCCTCGTCCACCCGGCGGCGCGTCTCCTCCGTCAGGCCGTCGCGGGTGAGCAGGCCGGCCCGGTCGAGGCCGGCGTGCTCGATCAGGAGGGCGTCGATGAGCTTGGCGTACGTCTTCTTCTGCTGCCGGAGCGTCCGCCAGTACGCGACGACCTCGGCCAGGCGCGCGGCCACCTGCCGGCCGTCCTGGTCCCTGTCGCGCGCCTCACCGGGCAGGGCGTAGCGGGCGAGCAGGTCGGCGGGCGGCGCGTTGCCCCGGGCGCGGGCCGCGTCGAGCACGTCCCGGCGGTACGCGTCCCTGTCGAACACGGGGATACCTCGTTCGTCCTAGAGGCTTCGGGGCGGGCCGGGTCATTCCGAGACCGCATACCGCGCCACCGCCCGCTTCGCGAGGTCGACCTGCGACTCGTCCAGCCCCTGGATGCGGACCTCGATGTGCAGGTCCTTCCCCGTCTGCAGCTCCAGGGCGTGGACGCGCAGCGTGCCGAGCTCGTCCATGGCGAAGCTGATGTCGATCGGCGACCCCTTCCGCAGCCGCGGCAGGTCAGTGATGATCCCCTCGCCGATCTTGGCGTTGTCGGCCGGCTCCGCGGACTCCACCGCGCCCGCCTGCTCCCAGATCTCCACCTCGATCGCGGTCTGGTCCTCGTAGGCGGTGGCGAACCGCTCCGCCTCCGGCGCCGCGGGCAGCACCGTGTTGGCCTTGAGGACGTGGCTCACCGAGAAGACCTCGCTGCCGTCGTCGGCGAACGACACCGTCTTGACGCCGAACGCGCGCGGCACCACCGTGCTCACCCGCCGTCCGGCCAGCATGCGGACCTTCTCCGGCTCCAGGCCGAGCTGGTCGGCGGCGTCCTGGACGGCCCGCTCCGCCTCGGCCTCGGACACCGGCTCCGCCCCGTCGCCCTCGCCCGGAAGCCGCACCTTGACCGCCTCGATGAGCGCGAACCTGGCCGCGCCCTTCGCGACGGCGAGGTCCGGGTCGTGCAGCTTCGGCTCGAACCCGAAGCGCTCGCGCAGCCCGGCCGCCACCGCGGGCATCCGGGACGAGCCGCCGACCAGCAGCACGTCGTCGAACCTGTCGACGCCCCGCTCGGCGGCCGCGTCGATGGTGCGCCTGGTGATCTCGAAGGTGCGGCCCAGCAGATCCTCGGTCATGCCCTCGAACGCCTCGCGGGTCAGCTCCACCCGGGCGGTGCCGCCGTCGAAGCGCATGTTGTAGCGGCGCGACACCGCCGAGCTGAGGCCCTTCTTCAGGTCCTCGGCGGCGATCGCCAGCTCCTGGAGGAAGTCCTCGCTCTCGGCGGCGGACGAGCCGGGGTTCTCGCTCAGGAACGACTCCAGCAGGTGGTCGGCGATGCGGTCGTCCCAGTCGGCGCCGCCCAGCCGGTGGTCGCCGTCCGTGCACACGACCCGGACGTCGTCGCCCTCCAGCCTGATGACCGTGGTGTCGAACGTCCCGCCGCCGAGGTCGTACACCAGGATCGTGGCGGACCCCTCGGCCGACAGCGTCTCGTAGTGCAGCGCCGCGGCCACCGGCTCCGGGATCAGGTTCAGCACGTTGAGACCGGCGATCTCGCCCGCGTTGCGGGTCGCCTCCCGCTCGGCGACCCCGAAGTAGGCCGGGACGGTGATGACGACGTCGCGCACCTCCGCGCCGGTCTCCTCGGCGGCGGCGCGCGCCAGCTCCTTGAGGATCAGTGCGGAGATCGACTCGGGCGTGTGGGACGTGCCGTGGAACTCCAGCTCGAACTGCTGCCCCATCTGCCGCTTGATCAGCTGGACGACCTGGTCGGGGAACAGCTTGGCCGAGCCCTTGGCGTCCTGCCCGACCACGACGTTGTCCGGGGTCTCGAAGTAGACCGCCGAGGGCGTGGTCTCCTGGCCGATCGCGTTCTTCGCGATGACCGGCCGTCCCGTGTCGTCGACGTGGGCGATGCAGGAGTAGGTGGTACCGAGATCGATACCGTAGGTAGCCATGGACGGTCGTCCCCTCGTCAGGTCGTCGGGTCGGGAGTCGCGGGTCGTGCCGCGGTCAGTCGGCTCGGGCGGGAGCCTCGGCGCGGGTCTCGGCGGGGGTCTCGGTTTCGGCGCGGTTCTCGGTCTCGTCGGACGCCGCGGGGGCGGGTTCGGCATCCGGCTCGGTGTCAGGGGCGGCGTCCGGCTCGGTGTCAGGGGCGGGCGGGTCGTAGCGGTGGAAGCGGGCCCGGAGGGGGCGGCGGACGCGTCCCGTCTCCCGTTCCACGAACCCCGTCGCGACGACCTCGGCCACGGTGTTGTCGAGGGCCTCGTCGTCCACGGGGACGACCGACACCGCCGCGTGCCTGCCCGAGTCGAACGGGTCGCCGGGGTCGGCGGTGAACTCGTCCAGGCCGCAGCGCTCCAGCGTCAGCAGCGTGTCGTCGGCGAAGCTCTCCAGCAGCCTGCCCTGCGCGGGGTCGGCCCCGGCGGCGGCGAGCCGGGCGGCCTCGCGCAGCATCGAGTCGTAGAGGCGGAGCAGGTCGGCGATGACCGGTTCGAGGATCGCGCGGTGGACGCCGTCCCGCAGCCGCTGGTTCTCCTCGTGCAGCCGGTCGATGACCGCCTCGCGGTGCGCGGACCTGCGGTTGAACTCGGCGACCGCGGCCTCGATCGCGGCGAGCCGCTCCGACTGCTCGGACCGCTCCGTCAGCTCGGCCGGTTCGGCGGTCTGTTCAGGCTGTCCGGTCGGCTCACCGACCTCGCCGGCGGCCGTGGAAACCTCCACCCTGAGTCACTCCCTGCGTCGCGCTCGCCCGACTACCGCGCCACGACGGCCCCCGTTACGGGCCCGCCCCGGATGAATTTCACATTGAACACCAGAGCCGCCATTCCCAAACTGGATTTACACTGATCCGTCCCGGATCCGCCCGGATATCGACCACCTTTCGCCCGAAACCGGAGCCATGCCGCCACCGCCCACTCATGATCAGCTCGTGGCCGATCTCAAGAACCTCCGCGAACGGGGGCTGACCCGCCTGCGGGACACTCGGCTGGACGCGCTGGAGACCGCGGTGGCGCTGTACCGTCACGACGGCCCCGCGCCGGGCGCGCGGCCGCCGGCCGAGCCGTACCGCCCCGCCGCCGTGGAGGAGCTGCTGCGGGAGGCGGTCGTCGAGCTGGGCGGGGGCAAGCTGTCCGCGGCGGCCGGGTTCACCTTCGGCCTGGCCGCCGGAGCCCGCGACTGGACGGTCGGCGAGCGCCGCAGGGAGGCCGCCTCGATCTACGGGGTCAGCACCGAGCGCTTCCGCAAGCACCACGAGCAGCTCATCGTGGACCAGACGGCGGAGGCGGTGCTGCGGCTGTGCATGCCCGCCGCGGCGCCCCGCCCGACGCGCCAGGCCGACGTCCCGCAGAGCCCCGCGGTCATCCGCCTCGGACGGGTCACGCTCGACTACATGCCGGTCGAGATGATCAAAGGGGTGGACGCGATCGTCTCCTCGGAGAACGTGTACCTGGAGGCGTCCAAGATCTTCCGGAACTCGCTGTCGGCGGCGCTGCGCCGGGCCTGCGCCGAGACGACCGGCACGGGGGAGATCGTGGACGACGTCGTCCAGCGGGGCCTCGCGGACTGGATGCGCGACCACGGCCGTCCCGGGCTTCCGGTCGCGCCCGGCACCGTCGCGACGACCTCGCCCGGACGGCTCCGCGCGGCGGGCGTCCGCCGGATCTACCACGCCGCGGTGGCCGTCCCGGTCGGCGACGGGAACGAGTACGAGCTGTCCCCCGAGGCGGTGGCCCGCGCGGTGCACAACACCGTCCAGCTGGCGCAGCGCGAGCGTCCGCCGCTCCGCTCCATCGCGCTGCCCCTCTTCGGCGCCGGGCGCGGCGGCCTGGACGCGGCGGAGAGCCTGAGCTGGGTGTGGTCGGCGGTGGAGCGCGAACTCGACGCCGATCCGTCTTGGGACATGCATCTCATCGCCCGGTCACCGGCCACCGCCCAGACCATAATCAGACATTTCTTGCCATAGCGGATATGCACGTGGCCCGCGCCGCGCGAAAGCATTTATCACCCGTGCAATTCGGCCCTTTATGGACGGCACGAAAAAGCGCACCGCACGGCCAACGCGATCTCCGTGTCACATCCGGGCCCGTGGCGGTGCTCTACGGGTATGGACCTTGTAGGGCAAGGTGGGAGCGCACCGGCCGCCGCCCTCCCGGCCGCCCTGTCCGGTGACGGCGGCGGCGTGGCCGGGCGGCGGGCCGAGCGGAAGGACGGCGGCGTGGCGGTATCGGGTCGTCCTGGCCGGGAGGCCGTGCGGGCCGACCTCGAAGAGGTCTTCCGCGCGGCGTATCCGCGGGTCGTCGGCGTCGCGGCCCGCGTGCTCGGCTCCCGGGACGAGGCCGAGGACGTGGCCCAGGAGGTGTTCCTGGCGTTCGCGCGCACCTCGGTCCCGGCGGGCGAGGCGGGGGGCTGGCTGTCGGTCGCCGCGGCGCACACCGCGCTGAACCACCTGCGCACCGGACGCCGCCGCGCGTCCCGGGAGGAGGCCGCGGGCGACGGCGGGACCGTCAGCCCGGACATCGCCGACGCGGTCGTCGCCCTCGACGAGCGCCGCCGCGTGCGGGCGGCGCTGGCACGGCTCCCGCGCAGGCAGGCGGTCGCCCTCGTCCTGCGGCACAGCGGTCTCAGCTACGCCGAGGTCGCCGCCGCTCTCGATCTTTCCCCTGGCAGCGTGGGCACCACCGTGCGGCGCGCCGAGTCCGCTCTGCGGGAGGAGTTGAACCGTCATGCGGCATCCGAGTGACGGCACGCTGCGCCGGATCCTGGACGAGCCGTCCGGCGTCGCCGGCCACGATCGCGATCACGTCGCCGGCTGCGCCGCGTGCCTGTCCGGGCTGGCGGCCGTCCAGGAGGACGCGGACGCCGCCGGGTCGGCGCTGGACGTCGGGTTCACCCCGGACGTCGAGGTGGGATGGAACCGCCTGGTCGCCGCCGTCGCCGCCGGCGAAGCGGCACCGGAGCCCGCCGCGGACCCCCCGGGCCGCTGGCGGACGAAGCTGCGCAACCCGGTGGTCGCGATCGTCGGGGTCGTCGCCCTCCTGGGCGGTGCGGGCGTCGCGGCGGCGGCGGACTGGTTCCAGATCTTCCGCGCCGAGAAGGTCGCCCCGGTCACCGCCCCGCGCGCCGACCTGGTGCGGCTGCCCGAGCTCGACGCCTTCGGCGATCTCGCGGTGACCTCGAAGATCGAGGTGCGCCAGGTCGCCGACGCCGCGGCCGCGCGGAAGGCCACGGGGCTCGCCGTCCCGCGAGTGAGCGGGCTCCCCCGCGGCGTGACGGGCGAACCCGCGTACCGGGTCGGCGGAAAGGCGAGCGCGCTGTTCACCTTCTCGATGGCGAAGACCGCGCAGACCGTCGCGTCGGCCGGGGGGAAGGCGCCGCCGCCACCGCCCGGCCTGGACGGCAGCCGGTACCGGCTGGGCGCGGGCCCCGGGGTCGTCATGGCCTGGTCGCAGGGCCGTCCTGCTCCTGCGCTCATCGTGGCGCGGGCCGTCGCGCCCACCGTGTACTCGTCGAGCGTCCCGTTCGCGACGGCCCGCGACTACCTGCTGTCCCTGCCCACCCTGCCGGAGAACGTCAGGGCGCAGCTGCGCGCCTACTCCGGCACCGGGACGACGCTGCCCCTGTTCGTGTCGGTCGAGAAGATGAAGACGTCCACCGCCGACGTCGGCGGGATCCCGGCGACGGTGCTCACCGCGCGGGACGGCGCGATGGCGGGCGTGGTCTGGGCCGACGACGGGATCGTCACCGCGGTGGCGGGTTCGCTGAGCGCCGGCGAGGTGCTGTCGGTGGCGCGGGGGCTGCGATGACGCCCCGCACGGAGGCCGCGGAACGGCTGCTCGCGGAGCTTCCGCCGGCACCGGCGGCGTGGTGCTCGGGCCTGCGCAAACGGTACCGGCGGCAGACCGCGGTGGACGATGTGTCGTTCGCCGTGGCCCGCGGCGAGGTGGTCGGCCTGCTCGGGCCGAACGGCGCCGGGAAGACGACCGTCATCAAGATCCTGCTCGGGCTGGTCCGTCCGGACGCGGGCGAGGTGCTGCTGCTCGGACGTCCGGCGCGCGACCCGCGCGCCCGCGCCCGCGTCGGCTACCTGCCGGAGCTGTTCCGGTACCAGCCGTGGCTCACCGCCGCCGAGGTGCTGCGGCTGCACGTCCGGCTCGCGGGCGTAACGGTGCCGGACGGAGAACGTCGCGAATGCCTGGCCACCGTGGGCCTCGCCGACCGCGCGGGCGACCGGGTCGGCGGCTTCTCCAAGGGCATGCAGCAGCGCCTCGGGCTGGCGGTCGCGCTGGTCGCCCGTCCGGACCTCGTCGTCCTGGACGAGCCCACCAGCGCCCTCGACCCGATCGGACGGGCCGACGTCCGCGACCTGCTGCTGTCGCTCCGATCCCGAGGAGTCGCGGTGCTGCTGAACTCCCATCTCATCGGGGAGGTGGAGCGGGTCTGCGACCGGGTCGTGATCCTCGACAAGGGGCGGGTGGCCGCGTCCGGCACGCTGGCCGAGCTGCTCGGCGGCCGCGAGCTGCGGCTGCGCCTGGACGGGGTGAGCGACGCGGCGGAGGCACGGCTGGCCGCCGCCGGCCGCCTCACCCGCACCGGCGACGAGTTCGCCGTCGAGCTCTCCGCCGATCAGGACCCGGCGACCGTGCCGGACCTGATCGCCGACCTGGTCGCCCTCGGCGTGCGGGTGCACGCCGTCGAACCCGGGCGGATCAGCCTGGAGGAGCGGCTGCTGGACATCCTCCGCACCGGCCCCGGAGGGGATCGCCGATGACCGCCCGGATCGTGCTCACCATCGCCGCCCTCACCCTCCAGGAGGCTGCGCGCCGGCGCGTGCTGCGCTCGCTCGCCGTGATGACGGTGATCCTGCTCGGCCTCAGCGCCTGGGGCTTCGCCCGGCTCGACGCGGAGTTCGGGACGCTCACCAGCGGAGAGGCCAGGCTGGCGGCGTCCACGGTGCTCAACCTGGTGATGTTCGGCCTGAGCCTGATCGCCGCGCTCGGCACCGCGTTCCTCGCCGGTCCCACGCTGGCGGGCGAGATCGAGTCGGGGACGGCGCTGGCGATCCTGGCGCGCCCGATCCGCCGCTCGGCCGTGCTGCTGGGCAAATGGCTGGGTCTGGTGGTCTTCGCCAGCGGGTTCGTGGCCGTGGCCGGGCTCGCCCAGTTCGTCATCGTCTGGGTCACGATGGACTACTGGCCGCCCGAGCCGGTGACCGGCCTGGCGCTGCTCGCCGCCCAGTCGACCGTTCTGCTGACCCTGGGCTTGCTGCTGTCCACCGTGATCTCGCCGATGGCGTCGGGCATCGTCGCGGTCGGCCTGTTCGGCGCGACCTGGATCGCGGGCGTGGTCGGCGGCGTCGGCCAGGCCCTCGGCAACGAGGGCGTCGAGCGGGTCGGGGCCGTCTCCCGGGTGCTGCTCCCGACGGACGGCCTCTGGCGCGGGGCCATGCACGCGATCCAGCACCCGGCGTTCGCGGGCGGGCTGCCCGGCGGGTTCGACGGCCACCCGTTCCTCAGCGACGCCCCGCTCACCGTTGCCTACGTCGCCTGGACCTTCCTCTGGGCCGCCGTCGTCCTCGGCCTGGCCGGAGTCGCCTTCCAGCGCCGCGACCTCTGAACCACAGCGACCCGGGCCACGGCTACCGGGCGAGGAGTTCCTTCAAGGCGGCGTCGATGAAGGCGGTGTCGACCGGGTTGGTGCCGTGGCCCGCGAAGTGGCCCCAGACGCCGGGGATCACGCGGAGTTCGGCGCCGGGGATGTGCTGGACGGCCCACGCCTCGTCCTCGGGCGGGAAGTAGAGGTCCTTCTCGGCGGGCATGACCAGCGTCTTGGCCTTGATGGACGCGAGCGCCGCCTTGGTGTCGCCGTTGAAGCCCGGGGTCCGGCCGACGTCGGAGTTCTGCCACGTCCACAGCATGGTGAGGAGGTTGTTGGCGTCGCGGTCGTCCAGGAAGAAGCCCTCCCAGAAGCCGACGAGGAAGTCCTCCAGGGAGCTGAAGCCGAGCTGCTCGTAGAGGCGGTCCCAGTAGAACGCCTGCGAGAAGCCCCAGCCGGCGTAGACGCGGGCGGCGGCGCGGAGGCCGCGGGTGGGCGGGCTGGTGTACCAGCCGTACTCGAACGCGCTGTCGGCGGTCAGCGCGGCCTTCACGCCTTCGAGGAACACCTTGTTGTGGTAGCTGCAACGGGACGAGCCGCAGAACGGCGCGATGCGCTCCACCATCTCGGGGTGGCTGACGGCCCACTGGTAGGTCTGGCCCGCGCCCATCGACCAGCCCGTCACGAGGGGCAGGCGCTCGATGCCGAAATGCTCGGTGACGAGGCGGTGCTGCGCCTCGACGTTGTCGTACATGGTGACGTTCGGGAAGCGGGCCCGGTCGTAGGGGGGCGGGGTGTTGCTGGGCGAGCTGGACAGCCCGTTGCCGAGCATGTTCGGCACGATGATGAAGTAACGGGACGGGTCCAGCGCCATGCCCTCGCCGATGAGCCACTCGTTGTCCTGGTGGCGGCCGGAGTACCACGTGGGGTAGACGATCGCGTTGCTCTTGTCGGCGGCCAGGTCGCCGTAGGTCTCATAGGTCAGCTGCGCCCCGCGCAGGGTCGCCCCGCCCTGCAGGACGAGGTCGCCGAGGTCGAACGTCGTGGCCATAAGCCCCCCTTAGTTCAGGATGAAACTATTTCCTGCGGAATCAATGGTCAAGGGGGTCGAGGCGAAGCTGGTGCAGGACGTCGAACTCCAGGCCGTCCGCGGCCGCGAGGAACACCTTCTGCCGCAGATGCCGGTCGCGGACCTCGACGGGCCCGCGCGGGCCGTCGTAGCCGAGGCCCTCCGACATGGCCGTCATCCTGCGGACGTCCGGATCGCCGCCGCTGCGGCGGAACAGCTCGGCGAGCAGCCGCACGCCCTCGTAGCAGGACTCGCCCATGCTGTTGAGCGGCGGCGCCAGCGGACCGAAGCGCCGGTGGTAGCGGGCGCCGAAGTCCAGGCCGTCGCCGGTCGGGAGCGTCTCGAAGAACCCCGCCGCCGCGAACAGCCCGCGGGTGCCCTCCACGCCGGACGCGAGCAGCATGTTCTCGTCCATCAGCGGGCTGAAGCGCAGCTGCTCCAGGCCCGCCGCGCCGAACGCGCGGTTGAAGGCCACCGCGTCGTCGCCGACCAGCAGCATCAGGACGGCCTCGCAGCCGCTCGCCTCGATCCTGCGCAGCGGCTCGCCGAAGTCCTGCGTGCCGAGCCGGACGTAGATCTCGTCGCACAGCACGGCGTCCTGCTCGGCGAGGTAGGACCGCACGGCGCGGGCCGTGCCGCGCGGCCAGACGTAGTCGTCGCCGACGATCGTCCAGCGGCGGATGCCCAGCTCGGACGACAGCCAGCGCAGCGCGGGGCGGAGCTGCCGCTCGGGCGTCTCGCCGGTGAGGAAGACGCCGGGCGAGCGCTCGCCGCCCTCGTAGAGCGCGGTGTAGACGTACGGGACGCGTCCGGCGATCTCCGGGACGAGCCGCTGCCGGACGGTCGAGACGTGCCAGCCGGTCACCGCCTGCACGGCGCCCGACCCGACCAGCGCTCCGACCTGGTCCGCGACCCGCGCGGGCGGCGCGCCGCCGTCCACGACCGTCAGCCGGAGGCGGCGGCCGAGCACGCCGGCCTCCTCGTTGATCTCTTCCTCGGCGAGCCGGGCGCACAGCTCGGCAGAGGGCCCGAAGAGTCCCGCGGGCCCCTGACGCGGCACCACCAGGGCGACGTCCAGGTCGTCCATATCCCGGACGTTAGTGGATCCTCGCCCAAAATAGTTTCGTTGAGACGGTAATCTTGTATCTCGCGATGACTACAACACGTATGGCGCAGGACGAGCTGGACCTCCCCCGGATGCTCGCGCGGGTCGAACGCGGCATCGCCGGACGGCTCGCCGCCGCGCTGAAGACGGCCGGCTCCACCGTCGAGGAATGGCGCGTGATCTCCCTGCTCGCCGACGGCGCCGGGCACACGATGACCGAGATAGCCGAGTTCGCCCTGCTCCCCGCACCGACGCTCACCAAGGTGATCGACCGGCTGGTGTCGGCGGGGCTGGTGTTCCGGCGCGTCGACGAGGCCGACCGGCGCAGGGTGCTGGCGTTCCTGTCCGAGCACGGCCGCGAGTCGTCCGACCGGCTGACCGCGGCGATCGAGGCCGAGTGGCGCGGCGTCCAGGACGCGGTGGGGCAGGAGGAGCTGGCGCTGCTGCGCGTCCTCCTCACGAGGATGTCCGCACGGCTGACCTGATCTTGCTTTCTTCCGAAATACTTTCTGGCGAAAGCGTCCAGGTCAGCGGAGGAAGTTCTCGAACCCGGCGGCCAGGGCCTCGGCCATGCGCTGCCGGAACGGGGCGCTGGACAGCTTGGCCGCGTCCCCCGGGTTCTGCATGTTGCCGCACTCGATGAACACGATCGGCACCGTGGACATGTTCAGCCCGCCGAGATCGCTGCGCCGGTCCAGGCCGTCGCGTCCGCGGTAGGTCGAATAGGGGATGCCGGTCCCGGAGCGGTAGGCGTCCCGGATCGCCGTGCCGAGTCTCCGGGACGGCTCGACGATCGGCGCGTTCTTCCCCACGGCCACCGGCTCGATGACATGGAACCCATGCCCGGACGCCTCAGCGCCATCGGCGTGGATCGACACGGACGCGTCGGCGCGCAGCCGGTTCCCGATGTCCGCCCGCTCTGTGACGCAGGGCCCGACGCCGGTGTCGTCCTTCCGCGTCAGCGTCACTTTCGCACCCCGCTCTTGGAGGACGTGCGCCAGCCGGTTGGCGACGTCCCAGGTGAAGGCGTGCTCGCTGTAACCGTCCCGCGTGTTGGTCCCGACCGTGTTGCACGCCTTGTAACCGTTGCCGACGAAGACCTTCTTGTTGATCTGCTCCGAGTGGTCGGCGTTTCCGCCGTTGTGACCGGGGTCGATGACGATGACCTTCCCGTCCACCGCCGACCCGCCGGTGGCGCTGGCACTGGTCGTCCGTGTACCGCCCGTGGTCGGGGGCGACGGCTCGCGATCAGGAGATCCCCCGCACGCGGCCAGCATCGCGAGGCACAGCCCGGCACCCGTGGCAGCAGGCCCGCACCCATGACTCAGCACCGCGCCCCCCGTGACAGCTCGCTTGCCCCTCTGACAATCTGCGCAGCGGGGGGCCGCCTAAACAAGCAGGTCCGGGCGGCGGCCATCGTGGACGATGGGGCGACGCGGAAGGAGCGGCGATGGCGCGGTCGTGGTGGGGCTGGGGCAACGTCGAGGACGCGGTCCGCGGCGCCGAACTGGACGCGCTGCTCGCCCGGGCGCGTGCGCTGGCGCCCGGCGAGCTGACCGGTCACGAGCCGCCGGGCATCGCCTCGCTCGGCCTGCCCGCGTCCCGGATCTCCCCGCCCGCCGCGCTCGCCGGCCTCTGCTCCGCCGATCCCGCCGACCGCGCCGCGCACGCGCACGGCAAGGCGTTCCGGGACGTGGTCCGCAACCTGCACGGCGACCTGCGCCACGTCCCCGACCTCATCGCCCGGCCGCGCGGCGAACGCGACCTGATCGACCTGCTCGACTGGTGCGGCCGCGGCGGGATCGCCGTGATCCCCTACGGCGGCGGCAGCTCGGTGGTCGGCGGGATCGAGCCGCGGTTCGAGGACGGCCGCGCGGCCGTCACCGTCGACCTGACCCGGATGGGCGACGTCCTGGAGATCGACCCGGTGAGCCGGGCGGCACGCGTCCAGGCCGGGGCGTACGGCCCGCATCTGGAGGACCGGCTCAGGCCGCACGGGCTGACGCTGCGGCACTTCCCGCAGTCGTTCGAGTTCTCCACGCTGGGCGGCTGGCTGGCCACCCGCTCCGGCGGCCACTACGCGACCCTGGACACGCACATCGACGACCTCGTCGAATCGATGCGCGTCGTCACGCCGAGCGGGGTCGGCGAGTCGCGGCGGCTGCCCGGTTCGGGCGCCGGGCCGTCCCCGGACCGGCTCTTCCTCGGCAGCGAAGGGACGCTCGGCATCATCACCGAGGCGTGGATGCGGCTGCGGGAGCGTCCGCGGTGGCGGGCCAGGGCGTCCGTGCGCTTCGCCGACCACTCCGCGGCCGTCGCGGCGACCCGGGCCGTCGCGCAGAGCGGGCTGAACCCGGCGAACTGCAGGCTCCTCGACGCCGCCGAGGCGCTGGTCAACGCAGGCGTCTCCGTCGGCGGCGGGGTCCTGGTGCTCGGCTTCGAGTCCGCCGATCATCCGGTGGACGCGTCCCTCGACCGCGCGGTGGAACTCTGCCGCGATCACGGCGGCGAGGCCGCCGGCGAATCCGCGGGCGGCAGTCCCGGCGACGCGTGGCGCTCATCGTTCCTGCGAATGCCCTACCAGCGGGACGCGCTGGCCCGGCACGCGCTGATCGTGGAGACGTTCGAGACGTCCTGCACCTGGGACGGGTTCGACCGGCTCCACCATGCGGTCACCGAGGCGGCCCTGGCGGCGATCCGCGAAGTGGCGGGTGGCGGCGTGGTGACCTGCCGCTTCACTCACGTCTACCCGGACGGCCCCGCTCCCTACTTCGGCGTCTACGCGCCCGGCCGCTGGGACGGCCTGCTCGCCCAGTGGGACGAGATCAAGGCGGCCGTGTCCGAGGCGATCGCGGCGAACGGCGGCACGATCACCCACCACCACGCGGTCGGCCGCGACCACCGCCCCTGGTACGACCGCCAGCGCCCCGGCCCGTTCGCCGCCGCGCTCACCGCCGCCAAGGCGGCCCTCGATCCGGCGGGAATCCTCAACCCCGGAGTTCTCCTTCCCGATCGGCATTTGTCAGGACACGCCTGATCCATCGCGGCTATCGTCGTACGCCGTGAACGCGCCCCCGCCCCCAGGCGCTCCGGGCCCTTCCGGCCCCGGACCGGCGCCCCCCGAACCCCACGGCCCGACGCCGAGCGCGCCCCCGACGCAGATCCCCGGCGCACCGCCGCCCAGCACGATGCCGGGTACCCCGCACCGACCGGCGTACGGCCCGGCCCATGGCGGGCCTCCCGGCCCCGGACCCATGCCCGGCGGGCCGCCAGGGACGATGCCGGGTGGGATGCAGGGGCCTATGCATGGTGGGCCGCCAGGGGCGATGCCGCCCTTCGGGCGGCCGCCGTTTGCGCCGCGAAAGAAGAAGGGGCCCATGGTGGCCCTGCTCCTGCTGGCGGCGGTCGTCGTCATCCTCGGCGGCGGGATCGGAACCGCCGTCTATGTCTCCGAAGTCCGGCCGCGCAATTACCTCGAAGACTGGCGCCGCCAGATGGGGTACGCCGACACGCTCGTCATGACGAACAGTTTCGTGGAGAGCAAGCGGGTGCACATCACGCTGGAGCAGGGGTGCTCCCCGGCCATCCCCTGCAACCCGCACCCCGCCAAGGACATCGTGGAATGGCTCAGCCGGGGCGGCGTGGCCACCATGACCGAACAGGAAGCGGCGAAGTGCTTCGGCGAGGGCTGCCAGCGCGTCTTCTACTACGAGGGGCACAAGCTCGTCGTCGAATTCGAGAAGGTCTCCTTGACCTGGAATTTCCGGGTACAGATCGACATGTACTGGTGAGCCTCCGGGCGCCCGTACGCCGGGGGGCGTAGGCGGCGAGCAGCCCGCTGGGGGATGTCGGGACGCGGAGGGAGCGGCGATCGTGGCGGCGGCATAGAGCAGAGGAGGCTCTCATGAAACGTCGGACACGCGCCGTCGCGTGGCTCTCTCCGGGTGTCGGGATCGCGGTGCTGCTCGGCAGCGCGCCGGCAGTGAACGCCCAGGCATCGCAGCCGGTGGACAGGTGGATCGCGCGGCATGCCGTCCCGCTCGCGACCGCCGACCCGTCCGCGCCGCTGGACGATCTGGCCCCCCTTCGCCGGTCGGTCGGGGACGCGGCGGTCGTCGGCCTCGGCGAGTCGGTGCACGGCACGGCCGAGGAGACCACGCTCAAGCTGCGCGCCCTCCGCTTCCTGGTGGAGCGGATGGGGTTCCGGTCCATCGCCTGGGAAGAGGACTGGACGATGGGGCTCACGATCAACGAGTACGTCCTGACCGGGAAGGGCGATCCGGACGCGCTCGTGCGGGACATGAGCTTCCAATGGCGGACGCGCGAAATGGCGGACGTCCTGCGGTGGCTGCGCGCTTACAACGCCGGCCAGAAGGAAAAGGTCCGGTTCGTCGGCGTCGAGTACTACTTCACGCGTCCGCTGGCCTACGACGGCATCAAGGCATATGTCGCGAAGACCGCTCCGGAACGCCTTCCCGAATTGCGCAAGCACAAGATCGTGCGTCCGTGGACGTCGGACATGCCCGTATACACCAGCTGGTTCAAAGAAAAGGTCGAGGACAAGCGTTCGTACGTCCGGCATGCGCGCCAGGTGTACGAGCTGGTCAAGGACCTCCCGGACGGGGGCCGCGACCACGAGGTGGCCCTGCACCACGCCAGGCAGATCGTGTCGTTCTACGAGCATTTCCTGCTGGAATTCAACGAGGCCAACGCCTACCGGGACGCCCACGCCGCGAAGAACCTGGCGTGGTGGCGGACGCACAGCGGCGGCGACAAGATCGTCTACTGGGGCGCGAGCGCGCACACCTCCAACGCCCCGGAACTCCACGTCACCGCGCAGAACGGGCAGGACCTGCGCTACCCCACCGCCGGCTCGCACCTGCGGCGCCGGTACGGGCAGCGGTACCGGTCGATCGGCTTCACGCTCGGCCATGGCGAGGCGAGCCTCGGCCCGGGGCAGACGGTCGCCCTCGCGCGTCCGGCCCCGAACTGGTTCGAGCGGCGGTTCGGCGAGGTCCGCGCGGCGCAGTTCGTCCTGGACCTGCGCTCCCCCACCCCGGCGCCGGTCCGCCGGTGGCTGGACGCGCCCGCCGCCACCCGCGGCCTTCCGCATTTCGGGGCGGGCTCGACCACGACCGGGGGCTCGCTGTCCCAGTGGTTCGACGTGATCGTCCACCGCCACGAGGTCTCTCCAGCGCAACCGGCCTGAACTTGCCCAAGGACCAGGGCCCGGATTGGCGAAAAGTGCCGACATTCTCCTGACACCGGCGTGGTTCGGTCCATTAGCTGGGCTGGGCTGACACCACGCCGGCCGGACGGGGTTGCCGGAAAACGGCGGGCTGGTTACGGTTCAGTCGATTAATAGGAAGGTTTCCTATCAGATTTGAGGTCGAACCCGTGCCCCGCTCGCCCCCCGCCGATATCACGCCATGCCGTCCGACGTACCTCGGGGTTCGGGGGATTCCCGCGTGTCCGCATCTCCTTTCCCGGGAGTGAAATTGACAAGATTCCGCCCTGGCCTCCTCTTCACCGCCCTCTGTGCCCTTGTCCTCGCACTGCTCGTCCCGACGCCGGCGAACGCCGCGTCGACGGCGAAGGCGACCTTCACCAAGGCCGCGGACTGGGGTTCGGGGTACGAGGCCCGATACACGATCACCAACGCGACCGAGTCGGCGATCTCCGGCTGGAAGGTCGAGTTCGACCTCCCGTCCGGCACGACCATCGGCTCCTACTGGGACGCGCTGCTCACCAAGTCCGGGCAGCACGCCACCTTCACCAACCGCAACTACAACGCCACCGTCGCCGCCGGCGCGTCCGTCACCTTCGGGTTCCTGGTGAGCGGTTCGGGTGCTCCCACGAACTGCACCGTCAACGGCGGATCCTGCAGCGGCGACACCACCCCCGGAGCGCCCTCCGCTCCCGGCGAGGTCTCGGTGACCGGCAAGACGGACAGCTCCCTGACCCTGTCGTGGGGCCCCGCGTCCGGGACGGTCACCGGCTACCGCGTCTACGAGGGCGACGACGTCCGCGCGACGGTGAACGCGACGAGCACCACCATCTCCGGACTGGAGAAGTGCTCCAACCACACCTACACGGTCAAGGCGTACAACGGTGTCGGCGAGTCCGCGGGATCCGCGGTCTCCGGCACCACGAGCGGCTGCACCGTGCCGGACGTCGGCAAGCACGCCGCCCCCTACCTCTACCTGGGCTGGGGCAACCCGCCCGACCCGGTCACGGTGATGAACGCGTCCGGGATCAAGATGTTCACGATGGCCTTCATCCTGGCTCAGAACGGCTGCAACCCGGCCTGGGACAGCCAGCGCCCGCTGAAGGGCGGCGTGGACGAGCAGGCGATCAACAAGATCCGCGCGGCCGGCGGTGACATCATGCCGTCCATCGGCGGCTGGTCCGGCAACAAGCTCGGCCCGAACTGCTCGACCCCCGAGGCCCTGGCCGGCGCCTACCAGAAGGTCATCGACGCCTACGGCCTCAAGTCCATCGACGTCGACATCGAGAACACCGACGAGTTCGAGAACCCGGCCGTCCAGGACCGGATCCTCGGCGCCCTGAAGATCGTCGAGCAGAAGAACCCCGGCATCCAGACGATCCTGACGCTCCCCGTCCTCGCCAGCGGCCCGAACTCGTGGGGCAAGCGCCTCATCGACCGCGCGGCCGAGCTGCAGGTCCCCGTGGACGTCTGGTCGATCATGCCGTTCAACTTCAACGGCCACTCGGACATGTACGGCAACACCGTCAAGTCGTCCGAGGGCCTCAAGGCGGCTCTGGTGTCGGCCTTCAAGTGGTCCGACGAGGTCGCCTACACCCACATGGGCATCTCCGGCATGAACGGCCGGTCCGACGTGGGCGAGATCACGACCACCGCGATCTGGACCCAGATCCGCGACTGGGCCAAGCAGAAGAACCTGGCCAGGCTGACGTTCTGGGCGGTCAACCGCGACCGTCCCGGCAGCGGCACCGACCAGACCGACTGGCAGTTCAGCAAGATCACTGCCGGTTTCTGACCACCCTCCAGGCGGCCCGCGTCCCAGCTCCGGGGACGCGGGCCGCACCCTTTCCGCCATCCGCCGATTGGCACACCGGGCGGGTGTTCCGCCGAGTTCCTCCAATGGCCTAATTGGCGAGTATCGCCAATGGAACGGGCCATCGCCGGGCAGGTAGTGCCGATATTCGGGCGGGCCCGGGCTGGTTCGGTGTTCAAGCTGGGGTGGTTGCTCTATGCAGGTGGCGAGGTTCCGGAAAGGGCTTGCCCAGGTCACGGAGGCTCGTTACCTTGCTTTCAAAACTGATAGGAAACCTTCCTATCGATTAGCGATCTAGCAGCAGTGACCTACTCGGGGTTCGGGGGAATCCGCCAAGCTTCCTACCGATGGAGTGAGAGTTGCGCCCCCACGCAGACTTGCGCCCCCGTTCCGTTCCCAGTGTCCGGCCGGTTCTCAGTACCCGCTCGGTTATCGGTGTCCGCTCGGTTCTCAGTGTCATAGCCGTGCTCCTCGTCGCGCTCCTCGCGCCGCTCGGCGGCTCCCAGGCCAGCGCCGCGACGCTCGCCGCGACGTTCACCAAGCCCAACGACTGGGGTTCCGGCTGGGAAGGGCGCTTCACGCTGACCAACGCGTCCGACCAGGCGATCAACGGATGGAAGGTCGAGTTCGACCTGCCCGCCGGGACGACCGTCGGCTCGTACTGGGACGCCCTCCTCACCAAGAACGGGCAGCGCCAGACATTCCAGAACCGCAACTACAACGCCGCGGTGCCCGCGGGCGGTTCCGTCACGTTCGGGTTCCTCGGGAACGGTCCCGGAGCCCCTGAGAACTGCACGTTCAACGGCAATCCGTGCGGCGGCGGTGACACCGGCAATCCCGGCGAGCTCGGCGCGCCCGGCAACCCGACCGTCACCGCGCGGACCGACACCTCGCTGACGCTCAGCTGGCAGCCCGCCTCCGGCACGCCGACCGGCTACCGCGTCTACGAGGGCTCCGACCTGCGCGCGACGGTCAGCGGCACCACCGCCACGATCGGCGGCCTCGCGAAGTGCTCGACGCACAGCTACACGATCAAGGCCTACGACGACAACGGTGAGTCGGCCGCCAGCACCGCCGTCACGAGCACGACCAGCGGATGCGTGAGCAGCGCGCTGCCCAAGCACTTCCTGACCGGCTACTGGCACAACTTCGTGAACCAGGCCCGTCCGCTGAAGCTCTCCCAGGTGCCCGCCGAGTACGACGTCATCGCGGTCGCGTTCGGCGAGGCGACGACCCGCTTCGGCGAGGTCAGCTTCAGGGTCGACCCGGGTCTGGCCAGCGCGGTCGGCGGCTACACCGACGAGCAGTTCAAGGCGGACGTGAAGGCGCTCCAGGCCAAGGGCAAGAAGGTCATCCTGTCGGTCGGCGGCGAGAAGGGCGCGATCTGGGTCGGCAACAGCAGCGCCGCGACCCTGTTCACCGACTCCATGAGCTCCATCATCTCCGAGTGGGGCTTCGACGGCGTCGACATCGACCTGGAGAACGGCCTCAACCCGACCTACATGGGGCAGGCGCTGCGGGCGATCCGCGCCAAGGTCGGCAACGAGATGATCATCACGATGGCGCCGCAGACAGTCGACATGCAGTCCACCGGCGGGGCGTACTTCCAGCTCGCGCTGGCCATCAAGGACATCCTGACCGTCGTCCACATGCAGTACTACAACTCAGGGACGATGCTCGGCTGCGACCAGCAGGTGTACTCGCAGGGAACGCTGAACTTCATGACGGCGCTGGCCTGCATCCAGCTCGAGAACGGGCTGCGTCCCGACCAGGTGGCGCTGGGTCTCCCGGCGGGCGCCGGTGCGGCGGGCGGCGGGGTCGTCCAGCCGGGGCTGGTCAACAACGCGCTCGACTGCCTCGCCAAGGGCACGAGCTGCGGCACCTTCAAGCCGTCCAAGACGTATCCGGACATCCGCGGCGCGATGACCTGGTCGATCAACTGGGACGTCACCAACGGCGGCCGGTTCGCCGGGACCGTCGGCCCGCACCTGGACACGCTGCCGTAACCGGTCCCGCTCCCGTGGCGGACACGCCACGGGAGCGGGACACGCTTCGCCAGAGGGACGGACATGAAGAAGATCTGGGCCCCGGCGGTTCTCACCGCCGGGCTGCTCGTCGGGCTCCCGAGCCCGGCGCAAGCTGAGAACGTACTGGCCAACGCCGGTTTCGAGACAGGGTCGCTGAGCGGCTGGACGTGCGCGAGCGGCGGTTCCGTCGTCACCACTCCGGTGCGCACGGGGTCGTACGCGCTCGCCGGCGGTGTGACCGCCGGCAGCACGGGCCAGTGCACGCAGACCGTCAGCGTCCAGCCGAACACGGCCTACACGCTGTCGGCCTGGGTGCGCGGCAGCTACGTGCACATGGGCGTGACCGGCGGGGCGAAGACGTGGATCCCGTCCGCGTCGAACTACACCAAGCTGACGGTGTCGTTCACGACCGGAGCCGACCAGAAGTCCGCGGAGATCTTCCTGCACGGCTGGTACGGCACCGGCGCCTACCACGCGGACGACGTGGAGCTGGACGGCCCCGGCGGCGAACCCCAGCCCGGAGTGCCGGGCGCGCCCGCCGCCCCCAAGCTGGGCGCGGTCACCGACAACTCGATCGCGCTGTCGTGGGAACCGGCGTCCGGGACGGTCACCGGCTACCGCGTCTACGAGGGCACGGCGCTGAAGGCGACCGTGACCGGGACGAGCGCCACCATCTCCGGCCTGGCCAAGTGCAGCTCGCACAGCTACACGGTCGCCGCGTACAACGACGTCGGCGAGTCGGCCAGGTCCGCGCCGGTCAGCGGCCGGACGGGCGGCTGCGTCGACACCGGGCTGCCGAAGCACGCGCTCATCGGCTACATGCACGCGAGTTTCGCCAACGGCTCGGGCTACGTCCGGATGGCGGACATCCCGGACGCGTGGGACATCATCGACCTCGCGTTCGGCGAGCCGACGTCGGTGACGTCCGGCGACATCCGGTTCAACCGCTGCCCGGTGAGCGAGTGCCCGAACGTGGAGAGCGACGAGGAGTTCATCGCCGGGATCCGCGCGAAGCAGGCGCAGGGCAAGAAGGTGCTGATCTCGATCGGCGGCCAGAACGGCCAGGTGCAGCTCACGACGACCGGCGCGCGGGACGCGTTCGTCCGGTCCGTCTCGGCGATCATCGACAAGTACGGCCTGGACGGTCTGGACGTCGACTTCGAGGGCCACTCGCTCTACCTCAACAGCGGCGACACCGACTTCCGCAACCCGAAGACCCCGGTGATCGTCAACCTGATCTCCGCGCTGAAGACGCTGAAGGCCAAGTACGGCGAGAAGTTCGTGCTGACGATGGCCCCGGAGACGTTCTTCGTGCAGGTCGGCTATCAGTTCTACGGCGGCGCCGGCGGCGGGGACAACCGGACGGGCTCCTACCTCCCGGTGATCCACGCGATGCGGGACGACCTGACCGTCCTGCACGTCCAGGACTACAACTCCGGCCCGGTGATGGGGCTCGACGGCCAGTACAAGAACATGGGCGGCGCCGAGTTCCACATCGCGATGACCGACATGGTGAAGGCCGGGTTCCCGGTCGCGAACACCGGTCACACGTTCCCCGGGCTGCGGCCCGACCAGATCGGGATCGGGCTGCCCGCCGCGATCCCCGCGGGCAACGGCCACACCTCGCCGGCCCAGGTGCATCAGGCGGTGAACTGCCTGGTCAAGGGGACGGGCTGCGGCTCGTACACGCTGCGTGGCGGGACGTCCCCGGCGCTGCGCGGGCTGATGACCTGGTCGATCAACTGGGACCACTACTTCAAGTGGGAGTTCATGAACGCCCACGAGCCATTCCTCAACGGCCTTCCGTAGCGCCGAAGACCCCGAAGACCTTTTGAGGAACCCACCCCCACCGGAAGGAAACGAAGTGAGATCGACCCGATCGAGAAAGGTCGCGGCCGTCGCGGTCACGGTCCCCGCGGCGTCCGCGCTGGTGGTGCTCGGCACCTCCTCCGGCGCGAGCGCGCACGGGACCATGTCCGACCCGCCGAGCCGCGTCTACGTCTGCAAGAACGAGGGCCCGGAGACCCCGAAGTCGGACGCGTGCAAGGCGGCCGTCGCCGCCGGCGGCACCCAGGCGTTCTACGACTGGAACGAGGTGTCGCTGCTGGAGGCCGGCGGGCGGCACCGGCAGCTCATCCCGGACGGTCAGCTCTGCAGCGCCGGGCGCGCCAAGTACCGCGGCCTGGACCTGCCGCGCGCCGACTGGCCCGCCAAGCGGATGTCGTCCGGCGCGCAGACGATCACCTACCACGCTTCCGCGCCGCACTCGGCGAGCAACTTCGAGTTCTACATCACCCGTGACGGCTGGAGCCCGACGCAGCCGCTGCGCTGGTCGGACCTGGTGCACATCCAGACGTTCAACCGCCAGAACCCGACCACGTTCACCAAGTGGACGATCAACATCCCGCCGCGCACGGGCCGGCACATCCTGTACTCGATCTGGCAGCGGGTGGTCGGCAGCGCGGAGGCCTTCTACACCTGCTCGGACGTCGACTTCGGCGGAACGACGACGCCCCCGACCGACCCGCCGACCGATCCCCCGACCGACCCTCCCACCGACCCGCCGACGGACCCGCCGAGCGGCACCTGGACGGCCGGCACCGCCTACAGCGCGGGCCAGCAGGTGACCTACAACGGCGCGACGTACAAGTGCCTTCAGCCGCACACGGCGCTGGCCGGCTGGGAACCCGCGAACACCGCGGCGCTCTGGCAGAAGGTCTGAGCGCGACGAGGATGATGCGCACGCGATGAGTTGCCCCATATGAAGCGCCACGCGACCGACCGCCGCGCCACGGGACGGCCCGCGCCCGGGGACCCCGCCACCACGGGGGACCCGGAGCGGGGCCGGCCCGCGGCCGATCCTCCCGCGGCCGACCGCCCGGCGGCCGACCGCCGCGTCACCGTCCGCCACACGGCCGAGCCCACCCCTCCGGCCGAACCCCCTGTGACGGACGGCCGCGCTGCGGGACGCCCCGCGGTGAAGCGCGGTGTCGTGAAGTACGGCGCGCTGGCGCTCCTCGTCGCGTGCGCTCTCCTGGTGTTCGCCCAGTGCGGGGCCGCCGGCGGTTCGCCGTCCGGCGGCTCCGCCCCCGCGTCGCGGGGCGGAGACGGGTTCAATTCCGACGACGTGATGTTCCTGCAGATGATGCTTCCCCATCAGGAGCAGGGCGTGAAGCTGGTCCGGCTGGCGAAGCGGCATCCGGTCAGCCCCGAGGTGAAGACCCTGGCCGCGGCGATCGAGACCACCCAGGTCGCCGAGGCGAGGGAGATGCAGCAGCGGCTGCGCGAGTGGCGGCGGCCGCTGCGCGCGGACTCGCACGAGCACGCCGCGCACGGCGGCATGCCGGAGACGACCGACGCCGAGCTGGCGGCGTTGGAGCGGACCCCGCCAGACCAGTTCGAACGCCAGTTCCTCAACCTGCTGATCGGCCATCAGGACGACGCGGTCCAGATGGCCCGGCTCGAGACCGGCAGGGGCGAGGACGGCTGGACGCGGCGGCTGGCGGAGCGCGTCGACCGGTCCCGGTCGGCGCAGATCGAACAGATGCTGGCCATTCTCCGTCCCCCATCCCAGAAGGCACCCCGATCCCCGCAGGCACTCCCGTCCCTGAAAGCTCTCCGATCCCCGGAAGGAACCCGACCCCCGGAAGACTCCCACCGGAAGTAGGTGTTCGGCATGCGCCGAATAATCGGAATCCTGACCACTTTCATCGTCTTGGCCGCGCTCGCCGTCGCTCCCGCCCAGGCGGCGGACCGGCTGACGGCCGCCTTCAGTTTGTCCGGGACGACCGGAAAATATGTGGTCTCCAATCCCGGCACGGCCGCCGTCAGCAACTGGACGCTGACGTTCGAGCTCCCCGCGGGTGTGACCGCGCGCAACCCGCAGAACGTCACCTTGTCGCAGAATGGGACGAAGGTGACGCTCCGTCCGCTGTTCTATATCAACACCGTCCGCGCGGGCGGGAACACCGAGCCCTACAGCCCGACGTTCACGTTGAGCTCCGCCACCGAGCAGCCGACGAACTGTCTGCTGAACGGCGCGGCTTGCGACGGCTCGGGTGAGGATCCGCCGGAGGCGGCGGGCGTCACCGCGGAATACTCGATCGAGGGATCGCGCGCCAAGTTCATCGTCGCGAACAATTCCGGCGCGACGATCTCGAACTGGTCGATCGTGTTCACCCTGCCGTCCGGCGTGACCGCCAGCGGCGCCGACAACGGCTCGATCACCCAGACGGGCAGCACGTTCACCCTTTCCCCCGCCCACTACAACTCCACGATCCAGTCGGGCCGCACGACCGAGCCGTACAGCCCGACGTTCACGGTCAGCAGAGCGGGCGCGGAACCGGTGACCTGCCGGGTCAACGACGTCAACTGCGACGGGAGCGGCGACGTGCTGCCGTCCGCGCCCGGCAACCTCACGGCCCCGGTGAAGACGACGAAGACCGTCTCGCTGAAGTGGGACGCGGCGACCCCCGGCAGCCTGCCGATCACCGCCTACGAGGTGTACAACGGCTCCGCGCTCGCGACCACGGTGGCGGAGACGAACGCCACGGTCACCGGCCTCACGCCGAACACCGAGTACACGTTCACCGTCAAGGCGCGGGACCGCAAGGGCGGCCTGTCGCCCGCCAGCACGCCGGTCACCGTCAGGACGAACAACCCGGCCGATGACACGACGGCGCCCTCCACCCCGGGCGGCCTGCGCAGCACCGCCAAGGACGCCGGGAGCGTGTCGCTCTCGTGGAGCGCCTCGTCCGACGCCAGCGGCGTGGCGAACTACGACGTCCTGGTCGACGGCAAGGTCGCGACGACCGTGATCGGCACGTCGGCGAAGGTCGGGGGCCTGTCCCCGTCCACCGAGTACACGTTCACCGTCAAGGCCCGCGACACCTACGACAACGTGTCCGGGGCAAGCGACGCCATCAAGGTGAAGACGTCCGACATCGTCGGTGAGGGCTACGCCAGGGTCGGCTACTTCGTCCAGTGGGGCATCTACGGCCGCCAGTACTTCGTGAAGAACCTGGACACCACCGGGAACGCGCGGCGGCTCACCCACATCAACTACGCCTTCGGCAACATCGACCCGGTCAACCTGACCTGCCTGCACGGTGTCACCAAGGGCACCTCGCAGAACCCGCAGGACCCGAACCAGGGCGACGGCGCGGGTGACGCCGAGGCCGACTACGGGCGCCCGTTCAGCGCCGCGCAGTCGGTGGACGGCGTCGCCGACACCGGCTGGGAGAAGCTCCAGGGCAACTACAACCAGCTGCTGAAGCTCAAGAAGAAGCACCCGCACCTGAAGGTGCTGATCTCGCTCGGCGGCTGGACGTACTCGAAGTACTTCTCCGACGCCGCCAAGACCGACGCGTCCCGCAAGAAGTTCGTGCAGTCCTGCCTCGACATCTACATCAAGGGCAACCTGCCCGTGTACAACGGCAAGGGCGGGCCGGGCACCGGCGCCGGGATCTTCGACGGCATCGACCTCGACTGGGAGTGGCCGGGCGCCGAAGGGCACCCGGGCAACCACGTCAGCCCGGACGACAAGCGCAACAACACGCTGCTCATCGCCGAGTTCCGCCGCCAGATGGACGAGCTGACGAAGAGCACCGGCCAGCGCTACCAGCTCACCGCGTTCACCCCCGCGGACCCGGCGAAGATCGAGGCCGGCTGGGAGCTGGCCGAGGTCAACAAGTACATGGACATGTTCAACATCCAGGGCTACGACTTCCACGGCGCGGGCAGCGACAACTCCTGGGAGCCCAAGCGGACGGGCCACCAGGGCAACCTGTACACCGACACCGATGACCCGTACCCGTTCCACTTCAGCGTCGAGAACGCGGTGCAGCCGTACCTCGACGCGGGCATCAACCCGCGCAAGCTGACCATCGGCCTGGCCTACTACGGCCGGGGCTGGCAGCAGGTCAAGGACGGCGGCAAGAGCGGCGAATGGCAGGACGCGAACGGCGCGGCCCCCGGCCAGTTCCAGGAAGAGGCCGGGACGCGCGGTTACAGCAACCTGCTGGCCAGCGTGCCGAACTGCCGGATCGTCCACGACGAACAGGCGGTGGCGACGTCCTGCTTCACCGGAGACAACGGTCAATGGTGGACGTTCGACGACCCCTGGTCGATCCAGAAGAAGGTCGCCTGGCTGAAGAGCAAGAACATGCTCGGCGCGATGATCTGGGAGATGTCCGGCGATCCGGGCATCCTCACCCAGACGCTGGATCAGAGTCTGGGGAGCTGATCTCCTGACCCCCTGATCCCGCGAGACCCAGGGCCGGTGCCGCCTTGCGCCAGCACGGCACCGGCCCTGACCCATTTCGGACGGACGCGCACTCCACCGCGGGAGGCGCGTCCGTCCTTTCATGGGGGGTGTGGACCACGTGGTCCAGTTCACGCGCCGGACTTTGGACCACCTGGTCCACTCTTGGGTATCGTCGTTCCCATGGGACTTGAGGAACAGCTTCCCAGCGGCTTCCTGCTGACCACGGTGGAGAAGGTCGCCGGGTGGGCGCGGTCGAGCTCGCTATGGCCGATGACCTTCGGGCTGGCCTGCTGCTCGATCGAGCTGATGGACGTCGGCATGGCCCGGCACGACTTCGCCCGCTGGGGCATGGAGCGCGCCTCGGCCACGCCCCGGCAGGCCGACCTGATGATCGTCGCGGGCCGGGTGAGCCAGAAGATGGCGCCGGTCCTGCGGCGCCTCTACGACCAGATGACCGAGCCGAAATGGGTCATCGCGATGGGCGTGTGCGCGTCGTCCGGCGGGATGTTCAACAACTACGCGATCGTGCAGGGCGCCGACCACATCGTGCCGGTGGACTTCTACCTTCCCGGCTGCCCGCCCCGGCCCGAAATGCTGCTGGACACGATCCTCAAGCTCCACGACAAGATTCAGAACAGCACGCTCGGCGCGGACCGCAAGGCGGAGATCGCCGAACTCGAAGAAGGCGCCCTTTCGCATCGGCGGCCGTCGAAGATCGGCCTTTGAGGAGATCTCAGGGCGCGGCCGGAGGGGCGAGGAGCCTGCGGAGCATGCCGAGCTGCAGGCCGGCCAGGCGCCGTCCCTCGGCGACGTCGATGTCGTCGAGGTTCTTGAGGGTCCACGCGTCGATCGTCCACAGCAGGGCCAGCGTGACCTCGCTCTGCAGGGACGGCGGCAGGTCGTCGCGGACGGCCCCGACCGAGCGGCCCGCCGCCAGGACGCCGCCGAGCCAGCCGTCGATCCCGGCCTTGACCCGGCCCAGCGGCCCGCCGTCGGGGGCGGGCGCGTCGGAGACGTAGAAGAGCCGCCAGAGGTCGATGAGGCGGCGGTCCCGTCCGGCGGCGCGCATCAGGTCGTCGGAGAGCCGCGCCACCGCGTCCCAGAAATCGGGGACGGCGAATTCGTCCGGATCCGGCACTTTCACGGAGTCGCGGAGGCCGTCCGCGATGGCGGTCACGACCGCGTCGAACAATGCCTCTTTCGACTCGTAGTAGTGGTAGAAAGAGCTCTTGCTCATTCCGCAGGAACGGATGATGCGGTTCAGCGACGCGCCGTCGAAACCGTGGCGCACGAATTCCCGCATCGCCGTGTCGAGCAGTTCACGGCGCCGCTCCGGCGGCAGCACGGCCTTTTCGGATCCCACGTGCAGACCTTAGCCGACGGTGACGCGAGGTCACTCCGTGTCGAGGACCGGGGCGTCCCCGGCCAGGTCGGCGCGGTCGTCGCGCGGGCGGTCGCCACATCTGTGATCTTCAGCCCGCCAGGGGACGGAAACGCGAGTTGATCAAGCGTTTCCCGGCCGACCGGTGCGTGATCGAGGGCCCGGCCCTTGCGACTCGGCGGCAAAGGCGCGGCGGCGGAAACCGTTCCGGTCCATTCCCTGGCGCCCGGCGCGGGGCCGTCTAGTCTGTCGTAATGATTCCCGCTTCGGGTGTTTCCTCCGCGACGTCCCGGCTTGGGTGGCTCGATGCGCTGCGCGGCGGGGCGGCGCTGGCGGTGGCGCTGCACCACGCCAGCTACGTGTACCTGCCGTCCCTGCGGATCCAGATGGCCGACTGGTTCGACCCCGGCATGGCGGGCGTCCTGGTGTTCTTCCTGGTCAGCGGGTACATCGTGCCGGCCTCGCTGGAGCGTCGCGGCAGCGTGCGGGGATTCTGGATCGGCCGGTTCTTCCGCATCTACCCGCTGCTCTCGGTGGCGTGCTTCCTCGCGATCCTGCCGTTCCTGCTGGGCGTGCTCGGGCTCCGGGCGGGGCTGGAGCAGTACTCCCCCGCGACGGCCGTCCTGGCGCACCTGACGATGCTGCAGGACGTCCTGAACGTCCCCAACGTGATGAACGTCCTGTGGACGCTGTCGTACGAGATGGCCTTCTACCTGCTGATCGTCGCGCTGTTCGTGGTGGGCGGGCACCGCCGCTCCGCACCGGCGGCGGCCGTCCTCACCGTCGTCGCGGTCGTGGCCGTCGCGCTCACCGCCACGGGCCTGCTGACCGGCGCGTACGCCCCCGCCGCGCTGCTGTCGCGCACCGCCGGAACCGGCCCGGTCGTCGCCGTGACCGCCGCGGGCGTGGTGGTGGCGATCGCGGCGGCGGTGTCGAAGCGCCCCACGCCGCGCGTCGCCGGGGGGCTGCTCGGCGGGCTGCTCGCCGTCCTGCTGGTCACGGCGAACGGGCGCATCGACGCCTGGGAGGGCCTGATCATGCTGGCGATCATGTTCACCGGGACCGCCGTCCACCGCGCCGAGCACGGCCAGATCGGCCGGCGCACCGCCGTCGCGGCGTGCACGGTCGTCCTGGCGGGCTCGCTCGGCACCGGGACCTGGCACGCGGCGCCCTACGGCTGGAAGGCGCAGCTCGCCTGGTGCGCCACGGTGCTGGCCGCCGCGGCGGCGTTCGCGGCGGCGTGGCGGTGGCGGCACCGGCGGTTCCCCCGCTGGGCCACCGGCCTCGGCACCATCAGCTTCTCGGTCTACCTGCTGCACCCGCTGCTGCTGATGGTGGCGGCGCAGTTCCTGGACATCTCCGGCCGGGAGGACGTCGTCGGCCTGGTGTTCTTCGTCCTGGTGCTGCTGGCCGTGAGCTGGGCGTCGCAGCGCTGGATCGAGGCGCCCGCGCAGCGCCTCGGCCGCCGCCTCACCCGCCCGGCCCGCCAGGACGCCCCCGTCCAGCCCCAGGTCCTCGCCTCCTGACCCGCGGCGCGTTCACAGGCGCCGCCCGGCGCGGACGCCCCGGAGCAGCGTTTTCACAGCTCAGCGGCCGGATTGAAAAAATGGGTCTTCGTTCAGTCACGAGGCGTGCACGTAGAAGATCCGCAGGTCGTCCCCGCTTTCTGCGTAGAAGGCGTTCTATCCGGGGGGCGGGTGCACATTCTGTCATTGGTCATTTCTGCACGGGTGGTAAATAGTCGTGGGCATGGGGCCGGCGCCACGGCACGCCCGTGGCACCGGCCGGGGACCGGCAGGGCCAGGCGGTCACCACGTTTCTTCTTCCACCCCCATGAAAGGACCCCCCGCTCATGAGGAAGCGCAGACTGTTGACTGCTGTACCGCTTGCGTTCCTGACGCTGGCCGGTACGTCCGTCGCGAACGCGAACGCGGACACGCAGCCGTCGCCGCCGCCACGGACCAACATCGTCGGCGGCGTGCCCGCCACGGAGACCTACACGTTCATGGCCTCGCTGCAGAACGGCGGACGGCACGGCTGCGGCGGCTCCCTCGTCGCGCCGACGTGGGTCATCACCGCGACGCACTGCGGCCAGCCCGCCCAGGTGCGGATCGGCACGCAGACCTACAACGCGGGCGGCGAGGTCCGGCAGGTCTCGGGCCGCCAGGTCATCGGCGGCGACCTCGCCATCCTCCGCCTGTCCAGCGCGTCCACGATGAAGCCCATCCCGATCGCGCAGACCGCGCCGGTCGGGTCGGCCACCCGCCTGATCGGCTGGGGCCAGACCTGCCCGACCCGCGGCTGCGGCGGCGCTCCCATCCAGCTCCAGCAGCTCGACACCACCATCGTCGCCGACAGCCGCTGCTCCGGCATCGACGCGGCGAACGAGATCTGCACCGACGGCGGCAACGGCAAGGGCGCCTGCTACGGCGACTCCGGCGGACCGGCCGTGACCGGCGGACCCGGTGCGTGGGAGCTCGTCGGCGCCACCAGCCGCGGCGGCCAGACCTGCGCGCAGGGCCCGGCCATCTACAGCGACACGGCCGCTTACCGCACCCGGATCCTCCAGATCATCGGCGGCGCCGCGAGCGCGACCCGCTGACCGTCTCAGGAATGAACGTGCCCTCCGCCGGAGCGCGGTGCCCGGCGGAGGGCGCCTCATCCGCTCCCACACTGTGAGGTATCCATGGTCGCAAGCAAGTTCTTGAGGGTCTGCGCCGCGCTGCTGCTCGGCCTGGCCTTCCTGACCGGCACCGGCGTGTCCGCTTCGGCGGCGCCCGCGCCGGAGCAGTCCAACGTCCGCACGATCCGGTACGACACAAGCCAGGCCGCCGAGTTCAAGGCGGCGTGGGACGAGGGCGCGAAGATCTGGAACGAGCACGTCCAGAACGTCGAGTTCGTTCCCGGCACGCCCGGCGACGTCCGCATCCTCGCCGACAACGGCTGGCCCCGCGCGCAGGTGACGAGCCTCGGCCGCGGCACCGTCTGGATGGGCCGCCAGGCCACCCAGCAGGGCCACTACGAGATCCGGATCGCGTCCCACGAGCTGGGGCACATCCTCGGCCTGCCGGACCGGCGCACCGGCCTGTGCACGGACCTGATGTCCGGCGCCAGCGCCGGCACGACCTGCAAGAACCCGAACCCCAACGCGGCGGAGATCGCCGAGGTCGAGCGCAACTTCCAGAACGGCCGCATGGGCTTCAAGCCCGGTGCCGTCCTGAGCGAGGCGCCGATCCTGGCTCGCCACTGAACCCCTTCCAGCTCGGCGCGCCCGCACAAACCCTGCACGTGCGGACGGGCCGGATGAAAGAGGTTCACTGATCCCCGCCGCCCCCTCAACGCGACCTGAGGGCGTCCGTTCCTTCCGGCAGGCGCCCTCAGGTTCGCTTTTGGGGACGCGGCAAGAACGCCACCAGCGCCGTTCCCGCCGTGGTGATGACCGCGGCGACGACGAACGCCGTCGAGTATCCGTCCACCAGGTCCGCGCCGGAGCGGGCCGCGGCCGTCCCGAGAACCGTGAGGCCGATGGCGCCGCCGATCGTCCGGGACGTGTTGACGACCCCCGCCACGGCCCCCGCCTCCGACGACGGAGCGCCCGCCGTGGACGCCTGCACCAGCGGCGTCATCAGCAGCCCGAACCCGAGCGCCATCGTCGCGCCGGGGCCGAGGATCGAGCCGGCGAACGTCCCGTCGGCGTCCAGCACCACGCTCTGCCACGCGAACCCCGCGGCGGCCAGCAGCCCGCCCGCACCGGCGAGGAGCCGCGGGTCCATGCGGGCCATGAGCGTCGGCGCGAGCCGGGAGCCGATGATGATGCCCGCCGTGTGCGGCAGGAACGACAGGCCCGTCCGCACCGCGCTGTAGTGCAGGACGTTCTGCATGTAGAGCGACAGGAAGTACCAGAGCGCGAAACCCGCCATCGTCCCGACGAGCGTCGCGAGGTTCCCGACCGCGACGCTGCGCAGCCGGAACAGCCCGAGCCGCACCAGCGGCTGCGAGGTCCGCGCCTCCACCGCGACGAACGCCGCCAGCAACGCGAGCCCCGCCAGAACCGGGAACAGCGCCGACCAGCCGTGCTTCTCGGTCTCGCCGATGCCGAACGCCAGCAGCCCGACGCCCGCCGTGACGAGCACCGCCCCCGGCAGGTCGAGCCGCTGCCGCCCGCCGGCCAGGCGCTCCGCCCGCAGCCACCGGACGGCGATGAACCCCACGACAAGCCCGACCGGGACATTGATCAGGAACACCCAGCGCCAGCTCAGATAGTCGGTGAGCAGCCCGCCGACCAGCCCGCCGGTCGCGCCGCCCGCGGTGCCGACGGCGGTCCACATCGCGATCGCCCGCGTCCGGGCGGGACCGTCCGGGAACGTGGCGGTGATCAGCGAGAGCGTGACGGGCGCGAGGATCGCAGCCCCGAGCCCCTGCACGGCGCGGGCGCCGATGAGCATGCTCGCGTCCTGCGCGAACCCGCCCGCGAGGCTGGCCACGGTGAACAGGCCGAGCCCCGCGATGAAGACGCGCTTGCGTCCGAACAGATCGGCGGCGCGCCCGCCGAGCAGCAGGAACCCGGCGAACGTCAGCGAGTAGGCGTTGACGACCCATTGCAGCCCGGTCGCGCCGAGCCCGAGCCCGGCGCGCATGTCCGGCAGCGCGACGTTGACGACGGAGATGTCCAGGACGACGAGGAACTGCCCGATGGACGCGGCGAGCACCGCCGCCCACCCGGGTGTCGTTAGACGTGGCGCGTCTTTGCCGGCGACTGCGGGCTCATGGGTCGTGGTCATGCCTTACAGGGTGCACTCGCCCGCCCCTCCCCCGCGTCGGCCACCAGACCCAACCCACAAGGTCCCATAGACCTAGGACCCGCCCGCGCGTCTCAGCTTCGGGAGTGCTCCTCGGCTGTTCGGCCCAGGAGGACGGAGTTCTCGGTGAGGACGCCGCCAGAGTCTCCGGTGATCCGCAGTTTTCCGGTCGAGCCGGGGCTGAGCAGGTCGACCTCGCGCTGGAAAAGCCAAATGCGCTGGACCGTCAGATCGGCAGGACGTTCCTTACCGGCGTCGTCTCGTACCGCGTCCAGCCTGACACCCGGCCAAACAGTTCCCTGCAGGGTGCGCACTATGACGAGGAAGGCGCCTTCGCCGTCGGTCTCCACGGGTGCGGAGATCTGCAGCTGCACCTCATGATCCACAAGAACCCGCCCTGTCCATGAAGTCCTGGATTTCGTCCGGCGAGAGTTTCGGAGTCGTTTCCAGAATCCGGTTGAGGTCGCCGGTGGTGATGTTGGGCGGAATATCGTATCCCATGTCCGAGAGGATGGAGCGGGCGCGGGCGGCCGGGATCGTCTGGTTGGCGCGGTCTGCGAGGTCGGACGCCTGGATCCCGAGGCCCATCTCGGCTTCTCTCGGGATGTAGCCGGGGCCGAGTTTCTCCACGTCCTGGAGGTTGCCGGGGCGGTGGATCTGCACGACCCCCTCGCCGCCGTACTCGCTCGCCGACTGCGTGGCGAAGATCGTCGCGACGCCGGGGTCGGTCGTCACGGATGCGACCCCCGCCTTTTGCATGTTCTCGCCGCCGGGCCATCCCTTGGTCGTCCCGCGGAAATAGGGAGGGTCGGTGTCGGTGAGGCCCGAGGGGTCGATTCTGCGGACGGGGTTGCTCACATAGGCGTAAGGATTGGCGCCGCCGAGCAGCCCGATCGGGTCGCTGCTCAAATAGCGGCCGGTCGTGGAGTCGTAATAGCGGTGAAGGTTGTAGTCCAGCCCGCTTTCTTCGTCTCGATACTGACCGGGGAATCGGAACGGGCAGTCCGAAGTGTGCTGGGACGCCCCCCACAGGTCGGCCCTGGACGACTGCGTCAGCCTCCCGTCCGGCTGCACCAGTTCCCGTGGCGTGCCGACGAGATCGGTGATGATGGCGTGGAACTCTTCGTCATATTTCTGCTGCGATTCGTTCCAGGTTCTGCGGGTCTGCGTCGCGGGCCGGAACGATCCGGGGTCGTGCGTCCAGGTCCTGACCTGCCTGCGGCCGTGGCGGGACGAGTCCTCCTCGACCAGCGTCGTCCCGTCCCAGGTGAAATCGACCTGTTCGACGAGCTGCCCCGAGCCGTACCGCCGCTTGCTGACGCGTCGCCCGAACGGGTCATAGAAGTACTGCCAGGTATCGCCGGACGGCGTGCTGACCGAGACGAGCCGGTCGTCGGCGTCCCAGCCGTACCGCCAGCTGTCCCGGCGGCCGGACAGCGTCCTGACGTGGCGCGTGATGACGCGTCCCTGCTCGTCGTACTCGAACGACGTCCGTCCCGAGTGCATCAGCCGGGGGCCGGTGAACGTCCGGTCGGCCGGGAGGCCGGGGCCGTCCGGTCCGCGCGAGCCCGACCCGTGGACGGGGCTGCCGGCGGCGTCGTAGGCGTACCGCTCCGTCCACCCGTGGCCGTGGACGCCCGTCACCCGCCCGGCCTGATCGAGCTCGAACGACTGCGGGCCGTTCAGCCGATCATTGATAGCGGTGACGTTCCCGTCCGCCCGGTATCCGTAGGCCCGATGCTGCAGCAGCTGCGGCTCGGCCGTGGGCACCAGCGACCACAGGGCCTGGTCGATGAGGTGGTGGTCGGCGTCCCACCGCTGATCCACGACCACGCCGGTGCCGATGGCGCGCCGCACCTCCCGGCCGGCCGCGTCGTAGGAGAACCGGAGTGCTTGACCGTCGGTGTGCAGTTCGGCGAGCCGTCCGGCGGAGTCGTAGGCCCAAGACGCCTCGGCCCCGGCCGGTGTGGGCGACGCACGCGGCGGCCGAGCGCGTCGTAGGAGGCGCGCAGCACGCGTCCGTTGCACTCCTGGGTGACGACCCGGCCGTTCGCGTCGTAGCTCAGCCGCAGGTCGACGCCGGGCCCCGTCGCGTGGGTCAGCCTGCCCGCCGGGTCGTAGGCGTACGTGGTGACCGCGTCTCCGGACCGCTGCTCGACGACCTTCCCGAGCGGGTCGCGGACGTACTGCGTGAGCTCGCCTGCACCGTTGCGGCGCGCGACGAGCCGTCCCAGGGCGTCGTGCTCGTAGCGCAGTGTGCGGCCGTTGAAGTCCGCTTCCTGGACGAGCCTGCCCGCGGCGTCGTATTCGTAGCGCCAGACGAGGCCCTGCGGATTGGTGACGGAGGCGAGGCGGAGCTCGGCGTCGTACGCCAGCTCCAACCGGGACCCGTCGGCACCGAACTGGACCGATGGGATGCCGAAGGGCCCGTACTCGGTACGGGTCAGCTGCCCTGCCGCGTCGGTGTAGGCGATGAGGTCGCCGTTCGCGTCGTACTGCCAGCGTTCGGCGGATCCGGACGGCAGCGTCCGGCTGAGGGGCTTCCCTTCGATCGTCCACTCGAAGCGGGTGGTTCCGCCGACCGGGTCGGTCGCGGCCGTGATGCGGCCCAGGCTGTTGCGCTGGTAGCGGGAGGTGTTGCCGAGCTGGTCGGTGACGGACAGCGGCAGCCCGGCGCCGTCCACCTCGAACCTTGTGACGTCGCCCAGCGGATCGGTCACCGTCAGCAGGTGGCCCCGCTCGTTGTAGCCGTAGGTCGTCGTCGCGCCGAGCGGATCGGTACGGCTGACGAGATTGCCTCGCTCGTCCCATTCCTGCCGCCAGACGGCGCCGTCCGGCCCGGTGATCCGCACCGGCTTGTTCAGCTCGTTGTAGACGGCGACGGTACGGCTCTCGGACGTCCGGCCGATGGACGTGATGTTGCCGACTTCGTCATAGGCGAACCGCGTGGTGTGGCCGAGCGGATCGGTGAAGGACAGAACCCGGTTGTGACGGTCGCGCTCGTAGCGGGTGGTGTTGCCGAGCGGGTCGGTCTGGGCGATGAGCTGGTAGGCGTCGTTGAACTCGTAGGTGGTGCCGTGCCCCAGGGAATCGGTCTGGACGGTACGCCTGATGCCCGTGGCGTCGGGTTCCACGAAACGGATACGGGTGTTGAGATGGCCACCGGTTCCCGTCCCCGCGATGGCGCGGCCGCGCTCGTCGTAGGTGTAGTCGTAGCCGTGGCCGGAACGGTCCCGCCACCCGGTCATGCGGTGCTCGTCGTCGTAGAAGAACCGCAGCGGCCGGCCGGACTCGTTGATGACTTCGGCCAGATCGCCCTGGGCGTCGTAGCCGTACCGCATCAGGACGACGCCGTCCGCCTCGCCTTGGACGAGCAGTCGAAGCGCGCTGATGCGCCATTCGCCGATCGGGCTTTGGGACGGAATGGTGTCGACGGCGATCCGATAGCCGCCCGAATGCCGGACTTCGTTGAGGGCGCCGCCCTCGTCGTACACCAGGTCGATCCGGTTGCCGTTCCGGTCTGTGATCGCGGCCAGGGGAAGCCGGGACCACCCGGTCTGCGCGCCGGGTGCCGGAAAGTGCAGCGTGCGGCCGGTGCGTCCGTCGGTGAGCGTGTAGCCGCCGTCGCCGGTCATCGCCAGATGCCGGTGCTGGGCGCCCTCGACCGGACGGGTCACGACACGAGGGATGTTGACCAGCGGGAACCGCACCACCATCCCGTCGGACGCCACGTAAGCGATCCCGGTCGCCTCCAGTTCGAGGTACTGGTCCAGCGTCGAGGCCCAGGAGGCGCCGAAGAGCCGTCCTCGCCGGTGGCTGGACAGGTGCGTCCGCTCAAGGACCAGCGGCAGGACCCCCGCGAGCTGGACGTCCGTCTGGGAGAAGAGCACCTCACCCGTGGCGAGGTCGATCGGGTCTTTGGTGGTGGTCTTGTCCCCAGTGTCGCGGGACTCTTTCTGCGTCGTGTCCTTGTCGGGCTTGTCGCCACCGGGTTTGCCGTCGCCGGGTTTGCCGTCGCCGGGTTTGCCGTCGTTTCCCGAAGGCTTGCCGTCGCCGGGTTTACCACCGCCGCCGCCCGGACCGCCGCCGCGGCGCTTGGGGGCGGGGAACGCATGCCCGGCCATCTTGTGGAAGACGCCCTTACCCGCACCGGGCAGCTTCGGCCCGCCCTTACGCCTTCCCACCGTGAAGCGCTCCGATCCCAGCAGTACACATAAGGGATAAATCACCGGGAATCTATCACCCAGCCCGCGTCTCACCACAGACGAGCGCACCCCACGACACTCGGCCACTCACAGGGCGTCCGCCCACCTCGCGCGCCATTCCCCATGCTCCACAGAGCCTTGACGGTGGACGGGTTTTCTGCCGTTCCCTGTCCTAGGCGAAGGTGAGCTGCAACGCCCGACATCAAGCAGTTCAGCCCGCGCGCGCGTTACAAGGGTTAGACGGCCAGGCCGGGGGCGCGGCTGACCCAGCCGAGCCCGCCATGCCCCATCCGAGTCCTGCCTCAACGTCGTCCAGGCGGAGCGGCTCCGCCAGTGCCACTTCGCCGCACCTCCGACGCGCGGCGCGGACAGGTGAGGCCGATGGTGCAGGTGCGTCCCGGACGCTTGCGAATTCGGCGGATGTTAGGCACTTAACATGTAGTTCGTCGGCGCGTCCTGCGTCAACAGCCGAAGGGCAAGGATGCCCAGGCACCTCGTCACGGATTCGTGTGATTGATTTCTGATCATTGGTCGGGGGGAGTGCAATTCTCCGGCGTTGACGGTTTCATTGTCGGGCGGCGTTTCCGGGCGTTGGCCCCGCGCGTTCCGGGTTGCGTCCGACCATGACCGGGCCGGTCGGCGAGGAATCGGCTCGGCGCCGTCCGGCGGAAGGGCTGATGGTGGGCGTCGACCACACCAGCGGGACCGACACCAAGACGGAGACCCCCGACCAGCCGCAAGCGCCCGACAGCACCTCCCAGCCACCACCGGACAGGCCGGGCTCACCAGGACAGCAGTCGCGGCTGGAGAGCCGCGCCGCCGCCCGCGCACCCGCCGAGACCGAAGCCGAGCCGCAGGAACCGCAGGACTCGGACGAGACGAAGGACGACGAGCCCGGCGCCGAGAAGAGCGACGTCCAGCAGCCAACGGAGAATGACCGGGACACACCGCGCGGACCAAGAGCCGAGTCGTGGGCACGCGCGCAGGGGACGGACACGTCCGAGGACAACCGCGAGCCGGTCGCGGACACCACCCCACCGGACGAACGCACCAACCACACGCCAGCCAGCGACACGACCGCCCCCGAGGGCAGCGAACCCCTGCCCGCCGACCGCGAACCAGCCTCCGGCAGCGGCGAAACGGGGACGGAGAGCGTCGAGCCCGGCGAACCGAACACCGGCCAACAGCCCACCGAACGCGATGACATCCAGCCGTCCCCCGAGGGCGAGGAAAGACCGGACGAAAACTCGGACGGCACCAATGAGGACCGTGGTAGGAACCCTGAGAACCAGCCCGCATCCCCGGCCGCCGAGGAGACCGAAACCGACCCATTCGCCGGCCTCCCGACCCGCGCCGACCTCGACCCCGCCAGCGCCGGCGCCCTAACCCGCGAACGCGGCGAACCCCTAACCCCAATCAACGAGAACCAGGACCTGTCCGAACCCGACCCCGAAGATGATTCGGACTGGAATAGGTTCCTACGATCGACCAGGAATGACAACGTAGAGGAAGCAGTCAAGACCATCAATGATGTCGGCATCAAGGCGCAAAAGATTCTCGGGGACAGGCCGCCGACCGGGCATCCCGGTGTCGTTCATGACAGGAATCCTCAGTTTACTGACACCCAGCATATTGCGAACTATGGAGACGCGGCCACCGGCGTGATCGGTGTTGCGATCGTTGTTGCCGAGCTCGGGCGTCGCGCTCATAACGGAATACGGCGAATGAGAGGAAATGAACATGGCGATCACCGATAACCAAGTGGCGGCCCTGCGCGCCCAACTCGAAGGCCGCTACGACGAGCACCGTCAGATATTGCAACGACTGGACCAGGCCGAGGACAATGTTGCGTACAATGCGCTGGTCTCTGCGGCCTTCTTCGAAGCCTCCAGGGACCGCTTCCTCAGAGATGGAGTGCCCGCCGATGACGCCGAGGTCATCGAGTTCATCGCCTACACGCGCGAGCGAGTTCCAGACGTGGCCGACGACATCGATCCAGACATTGCTGAACGACTCATACTATTCGTCATCGGCAAACTGCCCCTCGATGCGAACGATGACATCAAGGGCAATGTGGCACTGGCAACGAAGTTGCTTCTGCTCGCTGCACTGATCCACGACGCCAACCCGAGCCAAGCCGAATTCGATGCCTTCATGGCGAAGGTGAGGAGAATGGCGGAGAAAGCAGTTCAATGACCGACTACACGGGCGTTGAGGTGCACGACGAGCACGTCGCCGCGTTGCGATCACTGCTGAGGTTTGATCTCGCCGCCGCAAAAATGTATGAGAGCGTGACGGAAGATACGGCTGCTATCGGTCACACATTGATGGTGTATTCGGCGTTCGCCGTGGCCGTGCACCGAAAGTTCGCACCGAAATATTCTGTGGCGCAGATACTCCGATATGTGGCCGATCTACGGATCTCCCTCGGAGACGATGCATCACAAGTCAATCCTCGTGTGGCCGAATGCATGATCCGCGCTGCCCTTGGCGACGAGACCCTCAATGACCACGAACCGTATGGCGCCGACATGCGAGCCATGATGGATGTCGAGATGACCGTGTTGCTCGATCTCACCGACAAGGCACGCTTCGACGAGACAGGGTTGGACGAATTCCTGAGGGCTTCGGCGGACCACGCCAAGCGGTGGCTCGCAATTCAACGGGATCGGCAGGTGGGAGAACAG
>NZ_SMKT01000300.1 GCF_004348735.1 Actinomadura sp. KC06
CCCCCAAGGCGCCCCCGCCGCCCTCCGATAACGCTGCTCGCTTCGGTGTCCTACGCCCAGCGGTGCCGTTCGGGGGTGGGGCTGTTACGTGACGATGGGGCCAGTTTTTGCATTGTGGTGAAGTCGCCGGAGCTGAAGCGGTTTTTGGAGACGGCGACGACCGTTCGCGACTCCACGTCGGCGAAGACGCCATTGCCGCCGCTGCCGCCCCAGCCGATCACCGTCCGGCCCTCTGCGGGCCAGGGCGCGCCTATGAGGAACCCGAGTGATTTCGGTGAGGGGCCGCCGAACATCTCGTCCACGTCGTTGCGGGCTACGGCCGACAATTCGTGGAACCGGGACGGGGACACGAGCCGGACGCCGTCCACCTCGTCCATCAGCGCCGCCATCATGCGTGCCACGGCTCGCGCGGACATCGTGCCGCCTGCCGGGATGTCCGCCGCCAGCACGTCGGGACGGTTTCCGAAATCGGCGCTCGGCATCGCCTTCGGCGGGCCTGCGGTGTATCCGTCGACGACCTTGAACATCGGCATCGACGCGAGCATCCCTGGCGGGATATCGGTCATGCCGGACGGGTCGTCCAGCCGCGCCACCCGGGCTAGGTCGGCCTCCGGCACGCCGAAGTACAGCTCGTCGGCGACCCCCAGCGGCCCGGCCACCTCGTCCCGCAGCACCGCCGAGATCCGCCGCCCCGTCGCGCGCCGCACCACCTCGCCGAGGATGTAGCCGAACGTCTGGCTGTGGTATCCGGCCTTTTCGCCCGCGTCCCACCAAGGCTGCGCCGCCTCGATCGCCGCGCACATCTTGTCCCAGTCGCAGAGGTCTTCGGGGGTCGTGTCCACGGGCACGCCGGGCACGCCGGGCACGCCCGTCGAATGCGTCAGGGCATGCCGCACGGTCGTCGCCTCCTTGCCGTGCGCGCCGAACTCCGGCCAGAACTCCACGATCGGCGTGTCGTACTCAAGCACGCCTTTCTCCGCCAGCACGTGGACGACTGTCGCGGTGAGCGCCTTCCCGACGGACGTCCCGTACACGGGTGTATCGGACGCCATCGGACGTCCCGCCTCCGTGTCGGCCATGCCCGCGACGGCGTCCACCACCGGCTCGCCCTGCCGGTAGACGGCGACCTGTATGCCCGTCTCGGCTCCGGTCTCGACGAGCTGGTCGATCGTGTCCTGCACCTGCTTCTGCATGCGAAAACCCCTACCGGTCGTTCTGCGGGGAATTCATTGCCGGACCGTCGGCGCGTGCGCTCGCGTCCGTCCGTCCGTCCGGAGGTTCAGTCTTCGTCGTCGGCGGGCTCTTCGCCGCCGCCGCCGTCATCGTCGGCGGCGGCGTCCGAGGCGGGTTCCAGGTCGTCGTGGACGGACGGTCGCGTGGCCTGGTGAACCCGCACGGCCAGGATCGCCCGCGCAAACCGCGCCGCCAGCTCGCCGTCCATCACGTCCGGGACCTGGTCGACGCCGATCAGCGCGCCGGGCTTGGCGACGACCGCGCCGGACTCGCCCACCCGCACCCCACGCCCGTCGGCCAGGTCCTCCATGGACGGCAGGTCCAGCGCCGCGCGCAAGGTGTCCTGCAGGGCTCGGACGGTGGTGGCGTCGCGGTCGATGCGGATCTCGGCGGTGTCCGCGCGCTGCTCGGCCCGCTCGGCGCGGATCTCGGCGGCGTCGGCCCGCTCCTCGGCGCGGTCGGCGCGCGTGGCCAGCTCGGTGGCGCGCGCCACGACGGAGTCGCGCTCGACGGTGAGCCCCGCGATCTCGCCCTTCGCGGCGGACAGCTCGGCCCGCAACTGCCGCTCGGTTTCGACGGCGGCCTCTAGCCTGTCGCGCGCCTCGGTGAGGTCGGCGCGCGTGTTCGCGAGCTCCGTCCGCGCGGTGGCCAGCGCGGTCTGCTCGTTGGTCAGCCGGACGGCGAGGTCGTCGCGTTCCCGTTCGGCGTCCGTGCGCGCCTGATGCTCGGTGCTCCACGCCGCTTCGGCGCGCTTGCGGAGACCTTCGGCGTGCGCGGCTTCGTTGGCGGAGGTGGCGCGGGCCTGCTGCGACGCGCCGGCCTCCTTCCAGGCGTTGGCCTCGCTCTCCTGGGCGGCCATGACGCTGGCCTTCGCCGCCGCGGTGACCTTCTGCAGCTCCTCCTTCGCGTCGGCGGCCTCCTTCAGCGCCGCCTCCGCCCGCGCTTCGGCCTGCCGGGTGCGGTCGTCGGCGTCGGCGGCCTCGGCGCGCGCGCCGCTCGCCTCGGCCAGCGCCTTCTCCGCGCTGTCGAGCACGTCGCGTACTTCGCCGTCCAGCCGTTCACCCAGCGTGGACGTGGCTGCGGTGAGACGTCCGACCAAATCGGCGAGGCGCTCGACGTCCTTGCCGAAGGCCCGGACGGGCGCCGGATCGACCTCGGTGGTCGTACCGCGCTTGATGGCGGGCGATCCGCTGGTCAGTATCTCTGCCGACCCGCCGGACAGTGTGTTCGCCGGCCCGCCGGTCGGCATGTCAGCCGGTCCGGTGGCCGGCTCGTCAGCCGGTCCGCCGGTCGGCCCTTCGGCCGGCCGGTCGGCCGGACCGTCGTCCGCCAGCCGGAGCGGCGCGGTCAGCACGCCGTCGTCCGGGACACCCTGATCTTCGCGCACGGGGGCATCCTAGTGAAATGCCCTGATTTGCACCTCCCCCCTTGCGAACCACGTTTGTGGAACGGGCCATTCACCCCCGATCCGGCCTCCGTGCCCTGCAAGCGCAATGCGAGGACGCGGCGACACAGGGTAGGAGTGTCCGGGCGGCTCGGCCGGGCGGTCCGGTGACGTCCGGCCTGGACAGGGCAGAGGTACGTGCGGGGGCGGGCATGCCATTCCAGGACAAGATGCACGTTCAGCTCGTGCAGGGGAGGGCCCGGGACCCCGCCGGGCTACGCGAGGCCGCCGACCGCTGGTACCGGGAACTGGCCCCCGGCTCCCGGGGATGGCTCGGCACGACCGCCGGAGTGACCGAGGACGGCGAGTTCATCTGGCTGGTGCGCTTCAAGTCGACCCGGGCGGCGCACCGCAACGAGAAGCGGCGGGCACAGCGCGAATGGTGGGAGTCCACGTCCGCGCTGCTCGACGGCGAACCCACCGTCCACGACTGCTCCGACGTCGAGCCGTTCGGGGCGGGCGGGTCGGACGCGGCCGAGTTCGTCCAGATGATCCAGACGCGCGTCCGCGACCGGGAGGCGCTGCGCCCGTTCTGGACGGACGAGGAAGGACGGGCCATGGCGGAGGCCCGTCCGGACACCATCGGCGGGCTGTTCATCGTCCACCCGGACGGCGGCTGCACCATCGCGGTCTACTTCACCACCGAAGAGGACGCGCGCGACGGCGAGCGCCGGCCGATGCCGCCCGACCTCAAGGCGTGGCGGGACGATGAGATGTCGCATTACGTGGACGAACCCACCTTCTACGACCTGCGCAACCCCTGGCTGTACTCCCCGCCCTGACCCGAACCAGCCCGGCGAGCCGCTCATCGTCGTAGTGCTTGGCGGGCGTCCGCTTTCACCGGCTCAGCCGCGGGTCCGGGTCTCCTTGGGGCGGACGCCGTAGCGGAGACCGTCGATGAGCAGGGCGATCATGCGCTGGGTGTGTCCGTCGTCGTCCTGGACGGGCAGGGTCAGGTTGGCGACGGCGCGCAGCAGGTCCTCCGGATCGGCGTCGGCGCGGATCTCGCCCGCCTCCGCGGCGGCGGCGAGGAGCGTGCCGAGGACGGGCTCGAAGCGCTGTGAGAAGTAGGAAGGCAGGCTGTCGTAGGCCGGGTCCCCGGAGTGCAGGGCGGCGCTGAGCCCGCGTTTCGTGCCGATGAACTCCGCGAAGCGCAGCAGCCACCGGGTGAGCGCTTCGAGGGGTTCGTGCTCGTCCGCGAGGGCGGGGGCGGCGTCCGCGCACGAGTCGACCTCGTGCCGGAAGACGGCGGCGATGAGATCCGAGCGCTGCGGGAAGTGCCGGTAGAGCGTCCCGGCGCCCACGCCCGCCTTGGCGGTGATCTGCCGGACGGGGGCGTCCACGCCGGACGCGGTGAACACCTCGGCGGCCGCGGTCAGCAGAGCGTCGATGCTGCGCTGCGCGTCGGCCCGCACCCGCCGCTGCGGCTGCTCGTCCTCCAGCGGGTTGTCGCCAGGACGTTCGTCCACCGGCGGGTGGTGTGTCGGTCGGTCGGTCACGGGCGCACTCCACTCCGGCCACTCGGTTGCTAACCGGAACACTGTTCCGTATAGTCATATGCGGAACATCGTTCCGCTTGCTTCAGCCTAGCGCGTTGCGCGCTGCGGCACCGGCCATCGCACGAGGAGAATCATGAAGTACCGCACGCTGGGCCGAACCGGCATCAAGGTCAGCCCCTACTGCCTGGGCGCGATGATGTTCGGCGCGGTCGGCAACCCCGATCACGGCGACTCCGTCCGCATCATCCACAGGGCGCTGGACGCGGGCATCAACGTCGTCGACACCGCCGACTTCTACTCGCACGGCGAGTCCGAGGAGATCGTCGGCAAAGCGCTCAAGGGCCGCCGGGACGACGTCGTCCTCGCCACCAAGGCGCACCTCCCGATGGGGGACGACCCCAACCGCCGAGGCAATTCACGGCGCTGGCTCGTCCGCGCCCTGGACGACTCGCTGCGCCGCCTGCAGACCGATCACGTCGACTTCTTCCAGGTCCACCGGCCTGCCCCGGACACCGACGTGGAGGAGACCCTCTCCGCCCTCACCGACCTGATGCGCGCGGGCAAGGTGCGGGCCATCGGGAGTTCCACGTTCCCGGCCTCGGACATCGTGGAGGCGCAGTGGGTCGCCGAGCGGCGGGGCCTGTCGCGGTTCCGTACCGAGCAGCCGCCGTACTCGATCCTCAACCGCGGCATCGAGCGCGAGGTGCTGCCGGTCTGCGAGCGCTACGGCATGGGCACCCTGGTGTGGAGCCCACTCGCGCAGGGCCTGCTCACCGGCCGCTACCGCAAGGGCCAGCAGACCGACAGCCATCGGGCCGGGTTCGGTTTCAAGCACCTGACCGACGAGCGCCGCCTCGACGCCGTCGAGCAGCTCATCTCCCTCGCCCAGGACGCCGGGATGTCGCTGACGCACCTGGCGATGGCGTTCGCGATCGCCCATCCCGGCGTCACGTCCGCGATCATCGGCCCTCGCACCATGGAGCAGCTCGACGACCTCCTCGCGGGCGCCAAGACGGTGCTGACCGACGAGGTCCTCGACCGCATCGACGCCATCGTCCCGCCCGGTACCGACATCGGCACGCTGGACGCGGCCTACAACCTGTCTCTTATACACA
>NZ_SMKT01000301.1 GCF_004348735.1 Actinomadura sp. KC06
CGGCCCCCCGCCTTCCGATCCCGTGTCCGGTTCCGCGGACAGCACGCCCCCCGCTGACAGCGTCCCGCCCCAGACGACGAACTGACCCGTCCGACGGCGGGTGAAGGGAGCAGCTCAGGTGACGGCCCGCGGAACGTTCCGGAAGGCGGTGGAGGCCAAGGACCTCGCCGCGATCACCAGCGCGCTCGACCCCGGCATCGAGTTCCACAGCCCGGTGATGGTGCGGCCCTACCTCGGCCGCGACTCGGTCACCGCGCTGCTCGGCGTCCTGCTGGAGGTCTTCGAGGACTTCCGGTACACCGACGAGCTGGTGACCCCCAGGCCGTCCGGCGACCTCGCCGCGAGCGGCGGCCCCCCGGCCGTGGCGCTGATCTTCACGGCCCGGGTGGCGGGCAAGGCCGTCCAGGGGCTCGACCTGCTCAGGTTCGGTGACACCGGCCTCGTCACCGGACTGACCGTCATGGTCCGCCCCCTGCCCGCCGCGATGACGCTCGCCCGCGTGGTCGGGCGGCGGATGGAGGCGGCGGAGGGATCGGGAGGCCCGTCCGACCCTGTTCAGCACTAGAGCCCGGCCCACCTCTAGAAAGTTGAAGGAAGAATGGACAGCAAGATCCCCGCGAACCCCGTTCCCCCCGCGAACCCGGTTGATCTGGCGAGTGCCGTTCCGGCGCCGCGCCACCCGCGGCTCCGGCCCGGACGCGCTGAGCCGCCGCCCCCGGGATCTGAGCCCGGTGAGCCCGGCCTGTCGCCCGCGCATCGCATCGCGGCCGATCTGGACCGGCGGCTCGGTGACCCGATGGACGACGCCGCCGGGCCCTTCTCCTACAAGGCGATCGTGGAGGCGGAGGAGCGCGACGAGCTTCCGCCGGGTGCGGTCGACACCGTCCGGGCCTGGGGTTTCCCGAAGTATCTGGTGCCGAGCGGCCTCGGCGGGAGGCTGACGACGCTGGAGGAGCTGTTCTTCGTCACGCGCGGCATCTCGCGCCGCAGCGTGACCGTCGCGGTGATGTACGGGTCGGGGCTGCTGGCGGTGAACCCGGTGTGGCTGTGGGGGGACGACCGGCAGCGCCGCACGGTCGCCGACGGCGTCCTGAACGGCGACCTGGCCTGCTTCGGCGTCTCGGAGGCCGATCACGGCAGCGATGTGATGGCGTCGGAGTCGGAGGCCGAGCCCCAGGGCGACGACCTCGTCCTGACCGGGACGAAATGGCCGGTCGGCAACGCCACCCGCGGACGGTTCGTGACCACCTACGCCAAGACCGGCGCGCGGGACTTCTCGCTCATCCTGGTCGACAAGAACGAGCTCGACCCTGACACGTGGTCGACGCTGCCGCCGGTGCGGACGGTCGGGCTGCGCGGCCACGACCTGAGCGGCGTCGCGTTCTCGGGGGCGCGCGTGCCGGCCGACCGGGTGATCGGGCGGCGCGGGTCCGGGCTCGTCCAGACGCTGAAGACGCTGCAGATCACCCGGACGGCGATCGCCGCGCTGTCGGTCGGGACGATGGACGCGGTGGTCCGCATCGGGATGGAGTACTCGCGGCGCCGCACCCTCTACGGCTCGGACATCTACCAGATCCCCGTCATCCGCGACCATCTGGTCAAAGCGCATCTGGACCTGCTGATCGCCGAGTGCGTCGCGATCCCGGTGGCGCGCTGCCTGACGGTCGCGCCCGGACGGCTGAGCCTGTGGTCGTCGATCGTGAAGTACTTCGTCCCGGTTCTGGGCGAGGAGGTCGTGGCCAGCATCGGGACGGTCCTGGCGGCGCGCGGCTACCTGCGCGAGGGCGTGGCGCACGGCGTGTTCCAGAAGCTGCAGCGCGACCACGCGATCGCGAGCATCTTCGAGGGCACCACCCACGTGAACCTCGCCAACGTCGCAGGCCAGCTCCCATTCCTGATCGAGCCGCCGGAGGAGACCGGGGGCGAGGACGAACTGCTCGCCGAACTGTTCTCCTGGACGCGCACGCCGCCCGCCTGGACTCCGGACGGCCGCCTGCTCCAGCTCACCAACGAGGGCCGCGACGAGATCGGCCAGCGCTTCGAGGTGATGTCGGAGGAACTGCTGACCGCGGCCAACGCCCATGCCGCGCCCGGCGTCGCCGCGGAACTGAAGGAACTGATGTCGGGCATCGGCGGCATGCGCGCCAAGGTGGAGCAGGGCATCAGGGCGAGCGAGGGCGACACGTCGTCGGTGGCGGCGCTGGCGCGCGCCAAGCGGTACTGCGATCTGCACGCGATGTTCTCGTGCGTCCTCACCTGGCTGCACAACCGCCACCAGTTCGGCGGACCGTTCGCCGACGGGCAGTGGCTCGTCCTGTGCCTGCAGCGCCTGCTGCAACGCGCGCAGCCCGACACCCTCCTGTCGGAGGAGTTCCTCCCGTCCCTGGAGGACGCGATGTTCCGCAACTTCGACGACGCCCGCTGGTTCTCACTCCTGTCGTTGGCCGAACTGCTGACCGACGCAGAGAACGAGTGACCGGCGATGCAGCAGCATCAGGATTTCGTGTCGCTTGTGCGGGAGAACGTCCACGCGCACGGCGACGACCGGTCGTTCACCTTCATCAGCGAAGAACGGCTCGGGAAGTACAAGGAGAACGTGCTCGGATTCGCCGAACTCGACCGCGAGGCCCGCGCGCTGGCCTGCCGCTTACAGGCCCGCGGCCTGCAGGACAGGGCCGTCCTGCTGCTGTATCCCGAGGGGCTGGAGTTCCTGACGGCGTTCCTCGGCTGCCTGTACGCGCGTGCCATCGCCGTCCCCGCGCCCTTGCCCGACCTGGACGCCGGACGGTTCGGCCGCACCCGCCGGATCATCGAGGACGCCGACATCGCGCTCATCCTCACCGACACCGCCCACCTCGCCGCCGTCGAAACCTGGCTGGACGGCGCCGACCTGGAGCGACGCGTCCACGCCCTCGACACTCAGACCGCCGACGCCGACCCCGTCGACCCCGCCGGTTGGACGCCGCCGGAATTCCGCCCGGACACGCTCGCCTTCCTCCAGTACACCTCCGGCTCGACCAGCGAACCCAAAGGCGTGATGATCACCCACGGCAACCTGCTGTGCAACGGCGAGGAGATCGAACGCCGCATCGCGGGGACGCCCGACACCGTCGGGGTCGGCTGGGTGCCGCACTACCACGACATGGGCCTGGTCGGTCAGGTCCTGCAACCGCTCTACCTCGGCTGCCGGTACGTGTTCACCTCGCCGATCACGTTCATCAAACGTCCCGTGCTGTGGCTGGAGCTGATCACCCGGTACCGCGGCACGATCACCGTCGCGCCGAACTTCGGGTACGAGCTGGCGCTGCGCCGCGTCACCGACCGCCAGCTGGACGGCCTGGACCTGTCGTCCCTGCGCGTCGTCAAGAACGGCGCCGAACCCGTCCGGGCCGCGACGCTGGAGCGGATGACCGAGCGTTTCGCGCCGGTCGGGTTCCGGCCCGGCATGTGGATGCCCTGCTACGGCATGGCCGAGACGACGCTGCTCGTCACCGCCGCGCCCCTCGGCGCCGGTCCCGTCGTCCGCGACTTCGACGCCGAAGCCCTCACCCTCGACAAGGCCGTCCCCGCCCCGGAAGGCACCGGTGCGCGGCGGCTGGTGAGCTGCGGGCGTCCCGTCACGCTGGACGTCGGCGTCGTCGATCCCGACACCCGCGCCCGGCAGCCGGAGGGGCAGGTGGGGGAGATCTGGGTCCGCGGCGGAAGCGTCGCCCGGGGATATTGGGAGAACCCGGCCGCCAGCCGCGAGACCTTCGGCGCGCGCACGTCCGACGGGGAAGGCCCCTACCTCCGGACGGGCGATCTCGGGTTCATCGCCGACGGCGAGCTGTTCGTCACCGGACGGATCAAGGACCTCATCATCGTCAACGGACGCAACGTCCACGCCCACGACATCGAGGAGGCCGCCGGGGCCGCCCATCCGGCGGCGCTCACCGGCGCGGCGTTCACCCTCGACGAGGACACAGACCAGGAACACGTGGTGCTCGTCCAGGAGATCAGCACCAGGGTCGCCGCCGGGACGCCGCTGGGCGAGCTGGCCTCCCTCATCAAGACCAACGTCGCCCGCGCGTTCGAGCTGCCCGCGCTGAGCGTCGTCCTGGCCGGACGGGGCGCGGTCCGCCGCACGACCAGCGGAAAGACCCAGCGCCGCCAGACCAGGGACGCCCTCCTCCGCGGCCAGATCACCGGCCTCGCAGGTGACCTGGAACTTCTCAGCGGACCGGAAAAATCGCCCTAACCAATCCTAGTCAAAAGCATGACTATTCATGTCGTTGTCTGCTACCGTCGGGTTCACCCTGAGTCAAGGCGGGGAGAGAAGGCCGATGGCGCTACGTCACGCGGTGCTGGCGGCGCTGCTCGATGGCGAGTACAGCGGCTACCAGCTGGCCAAGATCTTCGATTTGTCGGTCTCCAACTTCTGGCACGCCGTACCGCAGCAGCTCTACTCGGAGCTGTCGAGGTTGGAGACGGAAGGTCTGATCAGCGGGCGGCAGGTCATCCAGCACGACCGTCCCAACAAGCGCGTGTACACCGTCACGCAGGCCGGCCTCGAGGAGCTCGAACGGTTCGCGGCCACCCCCGCCAAGCCAGGGATCATCCGCGAGAACCTGCTCGCCATGGTCCAGGCCGTCGACCACATCTCCGCGTCCGCCGTCATCGCGCAGCTCGAAGACCGGGCGGTGGCGTCCGCCGCCAAGATCGAGGTCTTCGAGCACACCATGAAGCACCTGCGCGGCGACCTGGACGAGGAGACGTTCCTGCGGACCGGCTCCCCGGTCGGCCCGTACCTGACCTGCATGCGCGGCCTGCGCTTCGAGCAGGAGAACTACGAGTGGTTCACCAGTACCGCCCGGCTGCTGCGCACCCGGGCGGGCGCCCATGCCGAGGAAGGCGAACCGTCATGACCGCCCCCTCGGTCGAGACGGCTCAGAACGAGACGGCTCAGAACAAGACAGTGCACGTCGTCAAGGTCGTGCACACCGTCGAGACCGAGCGCACGGCGCGTCGCCGGGCCCGCGTCCTCGACCCCCGTGCCGCCGCATGCCCGAACGGCGGCGGCACCCGCACCAACCCCCTAGCCC
>NZ_SMKT01000302.1 GCF_004348735.1 Actinomadura sp. KC06
GGGGCGCAGTTCCGGTCGGCCTCGCCGAGTTCTCCGCCGATCCCCCGGTCGGTCCGGCCGGGCCGGCGGTCATTCGGGGCGTCGGCGGGACAGACCCGATCGACCCGGAACGTGCGGATCTCGCCGCTGCGGCGCTCGTGGCCGGTGACGTACCAGCGGCGGCATTCTCGCCGAGGTCTGGTCGTCCGTCCTCGGCCAGCCGATCCTGCACCGCTTTCGAGGACGAAGGCATCGTGGGCGCCGACCCCGCGCCTGCCCAGGAGCACGCATAAACTGTCGCACACATTCCTCCCCAGTCAACGCCCTAGCGATGCAGGGGCATCAAATCGTCGATACCCAATTTCCCAAAAGCCAATAGTTGCCCAATTCCTCACCGTCGCCAATAGCCACAGTTCACAACTGAACGAGCACAGAAATTAACGCCAACGACCGCCCGTTTGGTCATAGAAACGCAAACGCTGGCCCACATGGCCACACCTTCCAAAGGAAATGCATGACTAACATGGACGCGCTATCCCGAATACGAGAAATATGCCTTTCCTTGCCAGAGGCAACCGAGAAGCCATTTGGTGGGCACACGGCACCCTCCTTTCGAGTCCGCGACAAGCTGTTCGTGATGACCAGCGAGGACGGCCTCTCGATGACACTCAAGGCAGGCACGGGCGTGCAAGAGGCTCTCGTGGCGGAGAACCCCGAGCGCTTCTTCGTCCCGAAATACGTCGGCAGCAAAGGATGGGTAGGGGCACACCTCAACGTCGACCACGACTGGGACGAAATGGCTGAACTCATCGAGGACAGCTACCGCCTGATCGCACCAAAGAGCCTGGTGAACCTCCTGGGCAAGCAGTAGCAGCGCCCGCACACCCCACCTGCGGCAGACGCCGAATTACCCGTAGAAGCCAGCCGTCAACCGCCGTCGAAATCATCTCCATCGAAGTCCGTCTTTTCCGACACCTACAGGCCGAAGAGCCACGCTAGCCGCTTCACGCGCGAAGATGCTGCAGATCACACTCAGCGACACTTTCCGGGACGCGGGCCCAGGACGACGCCGCCGCTGGACCGAATGAGGTACTGGCCAGGCCCGGTAATGCTCGCGTCTGGCGTAGTCGCAGCACACGTCGGCCTTGCCTTCTACGAGTTCGGCGCGACAGGCGCAGACGCCGCCTTGCACGCGAAGGGGCGATCGGGGCGTATTTGTCGGCCACTTCTAGGACGGTTGCGTCCTGCGGTTAAGCGAGCCTGGTAGAGCGTCCGTCCAGGATTATGGTCACGTCGCTGGCCGAGCCTCGGATCAGGCTTCTTCCGACTGGGCACGCCCGCGCTCATGTCCACGTGAAACAGTTCTCGGTGGAGGCGGTTAGCGGCTCCATCACCTCGCCCCATCTACCTTGCCTGCCCCTACCCTGGCCCGCTCTGGCCCGCTCTGGCCTGGTCTGGCCTGGTCTGGCCCGCTCTGGCCCGCTCTGGCCTGGTCTGGCCCGCTCTGGCCCGCTCTGGCCTGGTCTGGCCTGGTCTGGCCCGCTCTGGCCCGCTCTGGCCTGGTCTGGCCTGCTCTGGCTGGCCTGGCTTGGCCGCCCTTCCTGGCCTGCCCTGCTCCAGCCTGCCTGCCCTGGCCTCCCCCTGCCCTAAGCCTGGCCTGGCCGCCCTGGCTGGCCTGCCTGCCCTGCCCCGGTGAGCGCCTGGCCTGCCCTGGCTTGCTCTGGCCTGCCCTCTGCCCTGCCTGGCCGGGCCCTGCCTGCCCTGGTCTGCCTGGCCGGTCGGGGCCTGGCCGGGTCGGGGCCTGGCCGGTCGGGGCCTGGCTTGCTCTGGTCTGCCCTGCGTGGCCTGCCTGGCATGCCTGGTCAGGGCCTGGCCTGCTCTGGCCTGCCCTGGCTGGCCTGCTCTCCCTGCCCTGGCCTGGCCGCCTTGCGTGGCCTGCTCGGCCCTGCCTGCCCTGCCTGGTCTGCCCTGCCTGGCAAGCAGGAGGTCGTTGCGACCCGGACCGGACGTGGCATCAGCCAGGCCCTGCGCCGCGACCTCCAGGCCGTGTGGGAATGGTGGGGCGGGCACGGCAAGGTCGACGCCAGGCACGTCGAGAAGGCGCAGTGGGAGCTGCCTGGCCCGCCCTCCCTGGCCGGTCATGGCCTGGACTGGACTGCGAGCGCGGGCTGATCGACAAGCGTGAAATCCGCCCGGTTTGCCGCGATCAACGTCCGCGCCCACGCGACCATGGCGGAAGGACACACCATGCTGACCCGCTGACTCGATGTGATGCACCGCCTGCATAGCCCGAGTTGCAGGGGGCGGTATCGATCGAGTTGAGCGGTCACCGTGATCGGCGGTTCAAGCGAGCCAGTCGGACGGCGATATGTTCCATTGTGGAATTGTCTGGTTGCCATCCTCGCTGGATGAGTACTGTCAGAAGAGCCTCCAGATAGGCCGTGGGCCGGTATAAGAAATCCTTGGTCACAGGAAGAATCTCCCACCCCATCTCTTTGGTGAGCCAAGCCCGCCGGCGCGCATCATGAGCTCGGGCCTTGCGACCGGAGTGATGACGTTCGCCGTCGTATTCCACGCCGACACGGAGTTCCGGATAGCCGAGGTCCACGTAAAGCCACTGGCCGTTTTCGCCCCTCACCGGGACTTGGGTCTTCGGACGCGGAAGACCTGACTCTATGACGGCGACACGGGTCCAACTCTCGCCAGGGGAAGCGGCACCGCGATCGCTGAGGCGGAGAATCTCCCGCAACCTTTTGTTGCCGCAGTAACCCTGCAAGCTCCGAGCCATAGAGGTGAGTTCATCAGTCTCCACTCCTCGCCGGAGAAATTGGTCGAGGGCCGCCACCGCCTCGTAGCGAGGGAGCCAACGGGCGCAGTCCAAAGCCGTGCGGGCGAAAGTCGTCATGCGTACACCAAACTCCTCCGTAACGTGACCTGCGGGAAGTTCCACGGTCTCTGCGGTGGTCCGCGACAGTGGATTCTCGGACGACCCGGGAGTGATGAGTTCGACATTCCAGTCGGCCTCGTCCTCCCCCGGCGGTAAGACGTCCAGGCCCCAGATCCATGCGGCGGCGCGTCGGGCGACGACGGCGTCCTGCGGGAGGAGATCGCTGAGTGCGGCGGCACGGGCGGCGAGCGAAGCTCCTTTGACCGGAACGAAGTACACGCCGGCTCCGATGGGGACGATCGATTCGGCGGACGCTCGTTTCCAGGTCAGGCTGAACCCGTTCATGCCCACGATCATGCCCGTCGGCAAGCCGCCGCGAAGGTCGCAGCAGAAATGTGGATAACCTCAGATAGTCCCAGGTCAACGCCCCAGAGTCGTGATCACGGTGTTGCCGAATCGACTCCCCTTAACTGGTCGCAGCATGAGCCATCAAACACGTCCAACGCACGGCGAACATTCGGGCAGAGCTCAGCACAACGACAATGCTGCAACGCCCACGCTTAGCCGACCTCGCAGGCTCACGTCTGCTCACCCGCTAGCGATGCCCACCACGCTTACCGGCCGCCGCCAGGGGTTCTCCTATTGCAGCCCCACTGACCACTCCCCGATCAGGCTCCGGACCGAGAGCACACCGACGTGTATCCACAACCACGTAACCCTGCATGAGACTCGCGGGGTCGGCAGTGCACCTTCGGACGAACGCCGAGTCCATCACGCCCTGATTGAGGCTGCGCCCTTTGCCCAGCCACCAATGCGCTCGATCAGATCAGGCGTGGCGGCAACTTCCGCATGGCCGAACCCAGGCTCTACCCACAACTCGCGTGGATCGCGCGCCGCGTCGTACAACTGCCGGCCGTGGTCGAGCGGAAGGAACGGATCCGCGTCTCCATGGACGACCAGCAGCGGAACCGGAGCGATCCGTCCAGCCACCTCGTACGGTGCCTCCGGCACCGGTTCCCATCCTTTGGGCGCCACTCGGGTGCCACGTGCCAGACGTACCGCCAGCCGCCCGGCACGTCGTTCGATCGCCCAGTGCACACGCCGCATCGGTACCGTCCCGCGGTAGTACCACCGAGCCGGCGCACTGACTGAGACCACGGCGTCCACTCCACCGTGCAATGCCGCGTGGCGGACGACGATGGCACCGCCCATGGAGAACCCGGCTACGGCAACGCGCCCGTACCCTCTGCGGCGTGCAGCCGCGACTGCCGCGTCGACGTCGAGAACCTCACGGTCGCCGACGGTGGAGTGACCACCAGATCTGCCATGGCCACGAAAATCCAGCCCGATGACACCACCGTGCTGGTGGAGCGCACTGGCGATCCGCCGGAGCATGGGCTGCCGCCAAGAGCAGGTGAAGCCATGTGCCAGGACGAAGCACAGGTCGCCGTCTCCCCGCATGTGACCTGCGTCGATCCGGACATCGTCAGCGGTGTAGAGCGTGAGGGGTTCGGGAATCACCACAATTCCCATGGTCGGCCATCGCCGTCCGTCGTGGCGCGCCCACCCGGCGGCACCGTCCTCGAACCCAGCCGTGGCGGCCCTGACCAGGGCAAACGACCGCCGCACTCGAGATCACAACCAAACTTCCAAGAATCTTGGCTCCGACCCGTTGGCGAATCGGCCCGCCGAACGATGGAGGGCATGAACCACCAGGGACATCTTCAGCCGGACCGGGCCAGCGCTGCTGGACCTATATGACACGGCGCTCCCCCAGCTCTATGCCCACCTGTTGCCCCGGTGTGGACGGCATGCGCTGGCCGAGGACCTCACGGCCGAGAAGTTTCTGGCCGCAGTCGAGGCGATACGCAAGGAGCCGTCACCTGCCTTGTCGGGTCGCGTGGCTGGTCGGAGTGGCCGGGCACGAGCTGGCCGACAACTGGCGGGCGCGTGGCACGCGAAGAATGCAGCCTCCAAGTCTTGGACGGGGGCCAGGGAGGCCCATCGAAGACCCGCCATGGGACGGGCGCTTGGACGTCCTCCCCGCCCGGGAAGCCCTTGGTGCGCTGAGCCCCAGCAAAGAGCAGCGGAGCCGCAAACGATCCCGCTCGGCAGCCCCACGGGCTCACCTCCGAAGGCACCGAGGGCCTAGGAAGCCGCTTCTACCCTCGGTCAACAGTGAACCCCCGAGCAACCCCAAAGCC
>NZ_SMKT01000303.1 GCF_004348735.1 Actinomadura sp. KC06
GGCTTGGGGGGTCGGTGTCGAAAGGGCGGCTGGTTGGTGGGTGGCCGTCTGCCAGAGGAATGGGTGATGTTCGTGGTGGAAAATTCGGGTGACGAGGTTGTTGGGCCGGATGCTGCGGGCGAAGGGCCGGCGAGTGAATGGTCCTGGTTGGGGCGTGGGGTTGCTTTGTTCACGCCAGTGTTCGCCATCGCGGCTGGGTGGCTGGCGGGGGCTGTGGCGCAGCTCGTTCCTGGGGCTCAGCTCAACCAGGATCAGGTGACCGCGTTCATGGTGGCGGCCACTACTGCGGCACTCGGGGCCGGGTGGAAGTGGCTTCAGGGGTGGCAGCAGCACGAGAGGGCGGTGACTGAGGGTAAGGCCACGCCAATCAGGAGCAGCCGGCAGCGGAGGTCGCGGGCTGCGAAGTGAGATCTGTGTCGTCCGGTGGTTGAGGGGTGGTCATTTGGTGTTCATCTGGTGATGTTGTTGCGGGAGTAGGCATGGCCGTGTGCGTGCTGTTCTGGCGGTCTTGTTGAGTGTCGTGCTCGTGGGGTGTTCGGCTGCGAGGGCGTCCGTTTCGGAGGACGATCTCATCGTGGTCGGGGTCAAGGCCGACCAGCCTGGGCTCGGGTTCAGGGAAGGCGGTGTCTTCCGCGGGTTCGAGGTCGATGTGGGGACGTACATCGCCCGGCACATCGGGGCTTCGCGGGTGGAATTCCGGGAGGTCAGGTCGGATAATCGGGAGCAGAAGCTGAACGGGCGCGAAGTCGATCTCGTGCTCGCCTCGTACTCGATTACGCCTGATCGGGCCAAGCTCGTCACGTTCGGTGGGCCCTACTATGTGGCGCACCAGGACATCATGGTGCGACATGGAGAGACTCGGATCCAGAATGTGCGTGACCTGGCGGGGCGGCGGATGTGTCAGGCCAGTGGATCGGTTTCCACGGAGCGGGTCGTCAAGGGGCTGAGTATTGCGGCGAGGCTTGTCCCGGGGTCTTCTTATAGCGACTGTGTGGCGAAATTGCGTGGTGGGATGGTTGACGCTGTTTCCACCGGAGATTTGGTGTTGGCCGGGTTCGCGGCGCAGGATCTGAAGATCGTGAACGCGCCGTTCACCGACGAGCGGTACGGGGTCGGGCTGCGAAAGGGCGACGTCGACGGGTGCGAGGCGGTGAACCGGGCCCTCACGACCATGTATCAGGACGGGACCGCCGGTCAGTTGCTGCGCAAGTGGTTCGGGAAGAGCGGGATCGCGCTGGTCGGAGAGGTGCCGCAGTTCGAGGGCTGCTCATAATGTCGGTGCCGCTGCCTAGAGTGGGCGGGTGGCTGAGGACAGGGTTGTTTGGGACGAGCTCTTGGCGGCCGGCTTCCTGCATGCGCTGCGGGACGCGCACCGGGACGCGACGCTGGCCGTCCTGGGGTCCCTGAGCCGGGCGGCGGGGTTCACGGAGCGGTCGTACGGGGTCAGCGCGTTCGACGTGCTGGCGACGTGGATCGACCGGGTCTTCGAGGACGAGCCGCAGGTCGTCCGGGACGATCTGAACGGCTCGCCCGGGTGGCGCTACGGGCCGTACCGGGTGCTGCTGAAGCGGCACGAGTTCGGGAACGTGCGGGGCATTCGGTGGGATCGCGACAGCCCCACCAAGCAGGCCGTGGCGCGGCAGGGATATACCGAGGATCCGCAGCTGGAGTTGCCGCTCGGGATCCAGCGCGACACGCCCGGGGTGGTGACATTGGTGCTCGCGCACAGCGCCACCGACGAGCCGCTGGAAATGGAGCTTTTCCTGGGGCGGCCCAGGTGGAACGCGGACGGAGGGACGGCCTGGCACTGGGTGAAGGAGCTGGACGACGCCATTGGGCCCGATCCACGTCGTAAGCTCGTCGAGCGGACGATGCCGTTGTGGGACGACGGGGAAGCCGACGTCCCGATGCGGCTCCGTGGGGAGACGAAATCGGCCTAGCAAAGGGTGGCGCGGGTGCTGTTCGACTGCGAGCGGCTGACGCTTGCCCGGCGGCTCAGGGGGTTGCGTAAGAATCAGGTCGCGCAGGCGGTCGGGACGACGCCGAAGGCGATCGGGCGGTACGAGGCCGGGGTGCAGGCGCCCGAGGAACCGATGGTGCGGCGCCTGGCGATCGCGCTCGGTGTCCCCGTGGAGTTCTTTCAGCGCGGGCGGAGCCGTGCCTCGCTGGACGGGGCGCATTTCAGATCGCTGAGGTCGACGAGTCAGATCGAGCGGGATCAGGCGCTCGCCTATGGACGGATCGCCACCGACGTGGTGGCCGCGCTAGAAGACCTCGTCGATTTCCCCGAGGTCGATCTACCGGAGTACGCGGTGTCGCCGGACGAGATCGCCGGAAGCGGCCCGGTAGAAGCGGCTCGGGTCGCGAGAAAAGCCCTGGTCGGAGAGCCGGGACCGGTTCCGCATGTGGTGAGGCTGCTCGAAGGGCACGGAGTGATCGTGCTCGTCCTGCCGGGGGCGGCGGAGCGGGTCGACGCGTTCAGCGTCGGCGTCCATCCGCGGCCGATGGTGTTCTTCAATCCGGCCAAGGGCGATTACTGGCGCAACCGTTTCGACGCCGCCCATGAGCTGGGGCACTTGGTGATGCACGCCGACGCGGAACCCGGGGAGAAAATCGTCGAGGATCAGGCCCACCGCTTCGCGGCGGAATTCCTGATGCCCGAGGACGACATCGGCAGTGAATTGCCGGCGAGCGCCGACTGGGAGCGGCTGGCCGAATTGAAAGTGGCGTGGGGCGTCAGCATGGCGGCACTGCTGTATCGGGCGCGCACATTGAGCGTCATGAAAGAGGCCGCGTACCGGAACGCGATGAGCGTACTGAGTTCGCGGGGATGGCGGCGTCAGGAGCCGGGGCCGGCGAAGGCCCTTGAGCAGCCGACAATGCTGACCCGCGCGATCGAGATCGTCGCCACGACGGGCACCGACCGCGACCGCGTTGCCGAACGGGCGCGGGTGACGAGAGCTGATCTCGATCTGCTGGTTCCTCCGCGCTGACGCCGGGAAAGTGGAACGATCCTGCCTGGTCGTTCACAGACAATGATGTGATTTGTACACCAGGTCGGTGGTTACATACCTCTGACCGGAGGTCGCCTGCGCGTCCATCTTGCCTGTGAGACGCTCCGAGAGTTGTCGTGACGTACGAGACGCTGGAGATCTTGTGCTTGACAATCGGCAGGACGCCGCGCGCGCGGCCGGCCCGACAGCGTTGCGCATGCAGATCGGCGCGCGGCTGCGGCGGTTACGGGAAGAGAAGGGCATCGGGCGGGCGGAGGCGGGGGCGGCGATCCGCGGGTCGGCGTCCAAGATGTGCCGGCTTGAGCTCGGCCGCCACGGATTCAAGGTGCGGGACGTCCTCGACCTGCTCGACCTCTACGGCCTGGACGACGAGGACGAAAGGAAGGGCTTCGTCGAACTCGTCCTGGAGGCGAAGAAGCCGGGCTGGTGGCAGAGCTACGGCGATGTGGTGCCGACCTGGTTCGAGCAGTACGTCGGCCTGGAGCAGTCGGCGGCGACGATCCGCAGCTACGAGGTGCAGTACGTCCCGGGGCTCCTGCAGACGGTCGAGTACGCGCGGGCGGTCATCGGGCTGGAGCACCACCACGCCGCGTACGACGAGCTCGACCGGCGGCTCAGGGTGCGGATGACCAGGCAGGACATCCTGCTCCGTCCCGTCGCCCCGGTCAGGTTCTGGACGGTGATCGACGAGGCGGCGCTGCGCAGGCCGATCGGCGGGAACGCGACGATGCGCGCGCAGGTCGAGCACCTGATCGCCGTGGCGGAGCGCATGCCCAACGTGAAGGTGCAGCTCCTGCCGTTCTCGGCGGGCGGTCATCTCGCGCTCGGCGGCCCGATCACGGTCATCCGGTTCGCGGAGCACGACCTGGACGACGTCGTCTACCTCGAACAGCTGACCGGCGCCCGCTACCCGGAGGGCAGGGAAGCCGACCGCTACAAGGAGATCATGGATTCGCTGGTCATCCGCGCCGCCCCTCCCGCCCGCACCGTCGCGCTCCTCAAGGACATGCTGGACGACTTCTGACGTCCCAGCCCGACCCCCGACATCGAACACATGTTTGGCTTGGCGGGTACAGTGAGGGCATGTTCCAAGCCTCGCTGCTGGACGAGACGGACGAGCGCGGTCCGCGTCCGCTGAGTTCGGCGCGGCGCACACGGCTGTCGCATGGCGCCTGGGTCGACGTCCTGCCCGGCTGGATCCCGGGGGCGGACGCGCTGTTCGAGCGCCTTCACACGTCCGTTCCGTGGCGCGCGGAGAGCCGGCGCATGTACGACCGCGTCGTGGACGTGCCACGGCTGCTGGCGTTCTACGACGAAGGCGACGTCCTGCCCGATCCCGTCCTGGACGAAGCGAAAGCCGCGCTCGACCGCCACTACGCGGAGGAACTCGGGGAGCCGTTCCGCACCGCCGGGCTGTGCCTGTACCGGGACGGACGCGACAGCGTGGCGTGGCACGGCGACAGGATAGGCCGCGGCGCCAAGGAGGACACGATGGTCGCGATCCTGTCGGTCGGGACGCCGCGAAGCCTGCTCCTGCGCCCGCGCGGCGGCGGCCGGACGATCCGCCACGAACTCGGACACGGCGATCTCATCGTGATGGGCGGGAGCTGCCAGCGCACCTGGGAACACGCGATCCCCAAGAGCACCCGCGCAACCGGCCCACGAATCAGCATCCAGTTCCGCCCCCGCAACGTCCGCTAACCCCTAAGCCCCGTCCCAAGCAAGCCCACCCTGCAATCCCAGACGAGCCACAGCCGACCGAGCCATAACCAGCCAAAGCTCGGCCACGCAAGACGCCACCCGCCGGGCACGGCCCAGCAAGACACGGCCCGGCCAGACACGACCGGTGAGACACAACGGGCGAGACACGACCAGTGGGAGCCGCTCCAGCGAGACACGGCCCGGCTCGGCCAGACACGACCGACCAGAACCGAACGGTGGCCCACGGGCGGTAGGACACCGGCGGTAGGACACGGGCGGTGGGGTGAGGGCGGGTGGACGGTGACGGGTTGGGCG
>NZ_SMKT01000304.1 GCF_004348735.1 Actinomadura sp. KC06
GGCGTGGATGGTGAAGCCGCCGCTGGGGTGGGGGGCGGCCTCGAAGTCGCCGCCCAGGGCCTCGGCGCGGTCGCGCATGCCGCGGATTCCGGTGCCGTCTCCGGACGGGGCCGTGGTGGGGGCGCCGTCGTCTTGCACCTGGACGGTCACGTCGTCGTCGCCATAGCGGATGCGGACGACGGCGGCCGACGCGCTGGAGTGCCGCGTCACGTTGGTGAGCGCCTCCTGGACGATCCGGTAGGCCGCCAGGTCGGCCTCGGCGGGCAGGGGACGGGGCTCGCCCTCGACCTCGGTCCGGACGGTGAGGCCCGCGGTGGCCAGGCCGTCGGTCAGGTCGTCCAGCCGGGCGAGGCCGGGCGCGGGGGTGACCGGCGCGGCCTCGTCGACGCGGCGCAGGACGCCTAGGGTGGCGCGCATCTCGCGGAGGGTGTCCTTGCTGGCCTGCTTGATCGCGGTGAGGGCGTCCTCGGCGCGTTCGGGCTCGCGGCGCAGGCCGTGCAGCGCGGCCGTGGCCTGCACGTTGATGAGCGAGATGTTGTGCCCGAGGACGTCGTGCAGCTCGCGGGCGATGCGCAGCCGCTCCTCGATGGCGCGGCGGCGGGCCTCTGCTTCGCGTCCCCGCTCGGCGGCCCGCGCGCGTTCCTCGGCCTCCCGCAGGTAGGCGCGCCGGTTCCGGACGACGCCGCCGACCGCCATCACCGCGACGAACCAGCCGGCGAGCAGGAACCCGGCCGCGTCCGCGAGATGGTTGGCGTCGCCGCGGTAGTCGCCGTACAGGGTCGCGGCCATGGAGAGCGTCACGAGGGTGCCCGCGACGACGAGATGCCCGACGGCGGCCACGGTGTAGAGCGCGATCACGAATGAGATCACGACGGGGCCGTCCGGCTCGGTCACCGGGTAGTAGACGGAGCACGCGGCGAACGTCACGATCGCCACCGCGACGGGATGGCTCCGCCGGAAGTACAGCGCGCCGCAGGTGACGACGAGCAGGATCCAGCCGAGCCAGGGCATGGGCCCCCGGCCGTCCTTCTCGATCACGGTGAGGACGGCCACGACCGTCACGAGGAGGCATCCCGCGGTCAGGAGCAGGTCGGCGGAACGGCCGCGCGGCGGCCACCAGTCCGGAGCTCGCACATGATCCATCCTGCCAGGCCCCCACCGCTTGCATCACTGCGATGAAATGTAGTACTTCTACTATATCGAGTTGTAGTGATGCAGCAGACGGTCGAAGTCTCCGTATCCGGAGGTGGTCATGAACGAGAACGTCTACAACCGGATCACGGTGCTGCGGGCCGAACGCGGCGTCTCGCGCCGCGACCTGGCCGCGGCGCTGGGCGTGCACTACCAGACGGTCGGCTATCTGGAGCGGGGCGAGTACAGCCCGAGCCTGCACCTCGCCTTGCGCATCGCCGACTACTTCGAGGTGCCCGTCGAGGTCGTCTTCTCCCTGAAACCGTTCCCCAGAATCGGAGGCATGTCATGACGAACAGCACGGCGCGCTGGCTGGAGCGCTCCCGCCGCAAGCGCGCGGACCGCCTGGCCGCCCTCGAGGAGGAGATGGACCGCCGCATGCCCACCCGCTACGGGCGCCGGCGTCCACGCCGGGTGCTGGCCGGGGCGGGCGCGGTGACGCTGGGCCTGCTCTGGGTGGACGCGGCGGTGTCCTGGATCATCGCCCCCAGCGACACCGCGATGATCGTCAACTTCGTGGTCCTGGGCGTGCTGCTGCTGGTCGGCTTGCCGCTCGCGACCCAGCTCGTCGCGCTGACCCGGGGCCTCACCGCCAAGCGCGAGCGGGAGCTGGACGAGCGCCAGCTCACCGCCCGGCTCCGCGCGTTCGCGACCGCCCACCGGGCGTCCACCGCCGTGATCGCCGCCGTCCTCCTGGTGACGATGGTCGCCGACCGCGACGGCCGCGAGTCGCAGATCCCCGGCGCCGCGCTGTTCCTGATCCTGTTCGCCTTGCTGGTGACGCACATCTTCCTGCCGCTCATCGTCGCCACCTGGCAGATGACCGACCCGCCCATCGAGGACGAGGACCAGCCCTAACGCAGGTCGCCGTTCGTCATGCCGGGCGGCGCGGGCGGCAGGGCGACCAGGCCCATTTCCGCGCGGCCCGACAGCATCGGGTGGCTCGGGACGACGCGGACGCTGTAGCCGAACGCGCCGCTGCGTCCCAGCGGGACCTCGCCCACGTACCGGATACGGCCGTTGTCCGCCGGTTCGCCGCCGTCCAGCTCCAGGTAGGACGGGTCGACGAGCGCGTCGGAGTCGTCCACCCGGCCGTAGACGACCTCGACGGCGACGTCGTCGGGAGCGAGACCGGCCGGATCGACGACGACGCGCACCGAGAGGCGCGCTCCGACCTGCGGGCTCTCCGCCCCGTTCGACTCGACGTGCTCGACGGCGACGCCCGGCCACGCCTTGCGGACCCGGTGCTTCCACGCCGCCAGCGCGCGGGCGCCCGCGAACTCGTCGGCGGCCATGGCGCGGGCGGACGCGGCGGCCGGGGCGTACAGGTCCTCGACGTAGTCGCGCAGCATCCGCGACGCGAGGACCTTCGGGCCGAGCGTCGCGATGGTGTGCTTGACCATCTCCAGCCAGCGGCGCGGCAGCCCGTCGGCGTCCCGGTCGTAGAACGTGACGGACACGTGGTCCTCGATCAGCTCGTACAGCGCGGCGGCCTCCAGCTCGTCCCGCCGGTCGGGGCCCGCGAGGCCGTCGGCGGACGGGATCGCCCAGCCGTTCTGGCCGTCGTACCACTCGTCCCACCAGCCGTCGAGGATCGACAGGTTCAGCGCCCCGTTCAGCGCCGCCTTCATCCCGGACGTGCCGCACGCCTCCAGCGGGCGCAGCGGATTGTTCATCCACACGTCGCAGCCCTGCACCATCAGCTGCCCGAGCGCCATGTCGTAGTCGGGCAGGAACACGATCCGGTGCCGGACGTCCTCCGATTCGGTGAACCGCACGATGTCCTGGATGAGGCGTTTGCCGCCCTCGTCCGCCGGGTGCGCCTTCCCGGCGATGACGATCTGCACCGGCCGCTCCGAGTTCAGCAGGATCGCGCGGAGCCGGTCCGGGTCGCTGGTCATCAGCGTGAGCCGCTTGTAGGACGGGACGCGCCGCGCGAACCCGATCGTCAGCACGTCCGGGTCGAGGGCGTCCTCGATCCAGGAGATCTCCGCCTCGCTCGCGCCGCGCTGCCGCCACGACTCGCGGAGCCTGCGCCGCGCCTCCAGGACGAGCCGCCGCCGCAGCACCCCGCGGATCCGCCACAGCTCGATGCCGGGGCGGGCGAGGACCTCCTCCCAGCCCCGTCCGGACTCGACGATGGACGGCAGCTCGCGGGCGGCCAGCTCCAGGATCTCGCGCGCCACCCACGTGCCCGCGTGGACGCCGTTGGTGATCGACCCGACCGGGACCTCGGCGATGTCGAACCCGCCCCACAGCCCGCCGAACATCTCCCGGCTGACGCGTCCGTGCAGCTCGCTGACGCCGTTGACGCGCTGCGCCAGCCGCATCCCCATCACGGCCATGTTGAACACGGTGCGGTCGCCGCCGGGGTAGTCCTCGGCGCCGAGCGCGAGGATCCGCTCGACGGGGACCTGCTCCTCCTCGGCCGCGCCGCCGAAGTATCGGCCGATCAGGTCGCGGGGGAACCGGTCGATGCCGGCCGGGACGGGCGTGTGCGTGGTGAACACCGTGCCCGCGCGGGTCGCCTCCAGCGCCTCGTCGAACGACAGGCCGTCCTCGGCCGCCAGCTCGCGGATGCGCTCCAGGCCGAGGAACCCGGCGTGGCCCTCGTTGGTGTGGAACACCTCCGGCGCGGGATGCCCGGTGACGCGGCAGTACGCGCGGATCGCCCGCACGCCGCCGATGCCGAGCAGCATCTCCTGCAGCAGCCGGTGGTCGCCGCCGCCCCCGTACAGCCGGTCGGTGACGTCCCGCGCGGACTGGTCGTTCTCCTCGACGTCGGAGTCGAGGAGCAGCTGCGGGACGCGTCCGACCTGCGCGATCCAGACCTGCGCGTGCAGGCCGCGGCCCTTGGGGAGGCCGATGACGACGCGGACGGGCGACCCGTCGCGTTCGCGGAGCAGGGTGAGCGGCAGGCCGTTCGGGTCGATCGGCGGGTAGCGCTCCAGCTGCCAGCCGTCCGGCGACAGCGACTGCGAGAAGTAGCCGTGCCGGTAGAGCAGGCCGACGCCGATGATCGGGACGCCGAGGTCGCTTGCGGTCTTCAGATGGTCGCCGGCGAGGATGCCGAGGCCGCCGGAGTACTGCGGCAGCGCGGCGGTGATCCCGTACTCGGGCGAGAAGTAGGCGATGGAGTCTGGCGTGTCCGGCCTCGTCTGGTACCAGCGGGGCGCGGTCAGGTATTCGCGCAGGTCCTCGGCGGCGTCCCGCAGCCGCCGCAGGAACCGCCGGTCCTTCGCCAGCCGCTCCAGCCGCTCCGGCGCGACCTCGCCGAGCAGCCTGACCGGGTCGTGGTGGACGGCCTTCCACAGCGCGGGGTCCACGGCGCGGAACAGGTCGAGCGTCTCGTGGTGCCAGGACCAGCGCAGGTTGAGGACCAGCTCCTCAAGCTGCCGGAGCGGCTCCGGAAGGACGGTGCGTACCGTGAAACGTCGGATTGCCTTCACGCAACGTCACGCTATGCGGTGCGGTCCGATGGTGCGACAAGCGGGGTTGCGTGTACGGGTCATCGCACAGGGTCACACCGAGAGTTCTTCGCGGTAGCCGCCGCATTCCCGGGCATGGGGACGTTTTGGAGATTTCGCACGGGTAGGGGTGGCACATGCACGTCGAGTCCGGGACGTCCAGCGAGACAGGCATTCCGCGGCTTGGCCGCATTCCGATCCTTGAGGTGTCGCCGGTGGTGGGGTGCGGCCGGTGGCCGGCCAAGGCGGTGGTGGGTGAGACGGTCGAGGTGTCGGCGACGGTGTTTCGTGAGGGGCATGAGCGGCTGGGTG
>NZ_SMKT01000305.1 GCF_004348735.1 Actinomadura sp. KC06
GTGTTACTCACCCGTTCGCCGCTCGAGTACCCCCGAAGGGGCCTTTCCGCTCGACTTGCATGTGTTAAGCACGCCGCCAGCGTTCGTCCTGAGCCAGGATCAAACTCTCCATTAAGGCCAAACGACCGAGTCGAAGGGGCGAACCTCCTACCACGGCCAAACCTCGGAAAACAATCCCAGCATCGCAACCCCCAGAAGAGGTTGCATTGCCTCAAAGAAATCCCCGACCACCCCCAAAAAGGGGCGGCCGCGGGGACGGACCGGCCAAACCATCGACCGGACCGTATAAAGGCACTGGCTTTTAACACGCTGTTGAGTTCTCAAGAAACGGACACCCACCGCGCTGGATTCGCTTTCGCGTTTCCCGCTCCGGGGCGACTCGACTTACTTTAGCGGATCCGGCCGGACTGTCAATTTCGGCCTTTTCCGATGCCTCGGCCGTTGCCACTTGCGCGGCTTCTTCCGGGGCGGTGAAGCTATTTCATCAGATTAGGCTCGATTGTCAAAACCGAGCCTTTCCGTCCCACCACGACAGTCCGGGCGCGGCGAAGCCGCGTCGGCTGGTTCGGTAGTGGGTTCCCCTCGGGCCGGCCGCCTTCCGGCGTCCGCTACCCCGTGGGGCGAAGTGAACAGTATGCCCCCGAGGTGCGAACGTCAAACCGGCTCGCACATCCCGGCGGCGCCAAATCGTCCGGAACGGGGCCTCGGCTCTGTGCGCAGAGCCGTCCTACCTTGGGTTTTGTCCGGTCTTGCACCATCCTGACGCCCGGGCATCGGTTGCCAGGACGCCAATGTTTCTTTTTGGCAACGACGCTGATGGCGTGGCGGTTTTACGGCTTGGCCAGGTATCCGCCGATGAAGAGAACGCCTTCGGCCAGGACCCAGACGATTGCCGCCACGGTGAGAAGGGCGTCCAGCCGATCGGGTTTCTGCCGGACGCCCGGCAGCGCCCAGGCCGTCGCCGCGATGACGAGGGCGAGAACGGCCACCGGCGCCGAGATGCGGACGGCGTCGTCGAATCCCGAGCTGCATCCCGGATCGCGTTGTTCGTCCTCACCGCAGAATGCGGTGGCGCCCCAGCCGCCGAGCGCGGAGAAGGCCCAGAGGGCGGCCAGCACGCCGTTCGCGATCGTCGGAATCGCCGGCGAGATCCACCAGCTGTTCGGACGCCCGGGCATGGCCTGCACGAACGGAACGTACCTCGCGGCGGCACGACCGGGAAGCCCTCCCCGGGAACCCCGTGAAGCCCGCCTGCGAAGCATGGCCGCGGATCAGGTGATCTCTTTGGCCTCGTGCAGGTTCATGTCCATCACGATCGCCGTCATGACGGCCATCGTCCGCAATGGTTCGGGCACGGGGTCGAAGATTTCCACAGCGTACTTGTCGGCCGTCGTCAGCAGGTGGGTGGCGAGGCCGGCCCATTTCTTCCGGATGTGGGCGACCTTGGTGCCGTCGGTGTCGGTCACCTCGAAATTGTTCCGGGGCACGTCCACCGAGACGGCGCCGATCAGGGTGCCCTCGCCGTCGTAGACGACATAGCGGCGCCCCACGCGTTCGGTGACGAACGAGCCGAAGGCGTCGCCTTCCGGGGTGAGGATCTCGGTGTATTCCCGTCCCCGCTGCTTGTCGACGATTACGACGGGGTCGCCGTCGGGCGTCGTCAACACGACGGCCCTGGCGTCGAGGTTCGACTTGCCGCCGAACACGCCTCGCATCTCGGCGCGTCCCTCGTCGTCGGTGGGCGCCGCGATGGCGAGGACGGCGCCGCCGCCGTCGAGCACCTTGTACCGCGATTTGGCGAACGGGCCCCTCCGAGGCTGTTCGACCTTGAGCACCGAGGAGCTGAACACTTCGTTCACGCGTTCTCCTGCCTCATCGGCCGCACAGGCGACCATCTGTTCACCGTCCCGGCGCGTCGGCACCCCTCGGTGCGCCGCGCCGTCCAAGCGGCGATCCTGCCAAGCCCGGCCCTTCAGCGGAAGCACATTCCGGAGCCGGCCGCGCCGCCGAGCGCTCGCTACCTGGGCTGACCTGGGCAAGGGACGTGGAGTGTCACGCCCGGGAAACTGACTTGTGTCCGCCGGACGGCGTCGTCCAGGTTGACGATTGCCCGGTCAGGGTGTCAGGCCATCGAGGAAATCCGGCACGTCCTTTCCCTCGTACAACATCAGATCGAGTCCGATCGGCGCGGCCACGACGAGTATCCGCAACGGGTCGGGCAGCGTGTGGAAGAACGTCACCGAGTAGCGGTCCGCGGTGGTCAGCAGTTCGGTGGCCATGCCCTTCCATTTCTTGTCGACTTGCGCGACGTGGGTTCCGGCGGTGTCCAGCACCCTGAATTTCCTGGCGGTCTTGTTGCCGTCCAGCCTCCCGACAGGACGTTCCGCCGCGTCGAGCAGCACATAGCGCCATTCGTAGGCGTCCATCCGGATCGACCCGTGCAGGGTGCCGTCCGGTGTGCTGACCCATGTCGCGCGGGTGGTCTTCGGGCGTTCGATCATCAGGACCGGTGTGCCCTGGGCGTTCTCCACCTGGACGGTCCGCTGATCGCTGCCGTCGAGCATCACCGCTCGCCACGCCTGGCGCTTCAGCGACACGGCTCGTTCTTCCGCCCTGGCCAGCAGGGTGCCGCCCGCGTCGAACACCTTGTACTGCGACTTCGCGGAAGGGAGGCGGCGCGGCTGTTCGATCTTGAGCACGGGAGAACTGAAGAGGTCGCTCACATGTCCTCCTTAACGGCGTCCTCCGGCATGGACGCCGGATCCGGGACGGCCTGGCAGCCAGGGCGAGCGGGGCGGTACCCGCGGCCGGACGGGCACCCTGATCAATTTGTCTGACGTGCGAACGTCCGGGCAGGTTCGGTCTACGCGCCGGAACGCGCGAAACAGCCGAAGGGACGGCCCCGTACGGGACCGTCCCTTCGTATGCGTACCGAGTCGGACGCCAGAACCCGATGGAGCCGGGTCAGAAGTCCATGCCGCCGGCGTCGGGCATGCCGCCCGCCGGGGCCGGGTTCTTCTCCGGCTTCTCGGCGATGACCGCCTCGGTGGTCAGGAACAGTGCGGCGATCGACGACGCGTTCTGCAGCGCGGACCGGGTGACCTTGGCCGGGTCGATGATCCCCGCGTCGAACATGTTGACGTAGTCGCCGCTCGCGGCGTTGAGGCCCTCGCCCGGGGTCAGGTTGCGGACCCGCTCCACCACGACGCCGCCCTCGAGGCCGGCGTTGACGGCGATCTGCTTCAGCGGCTCCTCCAGAGCGCGCTTCACGATGTTCGCGCCGGTGGCCTCGTCGCCCGCGAGCTCCAGCTTGTCGAACGCCTTGGTGCCGGCCTGGATCAGCGCGACGCCACCACCGGGGACGATGCCCTCCTCGACCGCGGCCTTGGCGTTGCGGACGGCGTCCTCGATGCGGTGCTTGCGCTCCTTGAGCTCCACCTCGGTCGCGGCGCCGGCCTTGATGACCGCGACACCGCCCGCGAGCTTGGCCAGCCGCTCCTGCAGCTTCTCGCGGTCGTAGTCGGAGTCGGTGTTGTCGATCTCGGTGCGGATCTGGTTGACCCGGCCCGCGATCTCGTTGGCGTCACCGGCGCCGTCCACGATCGTGGTCTCGTCCTTGGCGATGACGATCTTGCGCGCCCGGCCGAGCATGTCGACCGAGGTGTTCTCCAGCTTGAGGCCGACGTCCTCGCTGATGACCTGGCCGCCGGTCAGCGTGGCGATGTCGCCCAGCATGGCCTTGCGGCGGTCGCCGAAGCCCGGGGCCTTCACGGCCACGGACTTGAAGATCCCGCGGATCTTGTTGACGACCAGCGTGGCCAGGGCCTCGCCCTCGACGTCCTCCGCGATGATCAGCAGCGGCTTGCCGGACTGCATGACGCCCTCGAGGACGGGCAGCAGGTCCTTGTTGGCCGACACCTTGCCCTGAACGATCAGGATGTACGGGTCCTCGAGGACCGCCTCCATCCGCTCGGGGTCGGTCACGAAGTAGTGCGAGATGTAGCCCTTGTCGAAGCGCATCCCCTCGGTGAGCTCGAGCTCCAGACCGAAGGTCTGGCTCTCCTCGACCGTGATGACGCCTTCCTTGCCGACCTTGTCCATCGCCTCGGCGATCATCTCGCCGATCTGCGGGTCGCCGGCGGAGATCGACGCCGTGGAGGCGATCTGCTCCTTGGTCTCCACGTCCTTGGCGAGCTTGGACAGCTCCTCGCTCACCCGCTCGACCGCGGACTCGATGCCCCGCTTCAGCGACATCGGGTTAGCGCCGGCCGCCACGTTCCGCAGCCCCTCGCGCACCAGCGCCTGGGCCAGGACGGTGGCGGTGGTGGTGCCGTCACCCGCGACGTCGTCGGTCTTCTTGGCGACCTCCTTGACGAGCTCCGCGCCGATCTTCTCCCACGCGTCCTCGAGCTCGATCTCCTTGGCGATCGACACACCGTCGTTCGTGATCGTGGGGGCGCCCCACTTCTTCTCCAGCACGACGTTGCGGCCCTTGGGACCAAGGGTCACCTTGACGGCGTCGGCGAGCTGGTTCATGCCGCGCTCAAGACCGCGGCGGGCCTCCTCGTCGAACGCGATCATCTTTGCAGCCATAGGCTCCAGTCCTCCCGGAACAAGGTGGCTTAGACGGATCGAGCCGACGCCCGCGACGGACGGCCCCCGCCGACGACTGCCATTCCGCCGCCGGACTGAGGCCTCATCGCCCCGACCCAGACTGTGAAGTTGTCACTCTCCACAGTAGAGTGCCAACCGTTTTTTAGCACTCTACCCTGCCGAGTGCAAGCGCCGTACAACCTCGTTCCCCGAACCGTCACCAACCGGCCCCAACCCGGGGACTGTACAAATAACGGCGGATCTAACGATCAAGGAAGAGACGCCACATGACCGAGACCGCCGAGCCGTCCGCGACCGTGGACGAGTCCGTTGAACAGGGCCAGGACCAGGCCGTGAGGCCGGAG
>NZ_SMKT01000306.1 GCF_004348735.1 Actinomadura sp. KC06
CCCAACCACCCCGACCCGGAGGAATCACGATGATCGCCAGCCTGGGCACCGTCCGGAAAGACACCCGCACAAGAGCCACGGCACTCGCCCTCGCCGCCGGCCTCGCGCTGTCGGGCTGCAGCGTGGACGACGGAAAGGGCAAAGCCGCCGCGCCCGTCCCATCGGACAAGCAGTTGACGATCGGCTTCGTCAACGGCAACACCATCGAGTTCCACACCTGCCTCCAGAACGCCCTGCAGGCGCGCGCGGGCCGCGCAGGAGTGAAGGTCTTGACCGCGAACTCGGCGATGGACCCGGCCAAGGAGCTGTCCAACATCGACGACATGATCGTCAAGCGGGTCGACGCGATCGTCGTGCAGACGGTCAACATCGACTCGCTGGAGGGCGGGATCAGCCGCGCCAACCGCGCCGGCATCCCGATCTTCCTGACCTCCGTCGCGTCCGTGGACCAGACCAAGATCCTCGGCGCGGTCGTCACCGACGTGAAGAAGGTCGGCCGCGATCTCGGCGCCTGGCTCGCCGAGGACAGCGGCGGCAAGCCCGTCGAGGTCGGCATCATCGGCGGCGCGCCGGGCGCCGCCGCCGACCTGATGAACGACGCGTTCAAGCAGAGCCTCGGCGGCGACGCCAAGGTCGTCTTCGACCAGCCCGCGTTCTGGCAGCGGGCCAAGGCCCAGGACGTCGCCGAGAACCTCCTGCAGGCCCGGCCGAAGGTCGCCTACGTCTTCGTCCACAACGAGGACATGGCCCTCGGCGCGCTCGCCGCCTTCAAGGCCGCCGGGCGGGACGACATTAAGATCCTCACCAACGGCGGCAGCGCGGCCGGCGTCAAGGCCGTCAAGGACGGGGAGTTCGCGGTCACCGTCAGCAACACCCCCAAGAGCGTCGGCGAGATGGCCGTGGACAACGTCGTCGGCCTGCTGCGCGGCACGAAGGGCGTCCAGAAGATCGCCACCGTGCCCGATGTGGTTGTGACCAGCGACAATGCGAGCAAGGCACCGCCCTACTGCTCGTGAGGTCACCGTGCACGATTCTGCTGGCTCCGTTCCCGCCGACGACCCGGCGCGCCGCCGCGGAGTACGCTCCGTCGACCGTGCCCTGGACGTGCTGAGCGCCTTCAGCGCGGCGCACCCCCGCTTCCAGCTCACCGAGCTGGCCGAGGCCGCCGGGGTGCCGAAGACCAGCACCCACCGCATCGCGGTGACCCTGGTCGAGCGCGGGTTCCTCCGCCAGGAGGCCGACGGCGCCTACGTCCTGGGCAACCGGCTGCTGGAGCTGGGCAGCCTGGTCTCGACGACGAACGCCCTGTCCCACCTGACGCAGGGCGTCGCCGAGGAGCTGATCCGCTCGACGGGCGAGACCGTCCTGATCGCCGAGATCGACTGGCAGGACAGGTCGCTGCTCATCACCGGCAAACGGGAGGCGCCGCACTCGCCCGAGTCGCTGTCGCCACTCGGCCGCCGCTCGACGCTGGGCACCGGCTGCATCAGCCGCGCCATCCTCAGCGCCCTGCCGAGGGAGGAGAGCGAGGAGATCGTCACGCGGCTGCCGCTGGCGCAGCGCACCCCGGCCAGCATCACCGACCCCGACGCGCTCCGCCGCGAACTGGAGACCACCCGGCGGTACGGCTACGCCGTCGAGATCGGCGAGTTCATCGCGGGCATCGCCGGGGTCGCCGTCCCGGTGATGGTCGGCGGCCGTCCCGCCGGCGCGATCGCGGTCTGCGGACGGATCACCCGCATGCCGCGCCAGCGGCTCGAAGCCCTCGGCAACCACATCAAGCACCTGCTCGGCCGGACCGCGGCCGCGCATCCGCCCTCCCCGCCACGCGCGGGCTGACCCGGAGACACCAGCATGAACGAAGCCGCATGGACGACCTTCCCCGCCGGTTCCGATGAGATCCGCGGCTATCTGGCCCTGCCCACCCACCGCTCCGACGGGCCGCCGCCGGTGATCGTCATGGCGCACGAGAACCTCGGTGTCACCGCCCATCGCCAGCGGGTCACCGAACTCTTCGCCGACGAGGGCTTCGCGTGCCTGACGGTCGACCTGTACAGCAGGATCGGGGGCCGCCCCCCGCAGGACTACACGACCCCCGAGGAGCGCCGCGCCAAGGCCTTCCTCGCCGCCCGCGACGAGCAGGCGCTGCCCGACCTGGAAGCGGGCCTGGACCACCTGGCCGGACGCGGCGACGTCGACGCCGCCCGCGCCGCCGTCGTCGGGTTCTGCCTCGGCGGCGGCCTCGCGATCGCCTGGGCGGCCCGGACCGACCGGCTGGCCTGCGCCGTTCCGCTCTACGGACTGCCCGAACTGCCGCCGTCCTACAGCCCCACCGGCCGGGTCCGCTCCCGCATCGACATCGCCGGCGGCGTCCGCTGCCCCGTCCAGGCCCACTTCGGCGGCGCGGACGAGGTCATCCCGCTGGACCAGGTCGCGCGCCTCAGTGACGCCCTCGGAAAATCCGGCCAGGAGACCGAGGTCCACGTCTATGACGGCGCCGGACACGCCTACCACGACGACACGCACCCCAACCACCATCCCGAGGCCGCCCGCCTCACCTGGGAGCGCACCCTCGCCTTCCTGAGGAAGCACCTGTGAGCCTGTGGACCGACCTGCTCGGCGCCCAGATCCGGCACGTCACCGCGGCGGGCGTGCCGACGCGCGTCGCCGAACTCGGCTCGGGGGACCCGGTCGTCCTGCTGCACGGGCGGGGCGGCCACCTGGAGACCTTCGCGCGCAACCTCCCCGCGCTCGCGACGGCGGGACGCCGCGCGATCGCCTTCGACCTGCTCGGCCACGGGCTCACCGGCCGGTCGCCGTCCGGCTCCTACACGGTGGAGGCGCTGACCGATCACGTCCTGGCCGTCCTGGACTCGCTCGGCCTGGCCGCCGCCGACCTCGTCGGCCAATCCCTCGGCAGCTGGGCCGCTGCGCTGGCTGCGTCGCGCGCCCCGGAGCGGGTACGGCGTCTCGCCCTCATCGAACCCGCCGGTCTCCAGCCCGAGGCCGAACGGCTCGCCGACCCCACGGTGAAGGCGGCCTACGAACGCGGCGGCCGGGCCTACACCGAACCCACCCCCGAGGCCGTCCGGACCCGGCTCGCCGGACTCCTCGCCGACCCCGCCGGGGTCGATGCCGAGCTCGTCCAGGTCCGGACCGCGCTGTACCGGCCCGAGGAGGCCCGGCGCGTGCACCGCCTGGTACGGGCCGCCGACAACACGCCGTCGCTCCTTACCCCGCGACGGCTCTCCACCCTGACGATGCCAGTCCTCATCATCCGAGGCGAGCACGGCCACACGCCCGCGGCCGTCGTCGAGGCGGCGGTCCGCGCGGTCCCGAACGCCCGCCTCCTGACCGTCCCCCAGGCCAAGCAGTGGCCGCAGTACGAGCGCCCCGACCTCGTCAACCCCGCCCTCATCGACTTCCTCGACAAGGAGAACCCCTCATGACCCTCTGGACCGACTCCCTCGGCACCGAGACCCGCTTCCGCGACGCCGCCGGCTGGCGCACCCGCTCCATCGAGGCCGGAGACGGCGACGCGGTCATCCTCATGGGCGGCCTGACGGGCCACGCCGAGGCGTTCCTGCGCAACATCGTCCCGCTGTCCCAGCGCGGCCTGCGCGTCTACGCCATCGACGCGCTCGGCCACGGCCTCACCGCGCGCCCCACCGACGTCACCTACCACGCCCCCGTCTTCACCGAGCACCTGATCGGCTTCCTCGACGCCATCGGAGCCGAACGCGCGCACCTGGTCGGCCAGTCCCTCGGCGGCTGGACCGCCCTGTTCACCGCGTTGAAGCACCCGGACCGGGTCGGCAAGATCGCCTCGGTGACCGGCGCGGGCCTGCTGCTGTCGGACGAGAAGAGCGCGGCGGAGAGCGAACGCGTCCACAACCAGGTCAAGACGGTCACCGCCAAGGCCGCCGGCGCACCGACCCGCGAGAGCGTGCGTGCGAGGCTCGAATGGCTCATGGCCGACCCGGCCACAGTGACCGACGAACTCGTCGAATGCCGCTACCGCTACTACACCCTCCCCGGCGCCGAGGAGGCCCTCGCCAAACTGGTCTCCGAACAGCCAGGCGAAGCCAACCGGACGCACATGCTCGGCGAGGACGACCTCGCCGCCATCGGCAACGAGACCCTGATCGTCTGGACCGACCACAACCCCACCACCCCCGCCGAGGTCGGCCGCCGCGCATCGAAGATCATGCCCCGCGCCCGTTTCGAGATGATCACCGGCGCCGGCCACTGGCCCATGTTCGAGCAACCCGACCAGTTCAACCGCATCATCGGCGACTTCCTCACCACCGACGCAGGCTGAGCCCTGAACTCCCGCGCACCCCTGCTGCGGGACGGGGTCGGAGCGAAAGACGAACTGGTCTACTTGAACCGGCCATCAACTGATAGGAAACTTACCTATCGATTGGCTCGTTCTGGTCTCCCACCCCCAAGGAACCGCCATGTCCCTCGACACCCGCCTGCGGCCCTCGCCTTCCCTGGCGGCCGAGCATCCGGCCCGCTACGCCCTCGCCATCGGCCGCCTCTTCCTCGGCTGGATCTTCCTCTGGGCCTTCATCGACAAGCTCTTCGGTCTCGGCAAGGGCACCGAGAGCGGCTGGCTGTCAGGCACGTCCCCGTCCAAAGGCTTCCTCAGCCGGACCGACGGCCCGTTCAAGGAGATCTTCCACTCGATGGCCGGACAGGTCTGGGTCGACGCCCTCTTCATGTTCGGCCTCGGCGGCCTCGGCGTCGCCCTCATCCTCGGAATCTGCCTCCGCCTGGCCGCGATCGGCGGCACGATCCTGATGTTCATGCTGTGGGCGGCGTCCCTGTGGCCCGACACCAACCCCTTCATGGACATGCACTGGATCTACGCCGCGATGCTGATCGCCCTCGCACTCACCGACGCCGGATCCACCCTCGGCTTCGGCCGCCCCTGGGCCTGTCTCTTAT
>NZ_SMKT01000307.1 GCF_004348735.1 Actinomadura sp. KC06
GTTGGGGGTGAGGTGGGGGCGGCTAGGTCTTCGCCTACCTGGCGCAGGCCGTCCAGGTCGTGGACGTCCTCCGCCTGCGCGGGAACCGCCGTGACCGGGACGGTCGGGTGTGTGGACGCGAAATGGTCGCGCAGCCGCTCTTCGCGGGCGGCGAGCTGCATGCGGTCGGTGTGCATGCGGAGCAGCGCCGCGGTCAGCGTGTGCTCGCCGCGTTCCTCCAGCGTCTCGGCGGCGGCCTGGCTGCGGGCGGCGGAGAGGGTGTCGGCGGCGGACTCGTGGACGCGGTTGACGACCAGTCCCGCTAGCGGCATGCGTTCCTCCGCCAGGCGTTCGACGAAGTAGGAAGCCTCGCGGAGCGCGTCCGGCTCCGGGGCCGCGACGACGAGGAACGCGGTGCCGGGTGTTTGGAGAAGTCTGAACGTCTTCTCGGCCCGTTCCCGGAAGCCGCCGAACATCGTGTCGAACGCGGCGACGAACGTCTGCACGTCGCGCAGGAGCTGGACGCCGATGACCTTGTTGATGACGCCGGTGAACATGCCGAACCCGGCGCTGATCACCTTGACGCCGAAGCGGCCGCCGGTCTTGGCCGGGGCGGCGAGGATCTTCATGAAGCGGCCGTCGAGGAAGCGGCCCATCCGCTCGGGGGCGTCCAGGAAGTCGAGCGCGTTCCGGGACGGCGGGGTGTCCACGACGATCAGGTCCCAGGCGCCGGAGCGGTGGAGCTGGCCGAGCTTCTCCATCGCCATGTACTCCTGCGTGCCCGACAGGCTGGACGACAGCGACTGGTAGAAGGGGTTGGCGAGGATCTGCTTGGCCCGGTCCGGGTCGGCGTGCGCCTCGACGATCTCGTCGAAGGTGCGCTTCATGTCGAGCATCATGGCGTGCAGCTCGCCGTCGCCGTCGATCTCGATCTTGCGGGGGTTGTTGTCCAGCTCGGACAGGCCCATCGACTGGGCGAGGCGGCGGGCCGGGTCCACGGTGAGGACGACCACGTCCCGGCCCCGTTCCGCCGCGCGGACCCCCAGGGCCGCGGCCGTCGTCGTCTTGCCGACGCCGCCGGAGCCGCAGCACACGATGATCTTCGTGCGGGGGTCGTCGAGGAGCGCGTCTACGTCGAGGGCGGGCGGGGTCTTGCTGGTCGGGCTCATCCGTTCGCCTTTCCCGTCCGAGACCCATTCCGGTGGACGCGCCCCAGGAGGCAACGCCCGGTCGCGCAACGCCCGGTTATGCGGTGCCTCACGCAACGCGCGGTCATGCGGCGCCTTGGGTGCGGAGGGCGGCGGCCAGGTCGTAGAGGCCGGCCAGGTCCATGCCGTCCGACAGGAGCGGGAGCGTGTAGCGGGGGCGGTCGATCGACTCCAGGCGTTCTTTCTCGCGGCGCTGGAGCGCGGTGCGGCGGGCGTGGTCGCCGGCCTCGGCGGCTAGTTCGGCGGCGATGGTCTCGGCGTCGTGTTCCAGGCCGGCGGCCTTCACGCCCCGGACGATCTCGTCGGTGTCCAGCGCGCCGGCGGCGGCCGCGGCGAGGTCGTCCTCGGTCAGGACGGGCTGGTGCTCCATGTTGATGACGACTCCGCCGATGGGCAGGCCGACATCGGTGAGGTCGCGGATGCCGTCCATCGTTTCCTGGACGGGCATCTCTTCCAGGAGCGTGACGAAGTGCACGGCCGTCTCAGGGCTGCGCAGGACCTTCATGACGGTGTCGGCGTGGTTGCGCACTGGTCCGACCTTGGCGAGCCCTGATACCTCGTCGTTGACGTTCAGGAATTTCGTGATGCGGCCTGTGGGCGGGGCGTCCATGACGACCGCGTCGTAGATGAACGAGCCGTCCTTCTTCTTGCGGCGCACCGATTCGCTGGTCTTGCCGGTGAGGATCACGTCGCGCAGGCCGGGCGCGATGGTGGTGACGAAGTCGACGATGCCGAGCTTGGTCATCGCCTTTCCGGCGCGCTTGAGGTTGTAGAACATCTCGAGGTACTCGATGAGCGCCTCTTCGGTGTCGATGGCGAGGGCGTAGACGTCGCCGCCGTCCGGTGCGACGGCGACGCGGCGCTCCCCGTACGGCAGCGGCGGGCAGTCGAACAGCTGGGCGATGCCCTGCCGTCCCTCGACCTCGACGAGCAGGACCTTGCGGCCGCCGGCGGCCAGGGCAAGCGCGAGCGCGGCGGCGACCGTCGTCTTTCCGGTGCCGCCCTTGCCGGTGACCACGTGGAGGCGTACGCCGTCCCAGTCGGTGTCTCTCGCGCTCACCCGATCGACCATATCGTTCACTCGGCAAACACTTCAGAGTGCGTCCGTCCCTATGCAAGTGATCCCTGACACGGTTCGTCCAAGATCGTTCGCGTGGGCACTGTCATTCGGCCTGCCCGCGCGGTTAGCTGGGAAACGTGAACCGTCCTCCGGGTGGTTCCGTCTGGACCCCCACGGGTTCAGAACGCCGGGGCCAGAGGTGCTCCCCCGCGGCCCCGTCCACCGCGCGAGAAAGGTGGCCGTGATGGAAGCGGTGGTCCTTGTCATATTGCTCGTCGTCCTCGTCGGCGGGCTGATGGGCCTGGCGTCGTCGATCCGCGTCGTCCAGCAGTACGAGCACGGCATCGTGTTCCGGTTCGGGCAGGTGCAGCGGGGCGGACAGCTGCGCCCCGGTGCCGTCCGGACGCCCGGCATCACGGCGATCGTGCCGATCGTCGAGCGGATGCAGAAGGTCAGCCGGCAGACGGTCACGATGGGGGTCCCGGGGCAGGACGGCATCACCCAGGACAACGTGAGCGTCCGCGTCGACGCCGTCGTGTACTTCCGGGTGATCGACCCGGTGAAGGCGATCGTGAACGTCCAGAACTACGGCTACGCGGTCTCCCAGGTGGCGCAGACGTCGCTGCGGTCGGTCATCGGCCAGGCCGACATGCAGGAGCTGCTCGGCGAGCGCGCGAAGATCAACACTCGGCTGCGGTCGATCATCGACGAGATCACCGAGGGGCCGTGGGGCATCCGGATCGAGATGGTCGAGATCAAGGACGTCTCGCTGCCGGAGGGCATGAAGCGGTCGATGGCCAGGCAGGCGGAGGCGGAGCGCGAGCGCCGGGCCCGCATCATCACCGCGGACGGCGAGTTCCAGGCGTCCAAGCGGCTCGCCGCCGCCGCGGAGATCATGTCGCAGGACCCGGCGGCCCTCCAGCTCCGGCTGCTGCAGACGGTCGTGGAGGTCTCCGCGGAGAAGAACAGCACGCTGGTCATGCCGCTGCCGGTGGAGATCCTACGGTTCTTCGAGCGCGCCGCGGGCGGTCCGGGAAAGACCGGCGAGGCCGAGGGTGAGGGCGAGAAGGCCAGGCTCGACCTCGGGGCGCGCTTGGCCAAGGCCGAGGAGGAGCTGGCGAAGGCGGCGGAGACGCCGTCCGCGCTGGAGTCCGCCGAGGACGTCCCGCCGGTCATCGGGCTGGACGAGCCCAAGCCACGGGATGAAGCGCAGGCCGTACGGCCGCCGTCCGGCGAGCAGCACGGCATCACGAGCGGCAGCCCCCAACCCGGCGACGACACGCGACCGGGCGGCGGTGCGTAAGTCAGGAGCGAGCGCGTCCCGGCGGCCGATCGCAGGGTCGGCCGCCGGGGTGCTACTGGGCGGGCTTGGTGTCGGGGAGAGGCTTTGGTGGGGGCGACGGTGTCGCGGTGGGCATGGTCAGGTGTCGGACGCCGGGTACCGCCGCTGTGGCGAGGCATGATGCGGCGACCAGGAAGGCCGTGATCATCAGGGGTGTGGACGTCCCCCAGGCGGACGCGGCCCACGGCGCGAGCGCGTAGCCGAGCGGCGCGGCGCCCAGGGAGAGCAGCCAGTCGTAGGAGGTCACCCGGGCCAGCGCGTGCTGCGGGATGGTCATCTGGACGACCGTCTCCCAGGTCGGGTTGAGGACGCCCAGCCCGGCGCCCGCCAGCCCGTACGCGCCGATGACCAGCGGTGCGGGCGCGGCGACGGCGAACAGCGCGAGGGGCAGGGCGAAGACGGCGAGGCCGAGGTTCGCGACGAGGACGGGACGGCGGGGCCGCAGGCGCGCGGCCAGCAGGGCGCCGGCGACGAGACCCACGGCGCCCGCCTGGACGGTCGCGATCCACATCCCCTCGCCGCCGAGCCGTTCGATCGCGATGGCGGGGCCGAGGGTGAGCAGCACGGCGGACGCGCCGTTCCACATGGCGTGTGCGATCAGGCTCGTCCAGTACCAGTCGCGCGAGCGGACCTCCGTCCAGCCTTCCGTCAGGTCGCCGACGAGCCGCCCGAACGCCCCTGCCCGCTGGCCGCCGCTGGGCCGCTCCGGGATCGGGACGTGCCGGACGCGCGTCATCGCGAGCAGCACGGCGCTGAGGGCGAACGAGGCGGCGTCGAGCACGAACGTCCAGCCGGGGCCGACGGTCAGCACGAACGTCCCGGCGAGGGCGGGCCCGGCGAGCCGTGTGGCGCCGTTGGCCGCGCCCAGCAGCGAGTTCGCCTTCTGGAGGCCGGACGGCTCGACGGTTCCCGCGACCAGCGGCGAGATGGTCGGGGTCTGGAACGCCGAGGCGGTGCCGCTGATCGCCTGGGCGATGGCGAGGTGCCAGAGCTGAGGCTGTCCGCCGAGAAGCTCGATCCCGGCGAAGAGCTGGGCGGCGCAGCTGACGAGGTCGGTGGCCAGCGCGACGCCTCGCGCGTTGAGGCGGCCCGCGACGACGCCGCCGATCGGCAGGAGGAGCAGGCGCGGCACCATCGCGCAGCCGAGCACCAGGGCCAGCGCGGACGTGGACCCGGTCGCGCGCAGGACAGCGAGGGCGAGCGCGGCGGGCACGGCGGCGTCGCCGGTCAGGGACAGGACGCGGGCGCCGAACAGCAGCCGGAAGTCCCGCCCGCGCAGCGGATGGGGCGAGTCGCTTGAGCGGCGGTGGGTGGGGGCTGGAG
>NZ_SMKT01000308.1 GCF_004348735.1 Actinomadura sp. KC06
GGCCCGATCCCCCTCACCTTGGGCCCGACCCGCCGGATCGACTGCCCGCGCTGCGGCTCGTCCGACACGGTCGAGCTGTCCCGGTTCGGCGCCACCGCGTGCAAGTCGCTACGCCGTTGCGGCGCCTGCAACGAGCCGTTCGAGCACTTCAAGGAGATCTGACCGTGCCCGGTTTCCACACGCTGCGCGTCGCCGACGTCGAGCCGCTGTGCGACGACGCGGCCGCGGTCACCTTCGACGTGCCACCGCCGCTGCGCGACGAGTACGCGTTCCGTCCCGGCCAGTTCCTCACCCTCCGCCGCATGATCGACGGCCGCGAGGAACGCCGCTCCTACTCGATCTGCGCGCCCGCCGGGGCCGCCCCGCGCATCGGCGTCCGCGAGATCCCGGACGGCCTGTTCTCGTCCTGGCTCGTCCACGACGTGCGCCCCGGCGACACGGTCGAGGTCCTGCCACCCTCAGGCAAGTTCACCCTCTCCACCGACGAATCGGCCCACCACGTACTGATCGCCGCCGGCTCCGGGATAACCCCCGTCCTGTCGATCGCCGCGTCCGCCCTAGCCGACCCGAACACCCGGGTCACGGTCCTGTACGGCAACCGTCGCAGCGGCACGGTCATGTTCGCCGACGACCTGGCCGACCTGAAAGACGCGCACCCGGACCGCTTCGAACTCGTCCACGTCCTGTCCCAGGAACCCCGCGAGGCCGAACTGTTCACCGGCCGCCTGGACGCGGACAGACTCCGCATCCTTCTCCCCCGCCTAGTCCCCATCGCCGACATCGATCACTGGTGGCTGTGCGGCCCCTTCGCCATGGTCCAGGACGCACAACGCGTCCTCCACGGCTTCGACGTGCCCCGCGAACGCGTCCACCAAGAGCTGTTCCACGTGGACGAGCCCCCACCCGAACCGAACCGGAAGAAGCCCGCCCCCACAGGCCCGGCCAGCGAGGTGACCGTAATCCTGGACGGCCGCTCCACCACCCTCGCTCAACCGCAGGACGCGACGGTCCTAGAAGCGGCCCAGCGGATTCGCCCCGATCTCCCCTTCGCCTGCAAGGGCGGCGTCTGCGGCACCTGCCGCGCCAAACTCATAGAGGGCGACGTGGAAATGCGCCGCAACTATGCCCTAGACCCAGCAGAGCTAGACGCCGGCTACATCCTCACCTGCCAGTCACTCCCCGCCGCCCCCCGCCTGACCATCGACTACGACGCCTAACCGGCGGCGGGTCACCTCCGACTCGTGGCCGACCTCAGGTTGGCTTGCGCCACACGGAGATGTGCTTCGCAGAGTCTTGGGTGAATGGCGCCCCGTCCCAGTCCGCGACGCGACGTTCCAGCTCAAGCCCAGCGATCCGGGCCATCAGATCGAGCTCTGCCGGCCAGGAATACCGGTGCCGGGAACTGCCGCGCCGGTAGCGGCCGTCGTCGCCGTCGCAGGTGAAGTGGTGCGAGACGAGAATCTGCTCCACCAGGTCGAAGGTGTCGAAGCCGAGATGCCGCTCAGAGACATCGAACGGCACCGCGACCTGGCCGGGCGGCAGGAACCGCAGCGGCGGCACGCCCAGCTCGATGACGAATCGGCCGCCGGGCCCCAGATGACGTGCGGCGTTGCGGAAACACTCGACCTGCTCGTCCTGCGTGAGCAGGTTCGAGATCGTGTTGTAGACGAGATAGACCAGGGCGAACTCGCCGGGAACGACGGTGGTGGCCATGTCCCCGATGGCCACCGGGAGCGCGTCTTCGTCGATCTTGCGCCGCAGGACCGCCGCCATGTGCTCGGACAGCTCGATGCCCGCTACCGGCACGCCGCGTTCCCGTAGCGGGACGCCCACTCGTCCGGTTCCGATGGCGAACTCAAGTGCCCGGCCATCTCCGGCGAGATCGGCGAGGAAGGCGAGAGTCGGTCCGAGAACGGCGGCCGAGGACATCTCTGCTTCCTCGGCGTCGTAGCGGTCGGCGGTCGCGCGGGTCCACAGCTCACTGCTCGTCACGGTCGGCCACTTTGCCGGGTGCCGAGGACCATGTCGACGCATTTACCCCCGCAAGGTGGAACGTGGCGTCCTTATGACCGCCTGCGCCCAGCACGTCCCCATACCCGGCTCACTCACGTGGTGACCACCTACGCGGCCAAATAGAGAAAGCAGGCGGCAGGCCCGGCCGTCGAAGTGCGGAAACGTCGTTTCGGGACGGGCTGTCTGAGCGCCCAGGGAATGGAGCGGGGGTCGTCCAAAGACGGATCCGCACGGTCCATCGCCCACAGGGCGGCCCGCGCAAGCGATATACAGAGTCCGGCGGACAGCCGGGTGTGCGCTGCAAGGTGCGAGTGGATACCGGAGATCTCGCCGTAGGCAAGGCAAGGACCCAGGTCATGGGGCGCGCTACAGATCAGCCGGAATAAGGCCGACTCGGCCCGCAAGGTGCTAGCCTCTGCGGCGACTACTCACCGTAGGGTTCAGCCCTCGCCATCAAGCCTCCTCGTGTCCGGTGACACCAGGAAGGTGGGAGTCACACCAGATCCTGAAAAGGGGTGTGACGATGGGTGCTGCCCACGTAGCAGATCCGGCCGTGGAGGCCGTCGATCTGGTCAAGAGTTATCCGGCCGGCAAGAACAAGCCGCCCATCACGGCACTGCGAGGGCTGAGCTTCGCCGTGGCGAAGGGGACCGTGTTCGGGCTGCTCGGGCCGAACGGAGCCGGCAAGTCGACCACGGTGAAGATCCTCTCGACGCTCTCAGCCGCCGACTCAGGATCGGCTCGCGTGGTCGGGATCGACGTGGCGACGCGGCCCGAGCGGGTGCGCCGGGTGATCGGGTTCGTGTCGCAAAAGTCCGGTACGGATCCGATGGGCACCGCATTCGAGAACCTGCTGCTCGCCGGACGCCTACACGGAATGCCCCGTCGGGACGCCAGGGCGCGCGCCCGCGAACTCCTCACCAGGTTCGGCCTTGCCGACGCCGCGAACCGGCTGGTGCAGACCTACTCCGGCGGTATGGCGCGCAGGCTCGACGTCGCGCTCGGCCTGATGCACCGCCCGCAAGTGCTCTTCCTCGACGAACCGACGGCCGGGCTCGACCCCCACGCCCGCAGCGAAATGTGGGCCGAGATCGCACGGATGGCCGGGGACGAGCAAATGACGGTGCTGTTGACGACGCACTATCTGGAGGAGGCCGACCACCTCGCCGACCGGCTCGCGATCGTCGACCAGGGCACTGTGGTCGCCGCGGGCACCCCGAGCGAACTCAAGAGCGGCCTGCGCGGCGACGCGGTGCACGTCGAGTTGGCCCAGCCCGACGACAGGGCGCTCACGGTCCTGCGGACGGTGTCCGAGTTGCGGGACATCACCATGGACGGGGGCACTGTCCGTGGCCGAACCGATGACGGCGCCCGGGCGTTGCCACCGGTACTGGCCGCACTCGACGAAGCGGGCATGACCGTGACCTCCGCGACTCTCGCCCGGCCCTCGCTCGATGACGTCTACCTGCGGCACACCGGCCACAGCTTCGACGCCGCCGCGGCCCCGAAGGCTCTGGAGGTGACGGAGTGACCACCGCACACCAGCATTTCAGCGGTGCGCGTCCACTGACCGTGCTCACGCACGCCGCGCTCCTGACCGGTCGGCTGCTGCGCGCCCTCCGGCGGATGCCGACCTTCCTCATCATCGGCCTGGTGCAGCCGGTGATCTGGCTGCTGCTGTTCGGACAGCTGTTCCGCTCGGTGGCGGACCTGCCCGGATTCACGCACGGCGACGGCGGCTTCCTGCAGTTCCTCACGCCGGGCGTGGTGATGATGACCGCGCTGTTCGCGAGCGCGTGGTCAGGAACGACCTACCTGCAGGACATCGACCGCGGCGTGATGGACCGGATGCTCACCTCCCCCGCCAGCCGGGGCGCGATGGTGATCGCGACCATGGCCTACCAGGCGATCCAGACGCTCATCCAAAGCCTGATCATCGTCGCCATCGCCCTGGCCGTCGGCGTCCGGTTCCCTGGGAGCGTCGCCGGCGTCGGCATCACACTGCTTGCCGCGGTGCTGCTGGCCCTGACCTTCTCGGCGCTGTCCGACGCGGTGGCACTGCTGACCCGCCAGCAGGCGACGCTCATCGCGATCTCCCAATTCACCACGCTGCCGCTGATGTTCCTCAGCTCGGCCGTGATGGATCTCAGCCTGGCCCCGGGCTGGGTCGGCGCCGTCGCCGACTACAACCCCATGGAATGGGCGGTCGTCGCGTCCCGAGAGGCGACGGGCGCCCACACCGACTGGAGCACAGTTTGGGCCCACCTGGGCCTGCTCACAGCGACCGCCCTCGCCATGGGCTTCCTGTCCACACGCGCCTTCCGCACCTACCGAAAACAGGCATGAAACAAGCGGTCCGCCCCACCGAGGGCACGGCGGTCCCGCCGGGCGTGAGCAAGGTGCCCAGGATCAGTGTTGCGTGGCGGCCGAGCTGGTCACGCCTGTCGGTGACACGTGCGCTGCTCGGGTTCACCTCGGAGCAGCGCCTCACCCGCCACGCCCCCGCCCGCTTGCGCCGGGTTCACGACGCGGCCTTCTGGGACGGCTTCGCCTGGCTGAAAATGCCGGTCGAAGACGCGCAACGGCTCGTCACGCTCACCCTGCCGTACTCGGTCCGGTCGTAGTGGATCGCCAGCGGCTGCGACGCGGCGTATGTAGAGTACGAGCTATGAGGATCGTAGAGCTGGAGCGCCGCGGGAGTGGTTCGGGGCGGTCCGGAGTGTTCGTCGCCTGGGAGTTGCTGGCCTGGCTAGGGATCGCCCTGGTCGCGTTCGCGGCGGCGGTGCTGGCGGTGCTGGTGCCGGCGG
>NZ_SMKT01000309.1 GCF_004348735.1 Actinomadura sp. KC06
GGCGTCAGGGGCGGGCGGTGGGATCGGCCTTGCCGCCGCGGCGGCCGCCTTCGCCGTCCCGGCCGCCGGGCCCGTCGTGGGGGCGCTCGCGCAGCGGGGTGAGGGTCCGCGCCCCAGGAACGGTCAGCCGCGCGCACCGGCACAGCGCGTTCCCGGCGCCGGCCTCGGCGAACACGGTCGCGCCCGCCGCGTGCACGGCGCGCAGCGCCTCCGGCAGCCGCACGGGCTTGACGATGCAGTCGGCCAGCGCGCGGTGCAGGTCGTCGCCGTCGTGGTAGGCGCGTCCCCGCACCGGCGAGTGCACCGGCAGCTCCAGCGGGCGCTGCGGGTAGCGGCGGATCATCGTGTACCACTCGTCGTCGGCGCCGGCCATCGCGGGATGGTGCGACAGGTAGGGGACGGCGAGCCGCACGGCCCGCACCCCTCGGCCGCGGGCCGCGTCCAGGACCCGCTCCAGCGGCCCGTCCGGGCCGGCGACGACGGTCGCCGACGGCGCGTTCACCGACGCCACCACGACCTGCGGCTCGGCGGCGGCGGCGATGACGGCGCGGGCGCCGCCCGGGCCGTCCTCGCCGGTCTCCAGCAGCCCCATGCCGCCGCCGCGGCCGCGGCGCGCCAGCACCCCGACGAGGCTGACGGCCATGCGGGCGCCGTCGGCGATCGCGAACGCGCCCGCGCCGACCAGCGCGGCGATCTCCCCGAAGCTCTGCCCGACCGCGTAGGCGGGCTGGACGCCGCCGCTGCGCAGCGCCCGGTCGGCGGCGACGGAGGCGGCGTATCCGGCCAGCTGCGCGACGCCGGGGGTGCGCGCCGCCGCGCGGTAGGCGGCGGGGTCGTCCAGCAGGATCGTGCGCATCGACGGCCAGCGGGTGCGGGGCAGGCCCTCCTGGACGGCGTCCAGCACGTCGGCGACCGCGCGGGCGGCGGCGCGCCCGGTCCGGGCGAGGGCGGGCAGGTCGGGGGCTCCGGCCGAGCCGGTGCCGGCGAACAGGAAGGCGCACGCGTCGTCGGGCTTGAGCTCCTCGGCCGGATGCGGATCAGAGAACACCGGGGGTCTCCTTACCTCGAAGGAAAGGTTCTCATCTCTATTCGGATAAAGGCCGCTTAACTCGTAGTTATGGAACACAGACCCTGAAATGGGATTATTCACTCGTGGGATCGGCCTGGCAACCGTCAGTGGTGTGCGCACGTCACGCGCCCGCGGCGGCGGGGGCGCGGGCCGCCCGGCCCGGCAGGCCAGGCCGACCAGTGACCACCGGCGGCGACGCCGGTCGAGGGGAGCGAGCGATGACCCACCCCGAGCAGCGGCCGTGCAAATACCGAACACATTTCGGACAGCCTGACGACGGGAAAATGGGGTGGTCGATATGGGCCACCGGCGCGTATCTGCCCGACCGGCGGGTGTCCAGCGAGGAGGTGTCGCGCTCGCTGGGCCTGGACCCGTCCTGGATCGAGCGGCGCACCGGCATCCGGCACCGGCACGTCGCCGCGCCCGGGCAGGCCGCCTCCGACCTGGCCGCTGCCGCCGCCGGCCGCGCGCTGGCCGAGGCGGGCGTGGCCGCCGCCGACGTCGGCCTGATCGTGCTCGGCACCTCCACCCCCGACGAGCTCGGGCCGTCCACCGCCTGCCGCGTCCAGGCGCTGCTGGGCGCGGCCCGCGCCGCCGCGTTCGACGTCGCCGCCGCCTGCTCGGGGTTCGTCTACGGGCTGCAGGCCGCGGTCGGCTGGCTCGCCGCCCAGCGCGGCCCCGCCCCGTACGCGCTGGTCATCGGCGTGGAGGTGTACTCCCGCTTCCTCAACGACGCCGACCGGGCCACCACCGCGCTGTTCGGGGACGGCGCCGCCGCCGCGGTGGTCGGGCCCGTCGCGGGCCCCTACGGGATCGGCCCGGTCGCACTCGGGTCGGACGGCACCCGCGCCGGCGACGTGCTCATCCCCGCGGGCGGCAGCCGCTCCCCCGCCAGCCAGGGCACCGTGACCGGCTGCGGCCACACCATCCACATGGACGCGCGGGCCGTCCGCGACTTCATCGGCGAGATCTTCCCGCGGCTGGTGGCCGAGGCGTCCGAGGCGGCCGGGATCAAGCCCGCGGACCTGGCGCTGGTGGTCCCGCACCAGCCCAACCCGCGGCTGGTCGCCGCGCTGGCCGCCGCGGCCGGGCTGGAGGAGGCGCAGCTGGCGATCGCCGGGCACGACGTCGGCAACATCGGCGCCGCCAGCCTCCCCTACGCCCTGCACCGGGCCCTGCGGACGCGCCGGATCGCGCCCGGCGACCTGGTCCTGCTCGCCGGTTTCGGCGCCGGCGTCACCTGGGGGCACACCCTCATCACCTGGCCGCCGTCCCCCTGACCCTCTCCGTTCATGCCTTGCAAGTTATATGCGGAAGGGGTTATGTTCGGTGGTGTGAGCCGTGCGGGCGCGCCGCCCGCACGGCCGGGCACCACCGGCGACCGGGAAGGCAGGCGACACATGAGCACCGACGGCACGGCCGGCGACGCGACCGCTCCGGACGGCACCGCGACCCCGGGCGGGACGGCCGCTCCGGACGGCACGGCCACCCCACAGGACGGCGGGCGCACCCTGCTGCGGTTCGAGCGCCGCCTGCGGCACCCGCCCGAGCGGGTCTGGCGGGCCCTGACCGACCCCGCCGAGCTGTCGGCGTGGCTCGCCGACGCCGACCTGGAGCCCGCCGCCGGCGGCAAGTTCGAGCTGCGCTGGCTCAACACCGCCGACCCCGCCGAGCAGGCCGTGGCGCGCGGCACCGTCACCGTGTTCGACCCGCCGCGGCTGCTGGAGCTGGACTCCGACCTGCACGGCCGGCTCCGCTTCGAGCTGGCCCCCGCGCCCGGAGGGACGCATCTGGTGTTCACCAGCGACGTCCGGGTGCCCGGCGAGTACCTCGTCCAGACCCTGGCGGGCTGGCACCTGCACCTGGACTACCTCGAAGAGGCCCTCGACGGCGCCCGCGTCGACTGGGCGAACTGGACCACCGGGCGCTGGCAGGTGCACCACGACCGCTACGCCGCCCGGCTCGGCGCGCTGGACGCCGTCCGCGGCCTGTACCGGGCGATCCTGGACGGCTGGAACGCCCGCGACGGCCGCGCGTTCGCCGCCCCGTTCCGCGACGACGGCGTCTCGATCGGGTTCGACGGCAGCCTGCACGCCGGCCGCGCGGAGATCGCCGCGCGGATGGAGGAGATCTTCGCCCACCACCCCACCGCCCGCTACGTCGCCGCGGTCCGCGACGTGCGGCTGGTCGGCCCCGGCGCCGCGGTGCTGCACGCCGTCGCCGGGATGGTCCCGCCCGGCGCCCCGGACGGCGCCGTGGACGTCAACGCCGACGCCAACTCCGTGCAGACCGTCACCGCGTCGCAGCTCATGGGCCAGTGGCGGGTGGCGCTGTTCCAGACGACTCCGGCCGCCTACCACGGCCGTCCCGACGACGCAGCCGCGCTGACCGCCGAGCTCCGCGCCCTGGCACGGCGGGAACCCCCGAACCCCTAGAGACCGCATGACGTCGAAGGACCCCGGAACCGGCCGGTTCCGGGGTCCTTCGACGTCGTACTGTTGCGGGGGTCACCGCCCTTGGACGCGGCTCCGCACCGAGCGCAGCACCTGCCGGGACTCGGCACGCCGGTCCCAGGCGACCGCGGCGAACACGACCGCGTACGCGGCGGGCAGCAGGCTCCACGCCGGCTCCAGCACCAGCAGCTGGGTCAGGACGGCGCCGCCCATCAGGCCGATCAGCCCGGCGGCGGCGAGCCCGGCCAGCCGCGGGACGACCAGGCCGATCGCGCCGGCGGCCTCGACGGCGCCGGTCACGTACCGCAGCCACTGCCCCCAGCCGATCTCGGTGAAGGTCTTCACGGCGTCGGCCTGCCCGGCGAACTTGGGCAGCGCGGAGGCGAAGAACAGGAACGCCGCCAGGAGGATCTGGAGCGCCCACAGCACCTTGCGCAGGACGCGGCGTCCCTTCACATCGGCGGCGTCGGCGGTGGCGGTGGCGGCGGTGAGGGTGTGGGTGGCGGTCATGGCGGTGGTCCTTCCGTGCGGTGTCTCATCGGCCTTTCACTGACGCGTCGCACGGACCGTCCCCGGATCGACATCCCACCCGGATTTTCTTCAAGATTTTCTGACGGGCGTATCGGCGCAGGTCAGAGGGCCGGTGGTCACCATGGGGACAGGACCAGGGCCTGGACGGTCAGCGCCGTCGCCGCCTGCGCCGCCAGCCACGCCCGGGCCGGGGGCCGGTGCAGCGCGGCGGCGACGGTGAGCCACGCGGCGAACGGCACCCAGATCCGCTCGACCTCGCCGCGGGTGACGCCGGAGGCGTCCAGGACGAGCACGCCCAGCAGCGCCGCCCCCGCCAGCGCCGCGACCCCGGCCGCCGGAGCCACGGCACGCTCCCGGACCGCCTGCCTCAGCGCGCCCGCCGCGCGGGGCAGCGCGTGCGCGACCGCCGGGCCGGTCAGCAGCCCGAGCACCGCCAGGTTCGCGGCGGCGAAGTAGGCGTAGGAGCGCTGCGCGGACCCGCGGCTGATCAGGTAGGTGTCGTGGGTGGCGCGGACGCCGTCCGGCCACCAGAACCCCAGCAGCGTGAACACCACCGGCGCCACGGCCAGCCCCGCGACGGCGGCGGCGACCGTGGCCGCGCTGGGACGGGTCAGGACCAGCACCGCCAGCGGCACCGCGAACAGCGGCAGCAGCCCGTAGCTCAGGTAGGGCAGGCAGCCCAGCAGCACCC
>NZ_SMKT01000030.1 GCF_004348735.1 Actinomadura sp. KC06
GGCTCATGCGGGCTGGTCCGCGGCGCGCGGCACGGGGACCCGGCCGAGGATCTCCGTGACGACGTCCTCGCCGCTGATCTGCCGGACCCACATCTCCGGCCGCAGTACGAGCCGGTGCGCGAGCGCCGGTACCGCGACGGCCTTCACGTCTTCGGGCAGCACGTAGTCGCGGTCGGCGAGCAGCGCGTGCGCCCGCGCGACCTGGACGACCCCGAGCGTCGCCCGCGAGCTGGCCCCGACCGTCACCTTGAGGTGCTCGCGCGTCGCCGCCGAGAGCGCGACCGCGTACCGGACGATCGCGTCGTCGACGTGCACCCGCTCGACGCACTCGCGCATGGCGAGCACGTCGTCCGGCCCGGCCAGCGCGCGCAGGGCGGGCGGCGCCGCGCCGCGGGAGAGCCGCCGGGCGATCATCTCGCTCTCCTTGTCGGCGGAGAGGTAGCCGAGCCGGATCCGCAGCGCGAACCGGTCGAGCTGCGCCTCCGGCAGGGGGTAGGTGCCCTCGTACTCGATCGGGTTGTCGGTGGCCAGCACGATGAAGGGGCGCGGCAGCGGACGGGTCTCCCCGTCCGCGCTGACCTGCCGCTCCTCCATGGCCTCCAGCAGCGCGGCCTGGGTCTTCGGGGGCGTCCGGTTGATCTCGTCCGCCAGCAGGAGCTGGGTGAACACGGGGCCGGGCCGGAATTCCACGTCGGACGTGCGGGGATCGTAGACGGCGGCGCCGGTCAGGTCGGCGGGCAGCATGTCCGGCGTGAACTGGACGCGCGCGAAGTCCAGGCCGAGGACGGTGGCGAACGTCCTGGCCAGCAGCGTCTTGCCGAGCCCCGGAAGGTCCTCGATCAGCACGTGGCCGGACGCGAGGACGCCCGTCAGCACCAGCTCGACGGCGGCGCGCTTGCCGACGACGGCCTTCTCGACCTCGTCGAGGACGTCCTGGCAGCGCGCCGCCGCGGCGGCGGGCGAGTCGATGGTCAGTCGTTCGGCCACAGTTCCTCCAGTCGGGTCACGACGGCTCGCAGGCCGGCGAGGTCCGGGCCGGGCGGGAGCGCGTCGGTGGAGCGGGGACGGTCCGGGGCGACGAACGGCCACACGTCGTCTCCCACCAGCACCCTGGCCCGCGCGGGATCGCGGTGGACGTCGACGCCGTGCCGCTCGGCCAGCGCGGCGGCGAACAGCCGGACGAGCAGCGGCCGTGTCACGGAGTCGTAATGCCGGGCGGACACCTGCGACCACGACACCGCCTCGCGGACCCGCCGGTACGAGGGGAATTCCCGCAGCTCGTCCGGTACGTCCGGCGTCCCGACGGCCGGGCGGGACGGGAGTGCGGCGGGCAGCCCCGCCCGGGCGGCGAGCAGCCCGAGGACCGCCAGCCCGGCGGCCAGGATGACCACGGCCGCGGCGCCGGCGGCGAGGTAGGCGGCGGCGAACCCGCACCCGGCGGCCGCCACCAGCGCGGCGGCTCTCATACCCGGCTCCCGGCGCGGAGCGACTCCAGCGCGGCCAGCGCCTCCGCCCGGTGCCGCCCGGTCACCGGGCGGTCGCTGTACCGGGCCTCCCTGAACAGGCCGGTCAGCGTGGTCGCGGCGTCCAGCCCGGCCAGCCCGGAGCCGGAGGCGCGGGCGAGCACCTCGGCCGGGGTGTCGCTGGCGTGCGGGGCGGCGCCCGCCTCCGCCAGGACCCCCTCCATCACGGCGTAGCAGGCGATCACGGCGGCCCGTGCGTCGGCGGTGCCCCGGAGCGCCCGGCTCCCGGCCTCCGCCGCCTCCTCGAACCGGTCCGAGGGCGGCGGCCCGGCGGGCGCCGCGGGCGGGCGGCGGCGCCCGCCGAGTCGCCGCCACCGCCGGTTCCGGTACCGGACGGCCACCCAGGCCGCCGACACGATCAGTGCGATCATCGCGAGGGTGAGGACGGCCGCCATGGCCGCCGGGGGGACCAGCCAGGGGGATTCGCGCTCCAGATCCTGCCTCGGCCACTCGTGCATCGGGAGGTCATCCGGCGGGGGGAGCTCCACATGGAGGGGCCCGCGCAGTGCGAGGACCGCCAGACCTAGGGGCAGCCCCAGCACGAGAAGCACGAAACCGGTCGCCAGGGCCCCCGTCCACCGGCCGAACACCGGTTCGCTCGCCCCGTCACGGCGCCTGCGCAGGGCGGCGACCATCAGCACGACCGCGATCGCCTCCAGCGCCGCGAGCGCGATCAGCGACGACGTCGAGGGCCGGTGCACGTACAAGTCCAGCCACAGGCCGGCGTAGGCCCGCACCCCGTACGCGCCCGCCGCGAGGAGGAGCGCCGCCGCGCCCGCCCTGCCCAATTCCCGGCGGGTCGGCGTTCGCACGCGGGACATAGGCCATTGTGCGCACGGGCCGGGCCCGGCTTGATCAAATATGGCCGCCCCTGGCCATCGCCGCCCGTGCCGGGGCACCATTCAGATGTGGGCTCCTGGAGTGACGGCGAACCGGTCGTGATCGTCGGCGCCGGGCCGGTCGGCCTGGTCACGGCGCTGCTGCTGGCCCGGCACGGCGTGCCGAGCGTGGTGCTGGAGGCGGCGGCGCGGCGCGACCCGTCCGGGTCCAAGGCGATCTGCTTCCAGCGGGACGTCCTCGACGTGCTCGACCGGGTCGGCTGCGCCGAGCGGATGATCTCCCGCGGCGTGACGTGGACGACCGGCCGCACCTACTACCGGGGCGAGGAGCTGTTCGCCGTCACGTTCCCCGAGCCCGGGCGGAGCGCGGTGCCGCCGTGGCTCAACATCTCGCAGGCGGAGGTCGAGGCGCACCTGCGGGATCTCGCCGACGCCGAGCCGCTCGCCGACGTCCGGTACGGGCATCCCGTCTGCGGGCTCCACCAGGACGAACGCGGCGTGGAGGTGGACGCGGGCGCGACCGTCCGCGGCAGCCACGCGGTCGGCGCGGACGGCGGGCACAGCACCGTCCGGCGGCTGCTCGGCATCCCCTTCCCCGGGCGGACGTTCGCCGACAAGTTCCTCATCTGCGACATCCGGGCCGAGCTGCCGTTCCCGAGCGAGCGGCGGTTCTTCTTCGACCCGGAGTGGAATCCCGGGCGGCAGGTCCTCGTCCACCAGTGCCCGGACGGGACGTGGCGGATCGACTGGCAGGTGCCCGGCGACCACGACCTCGACGCAGAGCGCGCGTCCGGGGCGCTGGACGCCCGCATCCGGAAGATCGTCGGGGACGTCCCGTACGAGCTCGTGTGGTCGAGCGTGTACCGGTTCCACGAGCGGCGGGCCGCGACGTTCGCGTCCGGCCGCGCGTTCCTCGCCGGGGACGCCGCCCACCTGTACGCGCCGTTCGGCGCCCGCGGGCTGAATTCGGGCGTGCAGGACGCGGAGAACCTCGCGTGGAAGCTCGCGTTCGTCCGGCGCGGCCGGGCGCCCGAGAGCCTGCTGAGCAGCTACGACGTCGAGCGCAGGGCCGCGGCGGGGGAGAACCTCCGGGTCACCACGCGGACGATGGAGTTCCTCGTCCCGCACACGCCGGGGCAGCGCGCCCGGCGGCTGGAGGCGCTGGAGAAGGCGCGGACCGACCCCGCCGCCCACAAGATCATCGACTCGGGCCGCCTGGCCGAGCCGTTCTGGTATCTGGACTCGCCGCTGACGACGCCGTCCGGCGCGCTCGACGGGTTCCCGCGCGAGCCGGGGGCCGTCCGCCCGCCGGTGCCGGGCGTGATCTGCCCGGACGGCCCGTGCGTCGTCTCCGGCGAGCCCACCCGGCTGCGCCGCCTGCTCGGCACGGAGTTCGTCGTCCTGACCGCGGCACGGCATGCGGCGGAGCTGCAGACCGATGTCCCGCACCGCGTCCACGCGCTGGACGACATCGACGCCGAGGGCGTCCTGCGGGCGGCGTTGCGGGCCGGGCCGGACACCGTCCACGTCGTCCGCCCGGACGGCCACCTCGCGGGCGTGCTCCCCTCCTACGATCCCGGGGCCGTGACGGGGGTCCTTGACAGGGCGTGTGGCCGTCCGGTGTAGCGTCGGTCATCCCGCCTCACGGGCCCGCCGTCACGGGCGAAGGAGGAGCCGCATGGCCACGGACGACATCGCACGCCCCGACCCCACGAGGGCGGACAGGCCCCTCTCGGCGCGGGTGTGGGACTACTGGCTCGGCGGCAAGGACCACTACGAGGTCGACCGGGAGGCCGGGGAGCGGGTCGCGCGGCAGGTGCCGGGGATCGTCGCGGCGGCGCGGACCGACCGGCTGTTCCTCGGACGGTGCGTCCGGCACCTCGCGGGCGAGGAGGGCGTCCGCCAGTTCCTCGACATCGGCACCGGCCTGCCCACCGTCGACAACACGCACGAGATCGCGCAGCGGGTCGCGCCGGAATCCCGCGTCGTCTATGTCGACAACGACCCGCTCGTGCTCGTGCACGCGCGGGCGCTGCTCACCAGCGCGCCGGGCGGCGCCACCGACTACATCGACGCGGACGTCCGCGATCCGGACCGCGTCCTCGCCGAGGCGGCCGCGACCCTCGACATCGGCAAGCCGGTCGGGCTGATGATGCTCGCCCTGCTTCACCTCGTCACCGACGAGGACGAGCTGCGGCACATCCTGGCGCGGCTGGTCGGCGCGCTCGCGCCGGGGAGTTTCGTGGCGCTGTCCCACGCCTGCCTGGACGTGGACGTGACCCGCCTCGCCGTCAGCGCATGGAACGAGAGCGGCACCCCGCACCCCATCAAGGCCCGGACGAGCAAGGAGATAGAGGCCCTCTTCGACGGCCTGGAACTGCTGGAGCCCGGAGTGGTGTCGTGCTCGCGGTGGCGTCCCGAGCCCAACCCCTGGGGCGAGCCGCAGGAGACCATGACCTTTTGTGGAGTGGCGAGAAAACTACCCGCGTGACGGCGTTCGGTAGAGGATCAAGGGACCAGGAGAACTTCCGTGAAGGGGCGGTCCCGTGGCGCACATCGAGTTGGACGACGCCGTCCCCGGGCTGCCGTCCCTGCTCCGGTTCCGGCCCGAGACGGCGGGGCCGCTCAGCGCGCTCGCGGAGGCCCTGCTGCGCGGCCCGAGCCCGCTGGAGCGCGGTGAGCGGGAGCTGATCGCGTCCTACGTGTCGGAGCTGAACGGGTGCCGCTTCTGCGCCGGGTCCCACGGGGCGTGCGCCGCCGCGCAGCTCGACGGCGGCGCGACGCTCGTCCGGCAGGTGCACGCCGACCCGGCCATCGCGCCGATCGGCGGGAAGCTCAGGGCCCTCCTCGGGATCGCCGCCGCCGTCCAGCGCGGCGGCCGGGAGGTCGGCGACGAGCACATCGGCCCGGCCCGCGAGGCGGGCGCCACCGACGTCGAGATCCACGACACCGTGCTCATCGCCGCCGCGTTCTGCATGTACAACCGGTACGTGGACGGCCTCGGCACCAGCCTCCCGGCCGACCCGGCCGCCTACGCGCAGGGGGCCGAGCGTCTCGTCGAGCACGGGTACGCGAGCCTGCACCGCCCGGGCTGAGCCCGCCGAAACCCCGTTGGCTGAGCCCGCCGAAACTCCGTTGGCCGGGGCGTCCGGGACGGGGATGATGGGGCGCGTGAAGATCAGGCTTGCGGGCGGTGTCGTGGCCTCGGGGCGGTGCGCCTGGGCCGCGCGTCCCGGCGGGCCCGTCAGGCTGCCCGGCGACCAGGACGGCCCGGCGGCGCGTCCCGGCGAGGCCGTCGCGCTCGGACCGGACGCCGCCGCCGTCGAGGACGTCGAGCACGCCGTCACGGAGCTGGCGCGGCTCGTCAGGGCCGGGGGAGTGGTCGCGGCCGGCGCGGGCGTCGACCTCGGCGGGGGCTTCCGCTCCGCACGCCTGGACGGCGCGCGCGGCGATCAGCGCGACGCCGTCCTCGCGGCGCTGCGCGTCGTCGGCCTCGACAATGCGCACAAGCTGGGCGACCGGGCGGGGTACCTGGTCGCGCTGTTCGGGCCGGCGGTCACGAAGCGGGTGGGCGCGGCGGCCGCCCGGGCCGTCGGCGAGGGACGGTGGGCGGCGCTGCATCTGGCGGTCGCGGCCAGCGACGTCCTCGGGCCCGAGCAGCTGGAACGCGTCCTCGCACTCGAGGCGCCCAAGGACGCCGACCTCATTCCCGGCGGTCAGCCGTCGGTGCTCGGGCAGCATCTCCGGCAGGTGTTCCGGGACGTGCCGCGCCCCCGGCGGCTCGACCCGATCCTGGACCTGTGGGCGCGGGTGCTGGAGCACCACGAGGGCGCCGCCCGGCGCAAGCGGCGGCTGGCGACGCAGAGCAGCCGCGACCGGGTGCCCGACCTGCGCAAACGCCGTACCCATTTCGAGGACGAGCAGATCCTGCACCGGGTGCGGTACGCGCTGGGTGTCGCCGAACCGTCGCTCGCCGACGCCGCGCGGTGGGTGCCCGACGAGCGGTACTGGCGGCCCGGCTCGACCGGATTCTCAACGACGCGCTCGGCGCCACGGCCTTGCTCCGCACCGCCGTGGCGGTCGCCGACCACGGCCTGGAGGACGGCCTGGCGCGCTCGGCCGGCGTCATCGCCGCGGCGGCGGCGGAGGTGGACGACCTGCACGCCACAGAGTCGGCCCGGCGCGTCCCCGGCCTGACCGGTCTTCCGGCTCGTCCGGCCGCCTACGTGCGCGACATCCACCGCAGGATCGGCGACGGCAAGCCGCGCGACGCCAAGTTCGCCGCCTACGTCCGGCCGCGCCTGTCGTGCGCCCGCGCCTTCGCCCTCCTGATCATCGAGGACGTCGGCCTGGCGATGCGGGAGCTGCGCGGCCCGTTCGCCGAATACCTGCGGCACTGGGCGGCGGCCGGCCTGCACGGTTGGCGGGAGGCGGCCGGGTACGTCCGCCCGCCCGGCGAGTGGTCCGGGATCCCGCCGTGGACGGGCCCGCTGCTGGGGAACGCGGCCCCGCTGCACGAACGGCTCGCGTCCGGGCAGGACCCGGCGTCCGTGGAGATGGTCGGCGACCTGCTCTGGTACGCCGACCTGGTCGACGCCCTCGCCCGGCTGCATGGGCACGAGCGGGCGCAGGCGACGCCCGGCACCGGGGAGCCGTGGTTCGAACACGACCCGGAGCCCGTCTCCGAGCGGCTCGCGCCGCGGCTCGACTCGGTCACCCTCGCCGTGTCGGGCGCCGCGCAGCTCGTCGCGCTCGGCGGCGTCCCGCCGCGCGGCGCCCGCGCCTGGACGGACCTCACCGCCGGCCTGCTGGCGGGCACCGCGATCGCCGAGGCCCTGACCGGCGACTTCGCCGTCCCGGCCGCGCTGCTGGAGCGGGACGGAACGGCCGTCCCCGGCGCCGCCGTCCGGTTCAGGATCGCGCGCAGCGCCCGCGACCTGTCGGAATGGTCGGAGTACATGGGCAACTGCATCGCCGGGCCGTTCTACATCGACGACGCCAAGAACGGACGCAGCGGGCTCGCGGGCCTTTACGACAAGCACGGGCTGCTGGTCGCCAACGCCGAGTTGCTGCCGCTGCGGCCCGCGTCGCGCGGATGGCGGGTCAGCGAGCTCGCGGCGAGGTTCAACGACGAGCCGGATGCGGAGCTGGCGCGGCGGTTCCGCGACTGGGTCGCCGCGATCCCGGGCCCGGTGAAGGCCGAGCCCGCCCAGGGGCAGGAGGAGCTGCCGCCCGTCCGGCCCGCCGCCCGGCGGCGCGCCGCGCCGCGTCTCGTCGAGGACGTCGGCCAGGCGCTCGGGCCGCTCGCGGAGCGCGCCTGGCGGGAGACCGCCACCGAGGCCCTCGGCGTCTTCGCCGCGATCGCCGCGACCCCGCCGGACGCCGCGCTCGTCCGGCTGCGCCGCCTCGGGAGCGAGCGGTTCACCGGCGCCGTCCGGCGCGCGCTGGAGAGCGGCGACGTCGACCTCGTCGGGCTGTGGACGGCGACCGGGAGCCGCCCCCTCGGCACGGCCCTCGACGCCCTCGACCCGGCGCTGCGCGGCCGCTTCGACCAGCTCCCGCTGCTGCTCGGCGAGCCGCCGCTGCCGAAGGCGCTGCACAGGCTCGTCAAGCTCCCCGCCATCGCCGACGCCTACGCCCTCGACCTGGCCGGACGGCGGGCGCGCCGGGCGATCGGGCTCCTGGCCGTCCAGGACGACCCGGCCCTCGCCGCCGCCGTCGCGCGGCGCACGACCGAGCCGCTCCTCTGTGCGCTGACCGTCGCGGTCACTTGCGCCGCGCCCGAGACCGAACTGGCGACCGTGACCGCTCCGCGCTCCGTGCGCGTCCCGGGGTTCCCGGCCACCGCTCTCGATGACGACGACGGCCCGTGGCGGCGGCGCGCCGTTTCCGCCGCCCGCGAACTCGGCGCGGACACCGCGCGGTTCTGGGACGAGATCGCCGCGCACGGGCTGCGCGTCCCCGCGTCCTGGCTGCCGCCCGGCGGGTGGACGGCGCTCTGGGCCCGCGCCCACAGCCACCGCCGCTGACCCGCCGCTGATCAGGGTCGGCGGAAGATGGTGATCGAATGCCCGACCCCGTCGATCGGCTCGCTCGTCGCGATCAGCGGGGTCAGCCTCGGGTCCGACTTGGCGATCCAGCTGTCGGACACCACGAGCAGCCCGCGCACCCGTCCGGGCGGCACGGCGAGCGGGTCGGACGCGCGGATGCCGTAGTAGGACGGGACGCCGCTGCCCTTGTAGGCCAGCCACACCTGCTCGCCCCGATACCGGTCGCGGAGGCGGTCGGCGAGACGCCGGAGGTCCTGGCCCCAGTCGACGTTGGAGTCGTGCAGGCGCAGATGGGTCTTGGACGGCCCGCCGAACGCCTCATTGGAGTAGGGCAGGTAGAGCGGGTACGTCCGCAGCGAGCTGACGGCGACGAACAGCAGGAGCGCGCCCACCACGGTGGGCGTCCACCGCCACCGGAGCGCGGTCGCCGCGCCCGCCGCCACCGCCAGGAACATCGGGACGGCGATGGCGTACCGGACGCCGAGATCGCGGGAGCCCGTCATGGCCGCGCCCAGCAACACGGCGGCGGGCACGAGGACGTACGGCGCGGCGGGACGAAGCCGCGGCACCGCGCACAGCGCGGCGATCCCGATCACCCACAGCGCGAGCATCCCCAGCGGCGTCTTCACCAGGAACGCGGCCGGGAGGTAGTACCAGCGGGAGCCCAGGTAGACCTCACCGAACAGGAACCCGGTCCAGCGCAGGTCCTCGAAGCCGAACTGGACGCGCATGCCGTCGCGGAACGGCTCCGGGAAGGGCAGCCCGGCGGCGGCGAGGCCGCGCAGGCCGTCGACGTCCGGGACGCCGGCGGGTGCCGTCCAGCGGAGCCGCGGGTCGACGGCCAGGTAGGACGCCCACACCACCGCGGCCACCGCCAGGGCGGTCCCGGCCGCCCATGCGACGCCGTCCATGACGCGGTGGCCGCGCGCGGACCAGACCGAGACCACCACCAGCGCCAGCAGCACCGGAACGGCCGGGAGGGCGCTCATCTTGGTGGCGACCGCCGCGCCGAGAGCCGCCCCGGCGAGCGGGAGGCAGAGCCGCGGACGCAGCCGCGCCCGCCACAGCAGCCACGCGGACGTGAGCAGGAACCCGGCCATCGGCACGTCCAGTGTGGCCAGGGAACCGTGCGCGATGACGTCGGGGGAGAAGGCGTACAGGGCGAGCGCGACGAGCCCGCCGCCGGAGCCGGTGAGGTCGCGGGCGAAGGCGAACACGACCAGCCCGAACAGCAGCGTCAGGACGACGACCGGCAGCCGCGCCGCCAGGAGCAGCCCCTGCGCGTCGTTGCCCGACTCGTACAGCAGATGCCGTCCGACCGCTTGCTGGTCTCCGGTGAACTCCGGGTCGAGACGTGGTCCGGTGAGCACGGCCCCGGCGCCGATGAGCAGCTTGCCGAGCGGCGGATGCTCGGCGTTGGGCCGGAGGTCGTGCTCCTTCAAGTAGATCACGCCGGACGCCACGTACACCGGCTCGTCGATCGTCGGGCTCTGCCGCACGGCCGTCGAGACCATCGCGAAGGCCATCTCCGCCAGCAGCGCCACCACGACGAGCGTGAGCAGCCAGCGCCGACGACGGCGCGCCGGTGCCTCGCGCGGAGGCGCCGGCGCGTCTTCGGGCTCAGCGGACAGCGAGGTCACCGCGCCACCTTCGCATCACCCGCCGAACGCGGTCAGGAACCGGTCGCGGAAGTCGCTCATCGGCCAGACCGGGCCGTTCTTCGCCGGGCGCAGGCCGTCCTGCCAGCCCCATCCGGAGACCTTGTCCAGGACGGCCTTGTCCTTGGCGACGATCGTGACCGGGACGTCGCGTCCCGCGTCCGGGCCGGTGATGAGCGGCGCGGGCTCGTGGTCGCCGAGGAAGACGAGCACGAGGTCGTCGTCGCCGTAGGTCTCCACGTACGAGACGAGCGTGTTCAGCGTGTACTCGATCGACTTCCGGTACTCGGTGCGGACGTGTCCGCCGGTCGGCCATGCCGCGTCGTAGCCCTTGCCCATGCCGGTGAACACGGAGCCGTCGCCGACCTGGTCCCACCCGACGAGCCGGGGGAGGGACGCCCAGGGCGCGTGACTCGACACCAGCGCCGTCTCCGCCATCACCGGCGCCCTGTCCTTCCTGTCGAGCTCGGCGCGCTGCAGAACCGACAGCGTGTACTGGTCGGGCATGGTCGCGAAACTGAAGCGCGGCCCCCGGTAGCCGAGGTTGCGGTTGTCGTAGACCTTGTCGTAGCCGAAGAACGACCCCTCCGGCCAGGCGCGCGTGATGGCGGGCATGAGCGCGACCGTCCGGGAGCCGGCGCGGCGGAACGCCTGGTTGAGCGTGAACCGGTCGCTCTGGACGAGCGTCCGGTACCGCTGCGAGTTGTCGACCCACAGCCCCGACAGCAGGGTCGCGTGCGCCAGCCAGCTCCCGCCGCCCGCCGTCGAGGAGGTGAGCCAGCCGCTCCGGGCGGAGAACCCGGCGGCGCCGAGCCGCCGCGTCCCGGCGTCGAGGACGGCGCCGACCTGCGGCGCGTACTGCGGGTTCTCCACGGCGGTGCGCCCGTAGCTCTCCACGAACGCCAGCACGACGTCCTTGCCGCGCAGGCCCGTCAGCAGCCGGTCGCCGGGAGTGTCGCGGAACGCGTCGACGGCGGCGGCCTCGGCGAACTCCTCCTTGTCGTTCAGGCTGTCCCGGACCTGCCGCGCGTGGTCGTAGGCGAGGACGGCGTCGCTCCGCGCCGCGACCGGCACGCCGTCCACGAACTGGGCCCCGAGCGCCGCGCACACCACCCAGGTCACGCCGAGGACGGCCGCCGCCCCGGCCGCCTTCCTGTCGTGCCGGACGACCACGCGGCTGAGCCGCAGCGCCGACATCGCCATCAGCACGACCACGGCCACGATCAGCGCGACCACCACGACCACGGCGCCGATCGCCCCCGCCCGTCCGGCCGACTCCTCGACGAACTCCACCGCCGGGTGCAGCAGCGGCCAGTCGAGCACCAGGTCGAACGGCCGGACCAGCACCGCGTCGAAGCCGATGTCCATGACCTTCAGGACGGTCAGCACGCCCAGCAGCCCGCCCGCCGCCAAGGCCGCGTACCGCCTCGCCCGCTCCGGCGCCGCGAGGACCAGGACGACCCCCGCGATCCCCTCCACCGGGATGCGCGCGAACGCGGCCGGGGTGAGGTGCGCGAACTCGTCCGGCAGGACGAGCGCGACCAGCACGAACAGGAACGCCGCGACGGTGACGGCCCGTCCCGCGGCGCGCCGCCGCCTGGTCGGCGGGGTCGCCTCCGCGGCGTCCTCCCGCTCTGCTGCTTCTTCCCGCTCCGCGCGGCTATCGGTGGTCAGCGCGTCCTCCCCAGCTCGGCCGGTTCGCCCGGCCCGGTCCCGGCCGCCGTCTCGCGACACCCACAGCACGGACGTCGCGCGGCCGCCGGTTCAACGCTTCCATCGATCACCGGGGTGAGGCCATCACCCCGGCCCGGAGCGGCGCGGCAGGATCAGCGGACGTCCCGTGCGCGGATGCGGGACGACCTCGACGTCATGCCGGTAGACGTCGCTGAGCAGCTCAGCCGTGAGCACGTCGGCGGGCGGCCCGCAGGCGGCGAGGCGGCCCCCGGCGAGCACCGCGACGCGGTCGGCGTGCGCGGCGGCGAGCCCGAGGTCGTGCACGACGGCGACGACGGCGGCCCCGGCGGCGGCGCGTTCCCGGACGACGCCGAACACCATCTCCTGGTGGTGCAGGTCGAGCGCGGCGGTGGGCTCGTCCAGCAGGAGGGTGCCGGTCCGCTGCGCCAGGACGCGGGCCAGCGCGACCCTGGCCTGCTCGCCGCCCGACAGCTGCGGGTAGGGGCGGTCCGCGAACCCGGTGACGTCCGTCTGGCGCATCGCCTCGGCGACGGCGGCCTCGTCGTCGTCCTCCAGCGGGGTCCCGGCCCAGGGCGCGCGGCCCATGCCGACGACCTGGGCGACGGTGAACGGGAACGCCACGGTCTGCCGCTGCAGCAGGATCGCGCGCCGCATCGCCAGCTCGGCGTGGCTCCACGCGCCGAGCGGCTTGCCGTCCACCGTGATGTCCCCGGTGGACGCGACGTCACCGCCGACCGCCGCCAGCAGCGTCGACTTCCCCGCGCCGTTCGGGCCGACCAGCGCCAGCACCTCGCCCGTCCGCACGGTCAGATCGACGTCCGCGAGGACCGTCCGGGCGCCGCGTTCCACGCGCAGCCCCCGCACCCCGACCGCCGCCGACCCGGCCGGGACGGGGCCGGGCATGATCGGCCTCCGGACGCGCAGGCCGATCACGCCCAGCCTCCCGAGCCGTGCCGGGCGCGGCGCAGCAACCAGAAGAAGAACGGGCCGCCGAGCAGCGCGGTCAGCACGCCGAGCGGGAGCTCCTGGTAGGCGATCGCGGTCCGGGCGACGAGGTCCGCCGCGACCAGCACGACGGCGCCGCCGAGCGCGCTCGCCGGGATGAGGGTCCGGTGCCCGGGCCCCGCGACCATCCGCACCAGGTGCGGGACGACGAGCCCGACGAACGAGATCACCCCCGCGAACGCGACCGCCGCCGACGTCAGCAGCGCGATCAGGACGATCGCGGTGAAGCGCAGCCGCTCCACGTCCACGCCCAGGTGGCGGGCGGTGCGCTCGCCGAGCGACAGCAGGTCGAGCCGCCGCGCGCAGCCGAGCGCTACCGCGAGTCCCGCGGCGGCCAGCGGCGCGACGGTCGCGACGGCGTCCCAGTTCGCGCCCGCCAGGCTCCCGAGGTTCCAGGACGTGATGGCGCGCAGCGCGTCGTTGCCGGCCGCGAACATCAGCAGCCCCAGCAGCGCGCTCGCCACCGCGTTCACCGCGATGCCGGTGAGCAGCAGCGTCACCACCTCGGTCCGTCCCGCCGACCGCGACACCGCGTACACCAGCAGCGTGGTGACCAGGCCGCAGCAGAACGCGGCGGCCACGATCGTCCAGTTGCCGAGGACGGTCAGGCCGAACACGATGACGGTGGCGGCGCCGACCGCCGCGCCCCACGACACCCCGATGACGGCTGGCTCGGCGAGGGGGTTGCCGAAGACGCCCTGCATGACGGCGCCGGAGCAGCCGAGCGCCGCGCCGGCGACGACGGCCAGCGCGACGCGCGGGAACCGCACGATCCACAGCGCGTTGTCGCCCTGCGCGGCGGCGGGACGCGGCCCGGCGTCGAGCCCGACGCGGTGCAGGATCGACCCGATGACCTGGTCGGGCGGGACGCTGACCTGCCCGATCCCGGCCGCGACGACGCACAGCACCACCAGCACGACGCCGAGCGCGACGAGCAGGACGGAACCGCGCCGCATCAGCACGTCCGGTGGACGGCGGCGGCGAGCGCGGAGATCGTCTCTCCGGTGCGCGGGCCGAAGGACAGCAGCGTCCCGTCGTCCACGTCGATGATCCGGCGGTTCAGCCCGGCGGGGGTCTGCGCGACGCCCGGCAGCTTGAGCAGGCCGGAGACGCCGCCGACCGACTTCAGCCCGGCGGTCATCACCAGCAGCACGTCCGGCGCGGCGTTGATCAGCCCCTCGCTGGTCAGCGGCCGGAAGCCGGACAGGCCGAGGGACGAGCCCGCGTCCGCCGCGCCGATCGCCTCGATCATCGCGTCCGACCCGGCGCCCTTCCCGCCGATCAGGTAGACGCCCGCGCTGCCCCGGACGTAGAGGAACGCGACCTTGAGCCGCGCCCCCGACGCGGACTTCGCGGCCTCCTCGATCTGGCCGTCCACCCGGGCGGCGAGCCTCCGGCCCGCGTCCGGGACGCCGAGCGCCCCGGCCACCGCGCGGATGTGCGGGCCGATCGCGGGGAGCGTCTGGCGGTCGTCCACGAGCACGACCGGGACGCCGGCCTGCCGGATCTGGTCGAGCACCTCCGGCGGCCCGATGCTCTTGTCGGTGATCACGACGGACGGGTCGAGCTTGAGCACCCCCTCGGCGGACAGGTCGTGCCCCTGCCCGGTGACCAGCGGAAGCGCTTGCGCGGCCGGGAACGTGGTGGAGATGTCGCGTCCGACGAGCCGGTCGCCGAGACCCAGTCCGTAGACGATCTCTGCCAGCGACCCGTACAGGTTGACGGCGAGGACGCGCCGCACATCGCGGACGGTCACGTCCCTGCCGTCGGCGGACCTGACGGTGACCGGCAGCTCCGGCTCGTCCGGCTTCCCGACGGGCTCCGGGTTCCCCTTCGGCGCGGAGACCGTCCCCGCTCCGCACCGGGCGGCCGGATCGGTGCCGCTCCCCGGCACCCCGGCCTTGCCGATCCCGCACCCGCCGAGCAGCAGCGCACCGCCCAGCACGAGCGCCGCCACCGCCTTGGTCGATCGGATCACGCGGCGGCCCCGGCTCCGGATCCGGCCCCGGCTTCGGCGGTCGCGGCCGGGCCCCGGCGGCGCAGGACGAGCAGCGCACCGCCACCGGCCACGGCGACCCCGCCGGCGCCGATGGCGGCCCAGGCCCATACGGGGAGTCCGCCGTCGCCTCCGAACGCCACCGGCACCCGGACGTCCTGCGAACGGTCGGAGGCGCGCGTGTGGTCGGACCGGGACACCACGGCGCACCGCACCTCGGTGCAGTCGACCGACCCGGAGAGAGCCGACCCGATGCGGATCTTCACGTCGAAGGTGCCGCCGGGCCCGTACGGGACGGCGAGCCCCTTCCCGTACGGCGGCGGGTTGGACGAGACCCACTGCGACGCCCCGGCCGTCCCGGACGTGTCCGCGCCCCCGCCGCACGGCGACGGCACCTTCCCGGCCCCGTCGTCCTTGCACAACGCGATGTAGATGCCTTTGCGCGTGTCGAACCCCGAGCCCTTGACCTGTACGGTGGCGCCCTTTGTGGGCAGGCCGTCCACCTGCGAGACGGTGAGGGTCTGCCCGGACGGGCCGGTGGCCTTCCCGGCGTCCGCGTGCGCGCCCGGCGTGAACGCGGCGGCACCGCAGGCACAGGCGGCGGCCGTCAGGACGAGCGCCGCGATCGGACGTGCGGTGGTGCGTGCTGCGTGCATCGGGCGTCAGTCCCTCGGAGGCGATTCGCGGCCCACCAGGGCCTTTACCAAGATTCGCCGCATACATTAGCTTAGGCTTGCCTAACTTTTAAGAGGTGAGCCTTGCCTAACTTCAGAGCGTCCCGGCGCGGCGCCGTCGTCGCCGCGACCGCCGCCGGCCTGCTCGTGGCCGCGTCCCTGCCCGCCCACGCGGCGTCGGTTCAGGTGGCCCCGACGTCGGGCGTGAACCCGGCGGGGCAGGCGGTCACGGTCCGCGGCTCCGGCTTCGATCCCGTGCGGAACAACAAGTTCGGCGTGTACGTCGTCTTCGGGCCGCGCCGCCCGGACTGGACGTCGAACTCCAACGCCTACCTGGCGGCGAACTGGGTGCATCCAGGCGGCTCCGGCGGCGGGCAGGCGCGGATGAGCCCGTCAGGCGGCTTCTCGGTGACCCTCTCGGTGAAGGCGAAGTACACCGACGGCGACGGCAGGAAGGTCGACTGCCTGGCGACGCAGTGCTACGTCATCACGATGGCGGCGCACGGCGTCCCCGACCGCAGCCAGGACACCTTCACGCCGATCCGCTTCAAAGGCTCCGGCACCGGTTCCGGGCCGGGGTCGGCGACCGGTCCCGGCGGCACGGCGAACTCGGCCGGAAGCGGCCAGGGGAGGGCGGCATCGGGCTCGGGGCCCGGCGCGCAGGGCGTTCCGGGCGCGTCCGCGACGGGCGGCCCGTCCGGCACGGCCTCGCCGTCTGCGACACCGGACGGCGCATCGCTCGCCGGCGCCTCTCCGGCCGGGGCGTTCGAGCAGACGGCGTCGGGCGGACGGGCCGCGTCCCCGTGGCCGTTCTGGGCCGCGACGGCGGCCGCCGCCGCGGCCGCGCTGATCGCGCGGACCGTGCTTCGCCGCCGGTCAGCGCGGTCCGGACGGCGCCGCGATCTCGGTCACAGTCCTTGATTCCGGCCGGGACTCCGTTACAGTCCTCGATTTAGGTAAGGCTTACCTAAGTTCTTGCCTTCCGTTCTCCCCGCGAGAGGAAGCCATGAGACAGGCGACCACACGGATCACCCAAGGCGGTGCGGTCATCGCCGCCGCCGGGCTGATCACGATCGGACTCGGCGCGGCGCCCGCGCTCGCCGCAGGCCCGGCCACCACCGTCACCCCGGCGACCGGGGCCGATCCCGCCGGGCAGGACCTCGCCGTCCAAGGCAGCGGGTTCGACCCCGCCGCCAACGGCGGCCTCGGCGTCTACGTCGTGTTCGGGCCGAAGGTCCCCGACTACTGGACGAACGCGGGCGCCTTCCAGGCGTCCAAGTGGGTGCACAAGAACGGCGCCGGAGAGAACAAGCTCAACGCCGACGGCACCTTCGCCCTCACCCTCCCGGGCGTCAAGGCCAAGTACACCGACGGCAGCGGCAAGGCCGTCGACTGCCTGACGACGCAGTGCTACGTCATCACGATGGCGGCGCACGGCTCGGCGGACCGCAGCCAGGACACCTTCACGCCGGTCACATTCGTCGGAGGCGAAAACCCGGGCCCAGGCGGCCCTGACCCGGTGGGCAAGGGCGAGCAGAAGCTGTCCGCGAAGGTGAACAACGGCGCCCTCACCCTCTCCCTGGACGGCGACTCGGCCCAGCTCAGCACGGTCGCGCCGGGACAGCACTCCACAGGGGCGCTGCGCACCGCCACGGTCACCGACGCGCGCGGCACCCAGGCGGGCTGGAGCCTGGTCGGGGAGGTGACCGACTTCAGCCACGCGCAGGGCGCGACGATCCCGAAGGCCAACCTCGCGTGGAGCCCGACCGCGCAGGTCGTGGACGACGGCTCGCAGGGCGCGGTCACGCCGGGCACGGCGGGCCCGCTCGGGACGGCCCGGACGCTGGCGTCGTCCGCCGCCGGGAGCAGCGGCGGCGTGTTCCAGGCGGGCGCCGGGCTGGACCTCGGCGTCCCGGCCGGGACCTCGCCCGGCGACTACACCGCGACCCTCACCCTGACCCTTTCCTAAGAGGCGGAGGCGGGGTGGGAATGGTCGAAGCATCCCCACCCCGCCCGGACAGAGAGTACGCGGAGCGAAGCAGATGAAAGCATTCCGTGGCGGGGCGATCCTGGTGGCGGTGCTGCTGCTCGCGGCCCCCCTCGCCGCTCCGGCGCCTGCCACCGCGCATGCTGGGGCTCCGGCGCCGGGCGGGCTCGCGTGGTCGGTCAAGCCGTCCGGGGCGAACGGCCAGGCCCGGCGCGACTTCTTCGTGTACACGCTCTCGCCGGGTCAGCGCGTCCGTGACAGTGTCGTGATCAGCAACCTGAGCGACCGCCCGCTGACGTTCCGCGTGTACGCCACGGACGCCTTCAACACCTCCGACGGCTCGTTCGCGCTCCTCACCGCCGACCGGCAGGCCACGGGCGTCGGCACCTGGATCTCCATCCCGGGCGCGCCCGCCCGGACCGTCGGACCGGGCAAATCCGCGCGCGTGCCGTTCACGTTGACAGTGCCCTCGGAAGCCACTCCCGGCGACCACTCCGGCGGGGTGATCGCCGCCGTCACCGAGCAGACGACCGGCGCGCAGGGGCAGCGCGTCAACGTCGACCGCCGCGTCGCCGCCCGCGTCTACGCCCGCGTCAACGGGGCGCTCTCATCGTCCTTGCAGGTGGAGTCGCTGACGGTCGCGCCGGAGAGCGCGTGGCTCGGGACGGGGAGCGTCCTGGTCACCTACCGGGTCCGCAACGCGGGCAACGTGCGGCTCGCCGCGACGACGCGGATCGGCGTGAGCGGCCCGTTCGGCATCGGGCTCGGACGCGCCGCCACCCGGCGGGTGCCCGAACTGCTGCCCGGCAACGCCTACACGTTCACCGACCGCGTCCGGGGCGTGTTCCCCGCCGGGCCGCTCACCGCGACGCTCAAGCTGACCCCGCTCGACGCGATGGCCGCCGCGCCGGGCGCGGCGCGCCCGACCGTCCGCACCGCCGGATGGTGGGCCGCGCCGTGGACGGTCATGGGCGTGGTCGTGATCGCCGTCGCCGCCCTGCTCGTGCTGCGCCGCCGCAGGACGCGGTCATGAAGGCGCTCCTGGCCGGGACGTTCGCGCTCCCGTCCCTCCTCTTCGGCGCGCCCGGGCCGTCCGTCGAGATCGACCGCGCCGAGGCGAAGCCGGGGGACACCGTCACCGTCGACCTCGCCGCCTGGCCCGCCGGGAACGTGCTGATCGAGCTGTGCGGCAACGGCGGCGAGCGCGGCTCCGCCGACTGCGCGGTGGCCGCCGCGGCGACCACGTTCGTGACCGGGCAGGGCCGCGGCACCGCGATGATCACGGTCGTGAAACCGCCGATCGGCTGCCCCTGCGTCGTGTCGGCCCGCCCGGTCAGCGGCGGGCGGGCGCGTACCGTCCCGCTGAAGATCGAGGGCGTGCCGGTGCTCACGGCGGCGCAGCGGCGCACCGTGTCGGCGGGTCCGGCGCGGGACCTCACCGTGTCGGGGGTTCGGGTGAGCGGGGGCGGGCCGTCCGCCGCGTGGTTCGCCGGGCCCGCCGAGCGGACGGTGACGTTCACCGTCCGCAACACCGGGGCCGCGCCCGTCACCGACCCGCCGCTCACCCTGGCGGCCGGACGCGGCGCCGAGCCGACCGGCATCCTGGACGCCCCCAAGATCGGGACGCTCGCCCCCGGCGAGGAACGCACCTACGAGGTCGACGTGACGCTGCCCGGTCCCGCGTTCGGCCGGTACACGGTCGTGGGGGAGCTGACCGGCGTCGACCGCCCAGCTCGGTTCACGGCGCACACGTCCTCGTACCCGTGGGCGCTTCCCGCGCTGCTCGCGCTGGCCGTCCCGGCGACCGTGGTCAGGGAACTCACGAGCAAGCGCAGACCCGTCCGCCGCCCGGTCCCTGCCGAGCCCGTCGCGCGGACGGCGGCCGGCATGAACGAGATCGTCGCCGCGAACATCCGGCAGTGGCGCCTCGTCCGCGACCTGCCCAGGACGGCGCTCGCAGAGAAGCTGACCTCGCTCACCGGCACCGCCTGGACGGCCGACCAGATCGAGCGCGCGGAGACCTTCACACCGCCCCGCCGGTTCGACGCCGACGAACTGCACGCGTTCAGCCGCGCCCTGGACGTCCCGCTCCCCGCTCTCTTCCTCTCACCGACCGGATACAAAATTTTCCGTGCGGATGTGGAGGCGGATGTAGAGGACGCGGGCACGGCTCCGACCATCTGATGAGCGGCGCCGGAAGGGCGCCCGGATGGGAGGCACCGACATGAGCAAGGTCACCTGCGACATCGGCATCTCGGTGGACGGCTACGCCGCCGGCCCGAACCAGCGCGTGGACGAGCCGATCGGCGACCGCGGCGAGCTGCTGCACCGCTGGATGTTCGAAGAGGCCGAGGCCAACGCCGAGATCATCGAGTCCGTCACGGACGCGGGCGCGTTCATCATGGGGCGCAACATGTTCACCGCCGGGCGCGGCGAGTGGGACCTGGAGTGGAACGGCTACTGGGGCGAGGAGCCGCCGTACCACGCGCCGACCTTCGTCCTGACCCACTACCCGCGCGAGCCGGTGCCGATGAAGGGCGGGACCACGTTCCACTTCGTCACCGACGGCATCGAGGCCGCGCTCGCCCGCGCCCGGGACGCGGCGGGAGACCGCAACGTCTCGATCTGCGGCGGCGCCCACACGGTGAACCAGTACCTGGCGGCGGGCCTGATCGACGAGCTGCGCCTGCACATCGCGCCGATGGTCCTCGGCGGCGGCGAGCGGCTGTTCGAGGGGGTCGGCGACATCGGCCTCGAACAGACCGCCGTGTCGCACAGCGGCCTCGTCACGCACGTCACGTACCGTGCCACGGCGCCGCGCGGATGACGCCCAGGAGGCGCGCCACCTCGGCGGCGACGGCGTCGCGGCCCGGGGCGAGGTAGCGGCGCGGGTCCACCACGGCGGGGTCCGCGGCCAGCCGGCCGCGGACCGCCGCCGTGTAGACCTCGTTCAGGCGGGTCGCGATGTTGATCTTCGTCATGCCGTGCGCGACGGCGGCGGCGAGCGTTTCGTCCGGCACCCCGGACGAGCCGTGCAGCACCAGCGGCACGGGCACCGCCGCCCGCAGCCGCGCGATCAGCGCCAGGTCCAGGACGGCGTCGCGGGTGAGCATCGCGTGGGACGTCCCGACCGCGACGGCCAGCGCGTCCACGCCGGTCGCCGCGACATAGCGGGCCGCCTCGCCGGGGTCGGTGCGGGCGTGAGGGGCGTGCACGCCGTCCTTGCCGCCGACCTCCCCGAGCTCCGCCTCCACCCAGACGCCGTCCGCATGGCAGCGGGCGGCCACCTCGGCCGTGCTCGCCACGTTCGCGTCATGGCCGAGGCGGGACGCGTCGAACATCACCGACCCGAACCCCAGCGCGACGGCCTCCGCGACCAGGCCGGACGACGTCGCGTGGTCCAGGTGGACGACGACCGGGACGGCGGCCGCGCGCCCGACCTCCAGCACCGCCCGCCCGATCGGCGCGAGCGCGCCGTGGTAGGCCGCGCAGTTCTCGCTCACCTGCAGCACCACGGGCGCCCCGGCGCGCTCCGCCCCGGCGACGATCGCCTCCGCGTGCTCCAGCTGGATCACGTTGAACGCCCCGAGCCCGCGCCCCCGCGCGGCGGGCCCGGCGACGACGTCACTCATGGCCGCGAGCGGCATGGCCCTCCCCGGTCCGGACGGCGACACGCGAGAGCAGCGCGGGCAGTTCGCCGACGTCGACCTCACCGGCGACGGGGGAGCGGACCGCGCACGCCGCCAGCGCGACCGCGTTCCGGAGCCGCTCCGGCCAGGGCAGACCTTCCGCCAGGCCCGCGGCGAGACCGGCCGCCAGCGCGTCGCCCGCGCCCGTGGGATTGCCGGGTTCGGGACGGTCCAGAGCCGCGCGGAGCACGCCGTCCGGGGTCCCGGCGAGGACCCCGTCCGCGCCCAGCGAGACGACGACGGCGGTCGCGCCCGCGTCGCGGAGCGTCCGGATCCCGGCGGCCGGATCGCCGGTGCCGGTGGCGCGGGCCAGCTCCCCGGCGTTCGGCTTCACCACGGCGGGACGTCCGGCGAGGCCGAGCCGCAGCGGCTCCCCGTCAGCGTCCAGGATCACCGGGCCGGGGGCGCGGCGGGCCAGCTCGGCGTAGGCGTCCGGCGGGACGCCCGGCGGGAGGCTCCCCGACAGCACCGCCACGGCGGCGTCACTGGCCAGCCGCTCGTAGTCGCTGAGGAAGGCGGCCCACTCGTCGCCGGTCACCGCGGGCCCCGGCTCGTTGAAGACCGTGACCTCGTCGCCGACGACGGTGACCGTCCGGCGCGACTCCCCGGACGCCCGCGTGAACGACGCGGGCACGCCCAGCGAAGCGAGGCCCTCCTCGATCTGCAGCCCGGTGACGCCGCCCACCAGCCCGGCGGCCGTCACCTCATGCCCGAGACCGTGCAGGACGCGGGCCACGTTGACGCCCTTGCCGCCCGGCCGCCGGTGCACCGCCGCCACCCGGTTCACCTCGCCGAACCGGACGTCCGGCACCTCGTAGGTGTCGTCGAGCGCGGCGTTCAGGGTGACGGTGAGGATCATGCCCTGTCGTTCCCGATCACAGGGCCGTCCAGGATCACCGAGCGGGTGAGGTGGCGGGGACGGTCCGGGTCGAGGCCCGCCCCCTCGGCCAGCGCGACCGCCACGCGCTGGACGCGGACGAGCTCCGCCAGCGGATCGGCGCCGGACGCGCGCAGCAGCCCGCCCGTCGCCCGCACCTCGGCGGCCAGGCCGTCCGGGACCGTCCCGAACATCCACACCGCGCGGCCGGGGCCGGTGATGCTGATCGGGCCGTGCCGGTACTCCATCGCCGGGTACGCCTCCGTCCAGAACCGGGCGGCCTCCCGCATCTTGAGCGCGGCCTCCTGCGCGACGCCGGCCGTCCAGCCGCGCCCGAGGAAGGTGAACTGGCGGGCGTCCAGCAGGTCCGGCGGGAGCGGATCGCGGACGGCGGCCTCCGCGTCGGCGATCGCGCCCGCCACGTCCTCGCCGAGATGGGCGCGCAGCAGGATCAGCTGCGACGTGGCGAACCGCGTCTGGACGACCGACTCCTCGTCCGCGAAGTCCAGGGCGATCACCTCGTCGGCCCGCGCCGCGACGGGCGCGTCCGGGACGGCGGTGATCGCGGTCGTGCGGACCTTCCCGGCGAGGCGGCCGAGGACGTCGAGCACCTCGGTCGTCGTCCCGGACCGGGTCAGCGCCAGCACCCGGTCGTAGCGGCGGGCGAGCGGCGCCTCCGAGGCGGCGAACGCGTCGGTCTCGCCGTGCCCGGCGGCCTCGCGCAGCGAAGCGTACGCCTGCGCCATGAACCACGAGGTCCCGCAGCCGATCACCGCGACCCGCTCGCCGCGTCCGGGGAGCGCGCCCGCCGCGCCGCCCGCGAGGTGGGCGGCCAGGCGCCAGCACTCCGGCTGGGCGGCGATCTCGACGCTGATCCGGCTGTCGCCCATGAGTCCTCGCCTCTGCACGTTTCAGCTCAAAACTCTCCACAATCATTCATAAACGTGCAGCAAGACACAAGCCATGGAATGTTGCCGGGCTCGCGGACGGGTAGGACAGCGGTCGCGGATTGCGACATCCCCGCTACCCCCTATCATGGCGGCTCCCGGATCCCGCCAATCCGGCAGCGTCGTACCAACCTGGAGCTGTTACCCGCATGACCAGGCAAGAGACCGCGCCCCCCGCGCCCCCCGCCGCCCTCGAAGACGTCAAAGGATGGTTCCCCAAGATCGACCAGATGCTGTTCACCTGGTTCCTGGAGCGCCAGGAGCGCCTCGGGGAGACCGGCGACCTGGTGGAGCTCGGCTCCTACCTCGGCAAGAGCGCGATCCTCATGGGCCGCCACCGGCGCGACGGCGAGAGGTTCACCGTCTGCGACCTCTTCGACTCCGAGGCCCCGGACGACTCCAACCAGGCCGAGATGAACGGGTCGTACGCCACCCTGACCCGCACCGCCTTCGAGTCCAACTACCGCGCCTTCCACGACCGGCTGCCCGAGATCATCCAGGCGCCGACGTCGGTGATCCTCGACCACGTCGAGCCCGAGACCTGCCGCTTCGTGCACGTCGACGCGTCCCACCTCTACGAGCACGTGGCCGGCGACATCCAGGCCGCGCACGTCATGCTGCCCGCCGGCGGCATCATCGTGTGCGACGACTACCGGTCCGAGCACACCCCCGGCGTCTCCGCCGCCGTCTGGGAGGCGGTGGCCGTGGACGGGCTGCGCCCGATCTGCGTCACCACCCAGAAGCTCTACGGCACCTGGGGCGACGTCGGAACGGTGCAGGACGAGCTGCTGGAGTGGCTGGCGGCGCAGGACAACGTCTGGCACGAGGTCCAGCAGGTCGCCGGACGCCGCCTCCTCCGCGTCAAGGGGAGGTGGGCGCCGTCGAGCGAGGTCCAGCGGCTGAAGGAGCGGCTCGCCAAGTCACAGGACAAGCTGGCCCGCACGGAGGACCGCCTCGCCCGCGCACGCGACGAGCTCGCCTCCGTCCGCAACTCGGTCAGCTTCAAGGTCGGCCGGTCGGTCACCGCGCTGCCCCGAGCCGTCCGCCGCCGGAACCCCGGCTCGTAGCGGCCTACTTGTCGGCGAAGGAGCAGTCGGGCGGCATGTCCGGCGGCTGGAAGTCACCGGACGGCAACCGCAGCGGCGCGTCCTTCACGGTGTAGCCCTTCAGCCATTTGCCGAACGGGCCGGGGCTGTTCTCGCTGAACGGCGCCGGCCCGGTGCCCATCTGCTGGCAGTGCGGGAACACGACGCCCCACGAGAACCCCATCCGGTCGTACCGGTGGCCGAGCGGCGACTGGTAGAACGTCAGGTTCGCGCGCTTCTGGTTCGGCGGGACGGGGCCCTGCGCGTCGTCCTGCCGGATCCCGGACACGACCGCCACCGGCCCGGACGCCATCACGTAGTCGACCTTGATCCAGCCCCAGTGGTGCTTGGACGGCCCGCCGGGGACGTCCGGCGAGTAGTGGTCGAACTTCACCGTGCCGCGCGCGGCGCCCATGACCATCTTGCCGTCGACGAACTTCCACGGGCCGCCGTGCGCGTCCACGATGAACCGCCGGTACGGGTACTCGCGGTCGCCCGGGTACTTGAGCCACGCGTCCCCGGTCACGTGGGCCTCCTCGGCGGCCGGCGGCGCGCCGGGGTGTTTCGCCGGCGCGCCGCCGTCCGCCGCTGCGCTTCCGCCCGCCGCCGTCACGACCACGCCGAGCGTGGCGAGCCCGGCGACCAGTGCACGTCTTTTCCGCGACATGTGGATCCCCTTTCGCGGACGTCCTTCGTCCGCTCCCACACGTTCGCAGCGCCGCGCCGGGTTGATCTTCCCCCGCGCGGCGGAGTCCACTAGCCCGCGGGACGGATTGTCGCGCCGTCCGCAGGGCCTAGGCGGCCGGAGAGATCACGCTCTCGATCCAGGCGCGGTGCACGGTCACGTCGGTGTAGATGCCCATGCCCGTCCTGCAGTCGGGGAACTGCGGCGGGTCGTCGGGATTCTGGGGGAGCACCTCGACCCGGCTGAACGCGCCGATGAGCCGCCAGCCGTCCGCGGTCCGGCGCAGCATGGGCCCGCCCGAGTCGCCGAAGCAGGGGCCGGTGGCCGTTTCCTGGTTCCCGGTGCAGACCTCGGAGTCGGGGTCGATGGGCGCCTGGACGTTCACGCAGGACGCGGGCGCACGTACCGCCGAATCGAGCTGCTGCAGCACTTCAGGGGTGCCTTCGTCGCCGCAGAAGATGCCGACCTGCGTGCATCCCCAGCCCAGCAGCCGGGCCGGAGTTCCGACGGGCTGGCGGACGTCCAGGGCCACCGGCGCGTCCGCGACCGGCTCGTCGAGCTTGACGAGCGCGATGTCGAATCGCGCGGGGCTGCCTTCGGGGTGCAGGACGATCCGTTCGGCCTGGCGGGCGCTGCCGCCGCTGTCCAGGCGGAGGCTCCCGACGCGGAGCCGGAGTTCCTCGGGCTGCCTGCCCCTGACGCAGTGCAGGGCGGTGACGACCCAGTCGGCGGTGAGCAGGCTGCCCCCGCAGAAGTGCCCCGACTGGACGGTCTGCAGCGACACCATGAACGAGTACGGTTCGGGGGCGTCGACACCGCCGATGATCATGGGGGAGACGGTGCCGTCCGGCGACGGCGGCCGGGGCTCGGCGAGCGCTGCCGGCGCGGATAAGCCGAGCCAGAGCAGCGCCGCGACGGACGCGATCAGTGTCGAGTAGAGGGTGCGCACGGTGCTTGTCCTTCCGGTGCGGGCGGCGCGACCGGAGACGGGGAGCGGGGGGACGCGCCGCCGAGGATGATCATTACGCACCTTGATCGTGTCACAGCGCGGCGCGCGCCGCCTCCCGCTCCAGGTTGTCGAGGACGAGCTCGATCACGACGTCGTGCTGCCGCCGGATCAGCAGCGGCCACAGCAGCCGGAACATCCCCCCGGTGCGGCCCTTGAGCTCGTGCCGGACGAGCGTGCCGCCGTCCCGCTCGGTCAGCGTGAAGCCGTGCCCCTCGCTGAGCTGCTTGCCGGTGTCGAACCAGAGCCTGCGACCGGGCTCGACCGCCCCGACGTGGTAGCGCAGCGAGGAGTGCTCGACCGGGGCGCCGGGGACGAGCCCCTCGGGCAGCCGGAAGGACCCGTGGCCCTCCGGCCACAGACGGTCGTCGTCGGAGCCGATCGTGGTGAGCAGCTCCCAGATCCGCCCTGGCTCGGCGCGGACGAAGCGTTCGTGCATGTTGTAGACCATGATCCGACCTTCCATACGGTGGCGTATGTTCTCACCGTACGCTGCCGTATGGAAGGGTGGCAATGTGACGCGACTGACAGCCGACGACTGGGCCAGGGCCGCGCTGGACGCTCTCGCCGGCGGGGGCCTCGCCGCCGTCGCGGTGGAGCCGCTCGCCGTCCGGCTGGGCGCGACGAAGGGCAGCTTCTACTGGCACTTCCGCAACCGCCGCGCGCTGCTGGAGGCCGCGCTCGCGCTCTGGGAGCGCGACACCGAGACCGTGATCGCCGAGCTGGACGAGATCGGCGACCCCGCGCGGCGGATGCGGACCCTGCTGGAGGGCGCCCTCTCCGATCCCGTCGACGCCGGGATCTCCTTCCGCCTGATCAGCGAGGCCGACGACCCGGTGGTCGCGGAGGTGGCCCGGCGGGTGAGCGTCCGGCGCCTCGGCTACATGCAGGCGTCGCTGGAGCGGCTCGGCGTCCCGCCCGGCCTCGCCCGCCGCCGCGTCGTCGCCGGGTACGGCATCTACCTCGGCATCGCCGCCCTCCGCAGGATCGGCGCGACGGACGAGCCCCCGGCCTCGTTCATCGACCAGGCCATGACCGAGATGGGCATCCCCGCCGGCCCCGCGGACGGGGCCTAGCCCAGGGCCTCCAGACCGGCGGCCACCGACAGGAGGCGCTGCTCGTCGTAGTGGCGGCCGATGAGCTGCACCCCGGCGGGACGGCCCGCGGGCGCGGTCCCAGGCGGGACGGAGATCGCCGGGTGCCCGGTGTGGTTGGCGAGGGACGTCAGCCGGACCATCGCGGCCACGGCGTCCTCGGGACGCCCGTCCAGGTCCACCTCCGTCCGGCCCATCTCGGGCGGGTCGATCGCCATCGTCGGCAGGGCGATGACGTCCACCCCGGACAGGGCCGCGTCGACCTTGGCGCGCAGGACGGGACGGCCGCGCTGCGCGGTCAGGTACTCCTCGGTGGTGACGGCCGCGCCCGCGGCGATCCCGTCCCTCATCGGCGCGTTGTAGCGGTTCTCGGACGCCCCGAACCGGCGCAGGTGGTAGGCGGCCATCTCGGCGGACAGCACCGGCCAGTGGACGCCCTTGACCTCCTCCTGATCGGGCAGCTCGATCCGGAGGACCTCGGCGCCCGCGTCCGCCGCGGCGGCGAGCGCGGTGCGGAAGTCCGCGAGCAGGTGCGGGTCGGCGACGCTCAGGTACTCGTCCGACGGGATCCCGATGCGCATCCCGCCGAGCCCGGCCGCCGGGCCGGAGCCGTTGGCCCCGATGCCGAAGCCGGAGCCGCCGGTGACGCCGCTGAGCAGGACGCCGAACATCGCCGCGACGTCCGCGACCGTCCGGCCGATCGGCCCGGCGTGGTCGAGCGACCAGGCCAGCGGGATGATCCCGTCGGTTGGGAGCAGGCCGTAGGTGGGCTTGAGCCCGACGACCGCGCAGCACGCCGCCGGGATCCGGACGCTGCCGCCGGTGTCGGTGCCGATGGCCGCGAAGCACATCCCGGCCCGCACGGCCGCCGCCGACCCGCCGCTGGAGCCGCCCGCCGTCCGGGTCCGGTCGAACGGGTTGCGGGCGGGGCCGAGCGTGGTGAGCGCGAACTCGTCCATGGAGGTCGTGCCGACGATCACGGCGCCGGCCTCCTTGAGCGCGCTGACCAGGGTCGCGTCGCGGTCGGCGTACTGCCCCGCGAGGACGCGGGAGCCCGCGTCCTGCGGCATCCCGGCCATCGCGACCATGCTCTTGACGGCGATCGGGACGCCGTCGAGCGGGCCGAGCGAGGCCCCGGCGGACAGCCGCGCGGCCGCCGCCTTCGCCTCCTCGCGGGCCTGCTCGACGCGCAGGTGCGCGAACGCGCGCAGCCCGTCGTCGCCGGTGTCGCGCTCGATCGAGGCGAGCGCGGCCTCGACGGCGTCCACCGGGGTGGTCTCCCCGGCGTCGTACATGGTGCGCAGGCCGCGGATCGTGCGGCCGTCCTCCGGCGCGGTGGTGGACATCGGGACCTCCTAGGTCGTTGCGGTACGGGTCATCCGGCGTGCCACACCTGGCGGCCGCCGACCCATGTGGACAGCACCGGGATCTCCGCCAGCGCCTCGGGCTCGGTGCGCAGCGGGTCCTCGCCGAGGACGGTGAAGTCGGCGAGGCGGCCCACGGCGATCCGGCCCTTGTCGTGCTGCTCGCCGGACGCCGCGGCCGACCCGGTCGTGTAGACCTCCAGCGCCTGGTACGGGGTGAGCCGCTCGTCCTGGCCGAGGACGGTGCCGTCCTGGGCGCGGCGTGTGGTCAGCGACTGCAGGGCGTACAGCGGTTCCAGCGGCCCGCACGGGTAGTCCGATGAGCCCGCCACGGTGATCCCGGCGTCGCGGAAGGTGCGGTGCGGGCTGATCCGCGCGGCGCGCTCGCGCCCGTAGTGGCCGACGAGATTGCGGCCGTGGTAGGAGATGAACGCGCCGAAGGGCACCGGGATCACGCCCAGCGCGCGGATCCGCGCCACCAGCCCGGGATCGACCACCGAGCAGTGCTCGATGCGGTGGGTCTGGCCGGGGCGCGGGGGAGTGGCGGCGATCGCGGCGTCCATCGCGTCCAGGACCTTGGAGATCGCGAGGTCGCCGTTGGCGTGCACCGCCAGGCGGCTGCCCGCCGCGTGCACCCGGTGGACGACCTCGGCGATCTCCTCGTCCGGCATGACCTGGATGCCGGCGGTGCGCTCGCCGAGCGCGCCCATGTAGGGCGTCCGGCACAGGCAGGTGCCGCCGGAGACCGCGCCGTCGGTCATCATCTTCACGCCGTTGAAGCGCAGCGTCGTGTCGCCGAACCCGGTGCGCATGCCCAGCGCCCGCGCCGGCTCGAAGAACTCATACCACAGCAGCATCCCGACCCGCGTGGTCAGCGCGCCGGCGTCGCGTGCGGCCTGGTAGAGCGCCCAGTCGGCGGGATGGACCATCGCGTCGGTCACCGAGGTGATCCCGACCGAGTTCATCCGGGTGAGCATCCGGCGCAGTGACTCGACCCGGGCCTCCATCGTCGGCTGCGGGACGAGCGGGGGCCGCGAGCCGTGCCCGAGGTAGCCCTCCATCCAGGCCCGCTCGTACAGCACGCCCGTCAGCCGCCCGCCTTGGGCGGCGCCGTCGCGCACCAGCTCGCCGCCGACCGGGTCGGGCGTGTCCTCGGCGTATCCGGCGGCGGCCAGCGCCCGGGAGTTGGCGACGGCGCCGTGGTAGGAGTAGTGGATGATCAGCACGGGGTGCCGCTCGGAGACCTGGTCGAGCAGCGTCCGGTTCACGCTGCGGCCGTCCTCGGTGCGGGAGAGGTCGAAGTTGTGCCCGACCACCCATTCGCCCTCGGGCGTGACGGCCGCCCGCTCGGCCAGCGCCCGCCGCACCTGCTCGGCGCTGCCGGTCACGGTCGGCGCCAGGTCCACGTACAGGCCGCCGTCGGCCAGCACCGAGGGGTGGGCGTGCGCGTCGTCGAGCCCGGGCAGCATCACCCCGCCGCCGAGGTCGACGTCCTGGGCGCCGGGGAACCGGTCGCGCAGGTCGCGCCGCGCGCCCACGGCCACGACGCGCTCGCCGAGGACGGCGACCGCCTCGGGCTCGTCGCCGTTCATGGTGATGATCCGGCGGGCCGAGAAGATCCTGGCCTGGTCGGTGGGACGGGTGTGCGGGCTCATAGGAGTCCCGCCGAGTCGAGCAGCTTGAGCACGGGCACTCCGATCGTGGTGATGACGGTCATCGACATGACGCTGCCGATGAACGGATGGAAGTCGGCGGGCAGCCGCGCGGCGATCGCGCGGGCGAGCGGTGGCCCCACGGCGGCCCCGGTGACGGCGGCGAAAAGGATCACCGGCCAGCCGCCCTCCATGACGATCACGGCCGCCGGGGCGAAGGACACCACCGGGACGAACGTCGGGTACCAGCCGTGCCGGTGCCATTCCCCGGCCCACAGCCACACGCCGAGGACGGCGGTGAGGATCTGCGCGGTGAGCAGGTCGGGGAACACCCCGCTGCCGTAGGCCGGGCCGGTCGTGTTGACGGCCCAGGCCAGCACCGCCCCGCCGACCAGGCCGAGGGACGCCCACTCGTTCCCGTAGAACTGCGCCTCGCTGAAGTCGGCCAACGCCCTGCGCGGCAGCCACCACTTCGGCAGCCCGTCACTATCGCCGGGGGGACGGTCGGGAACCGGGTCGGGCTCGGCGTCGACGCCCTCGCCGGCCGGGCCTTCCGGCGGTGGCGGCGGGAGGATCATCCAGGGCAGCCCCCGGCAGATCAGGAACGCGAGCAGCGCGCCCACCCACATGCCGGTGACGTTCCCGACGACCGCCGGAAGATCCAGCGGCGTGCAGATGTGCTCGACGACGAGGATCGACACCGGCGTGGTGAGCACCGTGCCCAGCCCGGCGGCGGTCAGCGCGACCCGCCAGCCCGCCCCGTAGACGAGGACGACCGAGGGCGCCACCGACACGAACGGGACGAACGTCGGCTGCCAGAGGTCGGGCGCGAGCGTCCAGCCCCACATCAGGTTGGACAGCAGCAGCGAGAGCCCGGCCGCGGCCAGCAGCCAGGGCCACAGGCCGGTGCCGTAGGCGATGTCGAAGCCCCTGGCCCGGAGCCTGCGCCGCGCCGCGTAGTGCGCGGCGGCGGCGAACAGCAGCAGCCCGATCCCGCCGAGCGAGGTCTTGTAGAACTGCGCCTCGTTGGTGTCGCCGAGGATCCACAGGACCCATTCGCCGATCCCGCGCCCCGCCGGGCTCGCCGCCTCCGGCGCGGTGCTCGGCAGCCCGTCCTCCACGGCCCGCATGACGAGGTTGAGCAGCACGGCCCCGCCGCAGACGAGCAGCAGCTGGGTCACCAGCCGCGACCGACGCGGTGCGATCACTTCGGTCGCCATGGGTGTGACCTCCCTGGACGGGGCCGGCCGGATGCCGGCCGGCATGCGCAAACGTTTGGCTATAACGTTTGCTCAATGAGAAACTGCTAGCCTGGACGCTGTCAAGAGCCGGTCCGAGGAAATCGGCCGGCGAGGGTGGCCAGGGAAAACAGGTGGTCTTGCAAGGGGCGAGAGACGGGAAGGCCGCCGATCCAGAGCCGGAAGGGCCCGAGGGGTCCGCGGCGTCCGGCGGGCGGGCGACGCTGAAGACGATCGCCGAACTCACCGGGCTGCACGTGTCCACGGTCTCCCGGGTGCTCAACGGCACCACCAGCGGCGCGCGGGCCGCCTCGGCCGCGACCGCCGAGCGGGTCCGGCAGGTGGCGCGGGAGGTCGGCTACGTGCCCGACATCCAGGCGGCCGGGCTGCGGCGGCAGAGCTCCCGGCTCCTCGGCGTCATGATGGCCCGGCTGACCGACCAGGTGCTCGCCTCGATCTACGAGGGCGTCGAGCGTTCGGCGTCCCGGCACGGCTTCCACACGATGGTCAGCAACTCCTGGGACGACCCCGCCACCCGGCAGGCCCACATCTCGATGCTGCTGTCCCGCCGCGTCGACGCGATGATCTTCGGTGACGCGCATGTGGACGGGGCGTTCCTCGCCGACTTCGCCGCGCACGGCGTCCCGTTCGTGCTGGTCAACCGGCGGGCGGGCGACCATCCCTCGGTCACCTGCGACGACCTGGAGGGCGGCCGGCTCGCCGCCGAGCACCTCTACGCGCTCGGGCACCGCCGGGTGGGCGTGGTGGCCGGGCTGCCGTACGCCGCCAACGGCATCGACCGCACGACCGCGTTCACCCGCTACTTCGCCGAGCGCGGCCACCCCGTGCCGGGGGAGTGCGTCGTCCACGCGAGCTTCGACGCGGCCGGGGGCGCGCTGGCGGCCGAGCGGCTGCTGGACCGCACGCCCCACCCGTCGGCGATCTTCGCGGTGAGCGACTTCGCCGCCATCGGCGTGCTCGGCGTGCTCCGCGAGCGCGGCCTGCGCGCCGGACGGGACGTCGCCGTCGTCGGCTTCAACGACGTGCCCATCGCCGCGCAGCTCACGATCCCGCTCAGCAGCGTCCGCAACCCGATGTACGACGTCGGCGCGCAGGGCGTCGACCTCCTCGTCCGCATGATGCGCGGCGAGCCCCCCGAGCGCATCACGCTGGCCCCGGAACTGCGGGTGCGCGAGTCGAGCGCGTCCCCCTACACCGGCGCCTGACCGGCCGCTCCCGCTCCGGGCCCGCGGGCTAGGCCGGGTTCAGGTCGACCGCCTTCGGCGGGGTGGCGTTGCCGGCGAGGTCGTACCCGATCGCGCAGTACCGCCACGCCTGGGTCTTGGCGAGGAACGCGGGGAAGCGCCGGTACGGCTGGTATCCGGCCGGGTCGGCGCAGTCGATCGCGTCCGGGGCGCCGTACTTGATGTCGTAGTGGACGATCTCGAAGATCCGGTAGATCGGCTCCACGGCCCACTGGTCGCCGAGATCGCGCGCACTCACCACCGGCGGGACGGTCGGCGGGGTGTCGTCCACCTGCACGGTCGTGAACGAGGCGAACCGGACCGGCACCCACTCCGAGCCCTGGCCGCTGATCACGCACAGGACGTAGAAGTCCTCCCGGGCCGGAAGCGGGTCGTCGATCGCCGGCCTGTCGCCGATGGCGAACGGGCGGCCGTAGCCCGCGGGGTTCCGGCAGTCGGTCCGGCCGAGCGGGCCGGTCTTGATCCGCGCGTGCGTCCGGCCGTTGGCGTCGAGCGTCGCGTCCCACCTGGCCTTTTCCGATGGGACGGCGACCCTGGTGTCCGACGGCGCCGCGCCCAGCCCCGGGTCGAGCCGGCAGGTCGGAGCGCCGAGGTCGTCGAGCGGGCAGCCGGACAGCGGGGCGACACCGATCGCGTACGAGGTGCCAGGACGGATCGCCACGCCGCCGGGCCCGATCTCGCAGGGCCGCCCCAGCTTGCACACCCCCGTCACACTGCTCTCGACGGTCGTGTTGAGCACCGCCACGACCCGCCGCCCGTCCCGCTGGACGACCAGCCCGCCGGACGAGCCGCCAGCGACGCCCGCGCAGTCGTTGGGGGAGGCCCCGTGCCAGATCCAGGGCGACTCGGCCACGTCGGTACGCGCGGCGCTGCGGCATTGGGAGCGGCGGAGGTACTGCTGGTCGTCCGGCAGGCCGTCCACGGGCGCGTGCACCACGTCGATGGCCGCGCCCTCTGGCGGCGGAGCCGAAGAGATCTCCAGCGGACGGACGTCGATGGCTGCCAGATCCCCGTAGCTCGCGGCCAGTTCGGCGACGGCGAGATCGACGCCCTTCATGGTGGCGTACCGGATCGAGGCGATCGGGAACGACCGGTGCTGATCGACGGTGTCGACGTAGTAGGCCGGGGTGAACGTCCAGTCTCCGGGCGCGTCCACGCCGGTGCGGACCTCGTTGGCCGAGAACCGCCCGACGCAGTGCCCGGCCGTGAGGACCAGCGCGCGGGCCTCTGGGTTCGGGCCGCGGGCCGCCGTCGTGCCGTGGCCGGGCGGGGAGATCAGTGTCGCCGTGCACCGGCTCGACGCATTCAGCCGTCCGACCGGCCTGAAGCGCTCCGCCCCCGGATCGGTGGACCGTAACAGCGGGGCTTCGTGCTCTGCGGGCGCTGCCGCCGCCGCGCCGCCCGGCACGGCGCCGCCCGGCACCGCGCCGATCGCGACGGCGAGGATCACCGCCGTCCGGAGGATTCGTCTGCGCATCCGTCATCCCTCCATGCGACCGGCGCCCGGCCGGGGCCTCGCCGCGCTTGATCGACTTCGCCGACAGATTAGACCTTTCGCGCTGATTGGGTAGGTGTCTCCCATGGAGCCGAAGGACAAGATCGACACCACCGTGCCGCATTCGGCGCGCGTCTGGAACTTCCTGCTGGGCGGCACCGACAACTTCCCGGTGGACCGGCGGGCCGGCGAGCAGGTCATCTCCGTCTTCCGGGGGATGGTCGACATGGCCCAGCAGTCCCGGCAGATGCTGCGCAGGGTGGTGCGGTACCTGGTGGGCGAGGCGGGCGTCGACCAGTTCCTGGACATCGGCACCGGACTGCCCACCGTGGACAACACCCATGAGGTGGCGCAGCGGCTCGTCCCGCGGGCCCGGATCGTCTACGTCGACAACGACCCCCTCGTCCTGACGCACGCCAAGGCGCTGCTGACCAGCACCCCCGAGGGCGTCACCGACTACATCGAGGCGGACGTGCACGACCCCGACGCGATCCTGGCCGAGGCCGCCCGCACCCTCGACCTCGACAGGCCGGTCGGGCTGATGCTGATGGGCATCCTGGGTCTGGTCAGCGATTTCGACGAGGCGCGGTCGATCGTGGCGCGGCTCATGGCGGCGCTGCCGTCCGGCAGCTACCTCGCCGTCTACGACGGCACCGACCGCGACCCGGCCTACACCCAGGCGATCAGGGCCTACAACGCGGGCAGCGGCGCCGCCCCGTACAACCCGCGCGGCCAGGAGCAGATCGCCCGCTATTTCGACGGGCTGGACCTGGTCGATCCCGGCGTCGTCCCGGTGACGGAATGGCGGCCCGATCCCGGGCATGAGAACGTCCCCGAGGTGTCGTGCTCCGGCGGCGTCGCCCGCAAGCCCTGACCTCGTGCGGCGCCCTCATGTCGTCTGCGCCGCCACGAGGGTGTCGCCCGCGTCCGTCCGGTAGTAGAGGACGGATCGTCCCGCCCTGCGGCGGTCGATCAGGCGGGCGTCGAGCAGCACCTTGAGATGGCGGCCGACGGAGCCGAGCCCCTGACCGGTCAGCGCCACAAGCTGCGTCGTGCTCAGCGGCGTCGCGAGCAGCACGAGGACGCTCGCCCGCGCGGAGCCGAGCAGCCGTTCGAGCGCTTCGGGCACGGCGGCGGCGTCGGCCCCCAACCCGGCCCTCGACCCGGCCCCGGCCAGGGGACCCGAGCAGGGATAGACGATCATGTACCGGTCGGGGTCCGGCTCCTCCCACGCCACCCAGCCCTTGCGCGGTGTGACCGGGGCGAACAGCAGCCGCGCGCCGGAGATGTCGCGCGGCGGGAAGTCGTGCACGTTGATCTGCAGGCGGCCGTCGCCGAGCCAGCGCATCCCGGGGCGCATGTCGTCCAGCGCGGCGGCCCATCCGCCCCGGCTCAGCTGCCCGGCCCGCGCGACCGCGTCGGCCTCGATGACGCGGCGGCGGCGGTCCCAGTCCGGCTCGACGGTGTGCGTCCACACCCATTCCAGCAGCCCGGCGAGCCGTTCGGCCACGTCGGGGCGGCGCAGCTCGGCGGGCAGCGGGCGGCCGAGCGAGACCTCCAGGTCGGCGTGCGCCCGCTCGGGCGGCGTCCGGCGGACGGTCGCGAGCTCCTCGTGGAACGCCGGCGATCCGGCGGCCGGATGCGGCGGCGTGAGGAAGTCGGCGGTCCACTTGGTCGTGACGCCGAGGGCGGCGTCCAGCAGCGCGGCGGTGACCGGCTCCCGCCGGAGCAGCCGCCGGTACGCGGCCAGATGGGCGTCGAGCCACGCGGCCTCACCGGGGTGCGCGGCGGCGCCCGACGCCAGGAGGCGCAGGGACGCGGTGGCCTCCGCCAGCGCCGAGACCACGAACCGGCCGCCCGCGAGCGTGTCCGCGTTGATCAGCCACCAGCCCATGTTCCGCCTCCCTGCGAAACATTACCGGCGCCGTCCCGGATGTCCGGAGCCTTGGATCATGCGCACGTATGGGGATCTGTTCCGCGCCCCCGAGTACACGCCGCTCTTCGCCACGGTCACGATCCAGATGTCCGCCCAGACGATCGGTGCGCTGGCGCTCGGCACGCTCGTGTACGACGCGACCCGGTCGCCGCTGCTGTCGGCGCTGAGCATGTTCGGCGGCTCGTTCGCCCAGATGATCGGTGCGCTGACCCTCCTGTCGGCCGCCGACCGCCTCCCGCCCCGGACGGCCCTGGCCTGCATGGCCTTGGTCTTCAGCGCGGGCACGGCCGTCCTCGCCATTCCCGGCCTGCCGCTGGTGGCGCTGTTCGTGATCGTGCTGGGGCTCGGCCTGGTCGCGTCGCTCAGCGGCGGCGTCCGCTACGGCCTGCTGAGCGAGATCCTTCCCGAGGACGGGTACCTCCTCGGCCGCTCGGTCCTGAACATGGCCGTGGGGACGATGCAGATCTGCGGTTTCGCGGCCGGCGGCGTCCTGGTCGTCGCGCTCTCGCCGCGGGGCGCGCTGCTCACCGGGGCCGTGCTCTATCTGCTCACCGCGGTGACGGCGCTCGCCGGGCTGAGCCGGCGCCCGCCCCGGGCCGCCGGCCGTCCGAGCCTCGCCCTGACCTGGCGCACCAACGCGCACCTGCTCTCCTCCACGCCGCGCCTCTACACCTACCTCGCGATGTGGGTGCCGAACGGCCTGATCGTCGGCTGCGAGGCGCTCTTCGTCTCCTACTCCCCGCATCACGCGGGGCTCCTGCTCGCCGTGGCGGCCGTAGGGATGCTGATCGGCGACACCGTTACGGGACGGTTCGTCCCGCATCGCCTCCGCGAACGCCTCGGCCCGGCGCTGCGCCTCCTGCTGGCCGCCCCGTACCTGCTGTTCGCCGTGGACCCGCCGCTGCCGCTCGGATCGGCGGCCGTCCTCCTCGCCTCCATCGGCTACGCCGCGACACTGCTCCTTCAAGAACGCCTCATGGCCCTGACCCCGATCTCCATGCACGGCCACGCCCTGGGGCTGCAGGCGTCCGGCATGCTCACCATGCAGGGCGTCGGCGCGGCCCTGGCGGGCGGCGCGGCGCAGGTGACATCCCCGGCGACCGCGATGGCGATCATGGCCGCCGCCTCGGTGGCCGTCACCCTCGCGCTCGCCCCCGGCCTGCGCCCCCTTCCCGCCGGGCCCGGACTCCGCGAATCACCCCGGTAGGCAGAAGTTGCCGATCGATCGCCCGAAAGTCGGGAGAGTCTGACGATTATTTCGCGGGCCGAGAAGTGGTTCGGTCGCTGGCCTGCGGGGGCATGTCCCGTGCCAATCCGCGCTCACCAGCGAAGCCTTGCCCCTTATCGGACCCACGGTTAACGTTCAACTATCCAATAGGAAATTTCCTATTGATGGAGTCAACATGCCTCGCTCCCCTCCATCGCCCGCCGATCTAAAAAGGCCCCGCGACAGAAGCCTGATCACCCACCCCGAAAAGCAAGGACCCCCCGCATGAAATCATCAAGGCGCAAGCTCGCCGCCGTCGCGGCCGGCGTGGGAATCGCCCCCCTCGTCGCCGTGGTGCTGCCCGCCACCTCGGCCTACGCCCACGGCTATGTCTCCTCGCCGCTGAGCCGGCAGGCCCAGTGCGCGCAAAGAATCGTCCAGTGCGGACAGATCCAGTGGGAGCCGCAGAGCGTCGAAGGGCCGAAAGGCCTGCAAAGCTGCAGCGGCGGAAACGGCCGGTTCTCCGATCTCGACGACGACAGCAAGCCGTGGCGCGCCACCTCGGTCGGCAACTCGGTGACCTTCTCCTGGACGTTCACCGCCCGCCACGCCACCCGGGACTACGAGTACTTCCTCGGCGGCAGGAGCCTCGGGAAGTTCAGCCCGCAGAGCTCGTCCCACACCGTCAATCTCGGCGGGGTGACCGGCCGGCAGAAGGTGCTGGCGGTCTGGAACATCGCCGACACCGGCAACGCCTTCTACGCCTGTGTCGACCTGCAGGTCCAGTAACACGCGGATCACCTGAATTCCCGAAGGAAGTGAAAGGGCACCCGGTGTCCTGACCTCCTCGGCACGGTGCTGCTCGCGACGGGTGCGCTGCCGACCGTCCTGCCGATGTCACCGTTCACTCTCGCGAACGGCACCGAGTCGAGGCGAACGAAATTGCCCGCCTCCGCGCCGAACCGCCCGCGCCGATTAGCGGAGCCGTTTACCGAAGATGATGCCCTGCCGCTGGTATCCCATCCGGCGTTCATAGAACGGAACCGATACCGGGCTGGCGGCGTAAGTGTCCAAGGTGATCAGGTGCGCTTCTCGCGCCCTGGCCCACTGCTCCACCGCCGTCATCAGACCCGCCCCGGCCCCGGACCGCCAATGGCCGCGCTGAACGGCGAGCGCGTTGACGAAGACCCGGGGCTGCGCGAGTTCCCGGACGAGCTGGCGATCCGCGTCCTCATGCGGCTCCATGAACGCCGCGCCGACAAAGCCGACCGCTTCCCCGCCGAGGTCGGCCACCCGGACGAATCTGTCCTCGTCGTCGGTCAGCAGCTTGCCCTCAAGCCAGGCGTCCAGGCCGTCGCGGTTCGGCGACCGGAACGACTCCGGATTGATCTCCTGGTAGAACTCGGCGAAATCGCACCACGCCACCGCGACCCCCGCGCCGTCGCCGGGTTGCGGAGCACGAATCCGAAACTCGATCACGACTCCAGTCTCCGCCATCCGCGCCCCTGCCCCTGCCCCGTGCCCGTGGCCGGTACGGTGGCCGTCGGCGATCCGGGCGCCGCGGAAGGAGCGAGATGTCGGACGACGCACCAGACCCCGCCGCCGGCCCGGCGCATCCGCCCTCGTCCGAGCTGTTCAGCGAGGAGCGGTCGGCGGACGTGGTCGCCGCCAGTTTCGCCGCCACTCCCGACCCGCGTCTGCGGCAGGTCATGACCTCCCTCGTGCGGCATCTGCACGACTTCGTCAAGGACGTCGAGCTGACCGAACGGGAGTGGGCCGCGGCGATCGAGTTCCTCACCGCGACCGGGCAGGCGTGCACCAGCACCCGGCAGGAGTTCATCCTGCTCTCCGACGTGCTCGGCGCCTCGATGCTGGTCGAGACCCTCAACAACCGGGCGGGCGGCGGGCTGACCGAGTCGACGGTCGAGGGCCCGTTCCACATGGTCGCGTCCCCGCGCCGGGAGCTGGGCGCCGACATCGCCGAGGACGGCAAGGGCGTCCCGTGCCTGGTCACCGGCAGCGTGGCGGGCCCGGACGGACGGCCCGTCCCGGACGCCACGGTCGACGTGTGGCAGGCCAACGACGAGGGCTTCTACGACGTGCAGCAACCCGGCGTCCAGCCGGACCTGAACCTGCGCGGGCTGTTCACCGCGGACGGCGAGGGAAGGTTCTGGTTCCGCTCGATCGTCCCCCGCCACTACCCGATCCCGCAGGACGGCCCGGTCGGGCGGCTGCTGGAGGCGACGGCCCGGCACGCGAACCGGCCCGCGCACATCCACTTCGAGGTGTCGGCGCCCGGCTACCGCACCGTGACCACCCACCTGTTCGTCGCCGGGACGCCGTTCATCGACTCCGACGCCGTGTTCGGGGTCAAGCCCAGCCTCGTGCGCGAGTTCCCCACCGTCGACGACCCCGAGCGCGCGGCGGCCGCCGGACTGCCCAACCCGTTCCGCACGGTGAACTTCGACGTCGTCCTCCGCCCCGACACCGAAACCGGCACCGCCGACCGGGAAGCGTGAGCATGGTCCAGGCCGCCTTCTCCTACGACGCGCTTCCGATGCGGGTGCGCTTCGGGTCCGGCGTCGTCGCGTCCGTCCCCGAGGAGGTCGACCGGCTGGGCGCGCGGCGCGCTCTGGTGCTCTGCTCACCGGGGCGGCGCGCGACCGCGGAGACCATCGCGGACGCGCTCGGCGAGCGATCCGCCGGAGTGTTCGCCGAAGCGCGCATGCACGTCCCGGTCGAGATCGCGCGGCGCGCCCGCGACCGCGCCGCCGGGCTCGGCGCCGACTGCTGCGTGGCGGTCGGCGGGGGATCGGCCGTCGGCCTGGCGAAGGCCGTCGCGCTGGAGCACGGCCTGCCGGTGATCGCCGTCCCGACGACCTACTCGGGCTCGGAGATGACCGCCGTCTGGGGCCTCACCGAGAACGGCCGCAAACGGACCGGGAAGGACCCGCGGGTGCTGCCCGCGAGCGTCCTGTACGACCCGGAACTCACCTTCGGGCTCCCGGTCGGCATGTCGGTGACCAGCGGATTCAACGCCGTCGCCCACGCGGTCGAGGCGCTCTACGCACCCGACCGCTCCCCGGTCGTCTCGCTGATGGCCCAGGAGGGCGTGCGCGCGATGACCCAGGGGCTCCCCGCCGTGTTCGCCGACGGCCGCGACCCCGGCGCCCGCACCACGGCGCTGTACGCGTCCTGGCTGTGCGGCGCAGCGCTCGGCGCGACGACCATGTCCCTGCACCACAAGCTGTGCCACGCCCTCGGCGGGACGCTCGACCTCCCGCACGCGGCGACCCACACCGTGGTGCTGCCGCACGTCCTCACCTACAACCAGCCCGCCGCCCCCGAGGCGACCGAAGCCCTGGCACGAGCGCTGGACGCGGACGACCCCGCCCGCCGCCTCTGGGACCTCGCGGGTTCCCTGGACGCGCCGCGTTCGCTGCACGGGCTCGGCATGGCGGAGAGCGACATCGAACCCATCTGCGAGCAGGTCGTGAACGCCCCGTCCGCGAACCCCGCACCCGTCACCCGCGACGGCGTCACGCGCCTGCTCCGGGCCGCCTGGAGCGGGGAGGCCCCGCCGTTCCCGCGCCGGGCGTGACGCCGCCGGTCCCGTCCGCGAACCGGACCGTGACGGAAAGCCCGCCTTCGGGACGTGCGGTGGTCATGAGCGTGGCGTGGTGGGCATGGGCGACGGCGTTGACGATGGCGAGGCCGATGCCGTAGCCGTCGCGACGGCCGTCCCGGGCGGGCGCCAGCCTCTGGAAGGGCTGGAAGAGGCGCTGGACCTGGTCGTCGGGGATGACGGGCCCGGTGTTGGCGACCGTCAGCAACGCCTGCGCACCAGAGGTCTGCGTGGTGATCCGCAGGTGCCCCGCCGCGTGGTTGTGGCGGATGGCGTTGTCGATGAGGTTCGCGACGAGGCTCTCGACCAGTCCCGGATCCCCGGCCGTCAGCGCCGGCGCGAGGTGTTCGGCGAGGCCGATGCCCTTCTCCGCCGCATGGTCGCGGCGGGAGGCGAGCACTTCCTCGGTGATCTGGGCGAGGTCGACGGTGTCCCAGCGGGTGACGCCGCGTTCGCTGGTGGCCAGGGCGAGCAGCGCCTGGACGAGCCGCTCCTGGTGCCCGCCGAGCGCGAGCGCCTCCTCGCACGCCGAGCGGAGGGCGCCGGTGTCGGCATCAGGGTCGGCGAGGGCGACCTCAAGGAGGGTGCGTAGGCCGGTGAGAGGGGTGAGCAGCTCGTGGGAGGCGTTGGCGACGAAGTGGCGCTGGGCGTCGAAGGACGCTTGGAGGCGGGCGAACAGGTCGTCCAGGGTGTGGCCGAGCTCGGTCAGCTCGTCCGCGGGTTCGCCGAGGCCGAGGCGCCGGTGGAGGTCTCCGGCGGAGATGCTCCGGGCGGTGGCGGTGATGGCGCGCAGCGGGCGCAGGAACCGTCCGGCGACGAACCAGCCGAGGGCCAGCGCGACGGGAACCAGGACGACCAGGGCGACGGCCGAACCCGCGAGGAGCTGGGCCAGGCCGATCCCGGGCCCGTTCTCGGCGGGCCCGCTCGTCGAAGGCCCGCCTTTGGGCGTGCCCGCGTCGACGCTGGCGAGCGGGACCGCGACGACGACGAGCACGAAGACCCCGGCGGCGTAGACACCGGCCGCGTAGGCGAGCGCGAGCCGCGCCTGCAACGACCTTCTCGCCGGCAGCGGGGCGGTCATGACGGTCCGATGCGGTAGCCGCCTTCGCGGACGGTCTCGATCACGGGCGGGTCGCCGAGCTTCGCCCGCAGCCGGTGCACGGTGTGCTTGACGGCGCTGCTGAACGGGTCGGCGGCCTCGTCCCAGACGCGTTCGAGCAGTTCCTCCGCGGAGACGACCAGGCCAGGCACGGCGAGCAGGCATTCGAGCACGCCGAACTCCCGCGGGCTCAGCTCGAGCCGCCGCCCGGCACGGAACGCGGTGCGGCGGGCCGGGTCGAGCGTGACGTCCCCGCACGCCAGGGTCGGCGGCAGCGGCGGGGAGGCGCGGCGGGCCAGGGCGCGGACGCGGGCGACGAGCTCGGCGAACGCGAACGGCTTGGGCAGGTAGTCGTCGGCGCCGAGGCCCAGCCCGTCGACGCGGTCCTGGACCGTGCCGGACGCGGTGAGCATCAGCACGCGGGTCTCGCGGCGGTCGCCGGCGAGCCGCCGGCAGATCTCGTCCCCGTGGACGCCGGGCAGGTCGCGGTCGAGGACCACGAAGTCGTAGCGGGTGACGGCGAGCCGGTCGAGGGCGTCGGCCCCGTCCAGGACGACGTCGACCGCCATGCCCTCGCGGCGCAGCCCGGTCCCGACGGAGCGCGCCAGGACCTCGAAGTCCTCGACGACGAGGACCCTCACCGCCGCTCGCCCCCGTCCGCCGTGCGGGTAGAGCGGGCGGCGCGGCGGGACCGGCCGCCGGGTCGAGGTGCCATGCCGCCAACGATGCCAGGCCCGAGGTCGCAGCCGGGTCGCGGCCGCCGCGACCCGGACGGAACCGGCCGCCGCGTAGAACCGGGGGCCATGAGTCGAATTCACCGGTCCGGCGGGCGGGACGGCTTCCCCCGGCTGCTGCACGCGGAGTGGACCAAGTTCCGGACGGTCCCCGGATGGGTGACCGGCCTGGTGGCGGCGGCGCTCCTGGTCGTGCTGTTCGCCCTGCTCGCCGGGGTCAGCAGCGATCAGAAAGGCGCGCCGCCCGTCCCGACCGGGCCCGGCGGCGGGCCGGTCACCGACAGCTTCTACTTCGTGCATCGGCCGCTGGCCGGAGACGGCGGCATCACGGTGTCCGTTTCCGCGCTCACGAGCAGCATCCCCACCGGTCCCGCCGAGCTGCGGCCCGGCGGCGTGCCGTGGGCGAAGGCCGGGCTCATCATCAAGGACGGCACCCGCCAGGGATCGCCCTACGCCGCGATCATGGTCACCGGCGGCCACGGCGTGCGGATGCAGCACGGCTACGTCAACGACATCGCGGGCATCCCCAGCCCCGTCTCCGCGGCGTCCCCGCGCCGGCTGCGGCTGGAGCGCTCAGGCGCCACGATCACCGGCTACGCCTCCGCCGACGGTGCGAACTGGACAAAGGTGGGCGCCGTCCAGGTGAGCGGGCTCGGGCCGACCGCGCAGGCCGGGCCGTTCGTCGCGTCCCCGCCTTCCGTGCACGGCAAGAGCACGCGCGGCAGCGTGTCCACGGCCGTCTTCGGGGATCTTCGCGTCCAGGGGCGCTGGACGGGCGGCGGCTGGACGGGCGACCAGATCGGACCCGAATCGCCCACCTTCGCCGGCTACCCGGAGAACACGTCGGGTTCGTTCACCGGCTCTGACGGCCGCTTCACGGTGACCGGCGCCGGGGACATAGCGCCCGCCGTCCGCGAGACCCTGCCGACCGGCGGCACCCTCGGAGAGATCCTCACCGGCACGTTCACCGCGCTGATCGCGGTGATCGTCGTCGGGTCGCTGTTCGTCACCACGGAGTACAGGACGGACCTGATCCATGTCACTCTCGCCGCCAGCCCGCGGCGGCCTCGGGTGCTGATGGCCAAGGCGATCGTGCTGGGAGCCGTCACGTTCGTCACCGGGCTGGCGGGAGCGGCCGCCGCGATTCCGCTCGGCGAGCGGCTCGCCCGGGCCAACGGCGTCTACATCTTCCCGGTGGCCGCTTCGACCGAACTGCGCCTGCAGCTCGGGATCGCGGCGCTGCTCGCGGCAGCTTCGATCCTGGCCCTCTCCATCGGCACGATCCTCCGGCACGGTGCCGGTGCGGTCACCGGCGTCATCGCCGCCGTCGTCCTGCCCTACATCCTGATGGCCATCCCGTTCATGCCGGCGAGCGTGTCGAACTGGCTGGGCCGGGTGACACCGGCGGCGGCCTTCGCCGTCCAGCAGACGCTGGTGGAGCATCACCAGGTCGCGAGCGTCTACACGCCGTCCAACGGCTACTATCCGCTGGCACCGTGGGCCGGGCTCGCCGTTCTGGCCGGTTACGCGCTGGTCAGCCTGGCGGTGGCGGCCGTCCTTCTCCACCGGAGGGACGCATGACACCGGCCCTCCACGCGGAATGGACGAAGCTGCGGACCGTCGCCGCCCCTCGATGGCTGCTGCTCGGCAGCATCGCGGCGACGGTGGCCCTCAGCGCGGCGGTGACGTCGGTGGTGACATGCACGTCCGCGGGCTGCGGCGGCGACGTGACCAGGCTCAGCCTCATCGGCGTCCAGATAGGTCAGGCGCCGGTCGCCGTCCTGGCCGTCCTGGTCATCGCCGGCGAGTACGGGACGGGCATGATCCGGACCACCCTGACGGCGACGCCGCATCGGATCACCGCACTCGCGGCCAAGGCCGTCGTCCTCACCGGCAGCGTGGCCGCGGCCGGGACCGTCGCGGTACTCGGGTCGCTGCTGGCCGGACGGCTCACCCTGCCCGGCCGCGGATTCACGGACGCCCACGGCCACCCCGCCCTGTCCCTGGCCGACGGGCCGACCCTGCGCGCGGCAACCGGGTCGATCCTCTACCTGATCCTGATCGCCCTGTTCAGCCTCGGCGTCGCCACCGTCCTGCGGGACTCCGCGACCGGGATCGGGGTCGTCCTCGGGCTGCTCTACCTCTTCCCCGTCCTCGCCCAGGTGATCGGCGATCCGCACTGGCAGCGGCCGCTGCAGCGGATCGGGCCGAGCGTGGGGCTCGCCGTCCAGGCGACCGGCGACGTCCGCGGCCTGCCCATCGGCCCCTGGGCCGGTCTCGGCGTGACCGCCGGATGGGCCGCCGCGACGCTCACGGCCGCCGCCCTGCTCCTGCACATCCGCGACGCCTAGGCCGGTGGCTCCCGGCAGCCGCGCTGAACGTCCGACGTCAGCCGCCCGCCATGAGGTCGGCGAACGCCCGGCCCGCCGGACCGGACGCGAACAGCCGGTCCAGCCGGGCCCTGGCCAGTTGGCGGCGGAACGTCCCGGCGAGCGCGGAGTCACCGGCCTCGTGCGTCAGTTCGGTCAGCCAGCGGGAGAACTCCTGCTGGTTCCACACCCTCCTGAGGCAGGTGGCGGAGTACGCGGCGAGCGGCTCCTCATCGCCGTCGTGCACGGCCGCGCGAAGTGCGCGGGCGAGGACGTCGGCGTCGGCGATCGCGAGGTTCATCCCCTTGCCGCCCATGGGCGTGATGATGTGCGCGGCGTCCCCGACGAGGAAGAGCCTCCCGTACCGCATCGGGTCGACGACGAAGCTGCGCATCTCCACGACAGCCTTATCGGTGATCGGACCGGTGGGCAGGGCGTCGTCGCCGAGGCGGAGCCGCGACTGCTCCCAGACCCGGTCGTCGTTCCAGTCGGCCGGCATGTCGTCCGGGGCGCATTCGAGGTAGAGGCGGCAGGCCGCCGGACCGCGCGGGAACTGCGCGGCGAAGCCGTGGGCGCTGATCGCGAAGAGCGGGCGGCGCGGCGGCGGGGCGTCGGCGAGGACGGTGAACCACCCGATGCCGTGGTCGTAGGAGTAGGTGGTCATGGCTTCGGCGGGCACGCTCTCCCGGGTGACGCCGTGGTAACCGTCGCAGCCCGCGATGTAGTCGCAGGCGATCTCATGCAGGGTCCCGTCCGCGTCGCGATAGGTGACCTTGGGGGCGGTGCCGTCGAGGTCGTGCGGGGTCACTTCGCCGGCGTCGAACCGCAGGTCGCCGCCGCCGTCGAGAAAGGCGGCCATGAGGCGCGCGACGAGTACCTGCTGCGGGATGGCCCGGCCCGTCCTGCCGCCCGAGAGGGCGCGCATGTCCAGGAGGTGCGGTTCGCCGTCGACGCGGATTTCGAGGACGCGGTCCTCGGGCATGCCGGCCAGCAGGGTCTCCGCGAGCCCCCATTCCTCGAAGATCCGCGTGCTGGCGTAGTCGAGCACGCCCGCGCGCTGGCGCCGTGCCACATGGGACCGGCTCTGCCGCTCAAGCACCACGCAGCCGACGCCGGCCAGCCGGAGCAGGTTGGCCAGGGTGAGTCCCGCCGGACCCGCTCCGATGACGACGACCGGGGTGCTCTCGCGCATGGTCGAGACCTACCCCGCTGAGCCCGCCCGGCATTGGCACGGCGTGGCCACATGCAGCCGTCATTTCCGGCTCTGCGGTCAGCGGCGCACCCGGTCGGCGGCGGGGGAGCCCGGGAAACCGGTCGGCGCATATGATGCTAACATCAGATTCATATCTGGCCGTGTCCGAGGCTCCGGCAGGCCGTCCGGCGCGCTCCCCAGCGCGGCGTGTTCAGCGGGAGAAAACCCGATGTTAGGTTCAGGTGTGGAGAAGGATCAGACCCCCCGTCCGACCCGGCGCGGGCGCAAGACGCTCGCCGCCATCGAGGCGGCCGCGCGCCGGATCATCGCCCGCAAGGGCTTCCTCGCGATGACGGTCGCCGACATAGCGCAGGAGGCCGGACGCTCGCCCGCCTCCTTCTACAACTACTACGACTCCAAGGAAGACCTGCTCGCCCACTGGGCGGACGACTTCCGCAAGGAGGCCAAGGCGCGTGCCGTGGTCGCCTACAAGCACGGCGTCCCGCACCGCGAGCGCGTCATGGAGTCGGCGCGCGCGCACTGGGAGACCTACCGCGAGCGGCTCGCCGAGATGGTGGGCGTCTTCCAGCTCGCCATGATCAACGAGGAGTTCGCGGGGCACTGGCGGGAGCTGTGCGACGACGCCGTCCAGGGCATCGCCGAGAGCGTCCGGCGGGCCCAGCGGGAGGGGTACTGCCCCGGCGCCGATCCGCAGCTCACGGCCAGGGCGATCGTCGCGATGCTCAACCAGTTCTGCTACGACCTGCTCGCCGGGGCGGGCGAGGACGCCGAGATCGACGACGAGGACGCCGTCCGCACCCTCGGCGAGATGTGGTATCGGGCGATCTACTGGCGGGCCGACCCGGACTGACCGGCCCGGACCGGCCGGCCCGCCGGGGCCGCCGCCGCGCATTCCTGGAGTGAACCGTGACCCCTGCAACGCTCGCCGGCAAGGTCTGGGACCGGCACGTCATCGAGCGCGGCGACGCCGACCTCCTCTACATCGACCTGCAGCTGCTGCACGAGCTCACCTCGCCGCAGGCGTTCGAGGGGCTGCGGCTGGCCGGACGCCCCGTCCGGCGGCCCGACCTCGCCGTGGCGACCGCCGACCACAACGTGCCCACCTCGCCCGAGGCGCTGTCCCTGCTGGACGGCCTGAGCGCCCGGCAGCTGAGGATCCAGCAGGACAACTGCCGCGACGCAGGCATCGAGCTGCATCCGCTCGGCTCGCCGGGGCAGGGCATCGTGCACGTCATCGGCCCTGAGCTCGGCCTGACCCAGCCGGGCATGACGATCGTCTGCGGCGACAGCCACACCGCCACGCTCGGCGCGTTCGGCGCGATCGCGTTCGGCATCGGGACCAGCCAGGTCGAGCACGTCCTGGCCACGCAGACCCTCTGGATGCCCCGGCCGCGGGCGATGGCCGTGACGCTGCGCGGGACGCCGCGTCCCGGCACGGCCGCCAAGGACCTCACGCTCGCGATCACCGCCAGGATCGGCACCGCCGGAGGGGCCGGCGCGCTCATCGAGTACCGGGGCGAGGCGATCGCGGCGCTGCCGATGGAGGGGCGCATGACCGTGTGCAACATGGCCATCGAGGCCGGGGCGCGCAGCGGCATGATCGCCCCCGACGCCACCACCTTCGCCTACCTGGAGGGCCGCGAGCGCTCCCCGCGCGGGCGCCTCTGGGAACGCGCGCTGGACGACTGGCGCACCCTCCGCACCGACGACGGCGCGGCCTTCGACCGGGAGGTCGTCATCGACGCGTCCGCGATCGGCCCGCAGGCGAGCTGGGGGACGAACCCCGGGCAGACCACCGGCATCGACGGGACGGTGCCCGCCCCGGAGTCCTTCGCCGATCCCGCCGAGCGCGCCGCCGCCGAACGCGCGCTGGACTACATGGACCTCGCGCCCGGCACCGCCCTGCGCGACATCGCGATCTCCACCGTCTTCATCGGCTCGTGCACCAACGGCCGGCTCGCCGACCTGCGCGCCGCCGCCGGGGTGCTGCGCGGCCGCCGGATCGCGCCGACCGTCCGCGCGCTGGTCGTCCCCGGCTCCACGCGGGTCAAGCGGCGGGCCGAGGAGGAGGGGCTGGACGAGGTGTTCCGCGCCGCCGGGTTCGAGTGGCGCTCGTCCGGGTGCTCCATGTGCGTCGGGATGAACGGGGACGTCGTGGCGCCGGGGACGCGCAGCGCGTCCACGTCCAACCGCAACTTCGAGGGGCGCCAGGGGCCCGGCGCCCGCACCCACCTGGTCTCGCCCGAGTCCGCCGCGGCCTCGGCCGTGCTCGGCCACCTGGCGAGTGCCGCCGATCTTCCGGAGGCGCGCTGATGGAGCCCGTCACGCGGGTCGCCGGCCGTGCCGTCCCGCTCGACCGCGGCGATGTGGACACCGACCAGATCATCCCGGCGCACTGGATGAAGCGGGTCGAGCGCACCGGCTACGAGGACGGCCTGTTCGAGAAATGGCGCCGCGACCCGGGGTTCGTGCTGAACCGGCCGGAGTACCGCGGGGCGCCGATCCTGGTCAGCGGCCCGAACTTCGGGTGCGGGTCGTCCCGCGAGCACGCGCCCTGGGCGCTGCGCGACTACGGCTTCCGCGCGATCGTCGCGCCCGGCTTCGCGGACATCTTCCGCGGCAACCTGCCGAACAGCGGCCTGGTGCCGGTGCAGGCCGCGCCCGACGTCGTCCGCGCGCTCCTCGCCGCCGCGACAGACGACCCCGCGACCGAGATCGTCGTGGACGTGATGGAACGTTCCGTCCACTGCCCGGCCGCCGGGATCGGCGGCGTCCCCTTCCAGCTGGACGACTCGGCGCATCACCGGCTCGTCAACGGGCTGGACGAGATCGACCTGACCCTCGCCCGGCACGAGGCCATCGCCGCCCACGAGCGCACCCGGCCGCCCTGGCTGCCCACCGGCCGTCCCTGACCGGTCCGCACCCGCCCGCGCGAGCGGCCGCCGGACGGTGAATCTGCCCAGATCAACGTATGGACATCCCCTGAACCCGCGGCTAAGGTACGAATACGACGTCAGGTTTACTTTGGGAGTATCACCATGGCGGTGGAGCAACTCTTCGTCGGCCTCGCCTCGCCCACGGCGGAACGGGCCGGCGCCGGGGGACACCCGTGCCAGGGGCTGTACCACCGCCCGGCCGGCCGGACGCCGAAGATCGCGCTGATCGCGACGCACTACTCGGTCGACTTCTCCGAGCACTACCTCGCCGACTTCGTCGCCGAGCGCGGCCTGGGCTTTCTGGGCTGGAACACGCGCTTCCGGGGCGCCGAGAGCCACTTCCTGCTCGACCACGCCCTCGTCGACATCGGGCAGGGCGTCCGGTGGCTGCGGGAGGAGGCGGGCGTCGAGCAGGTCGTCCTGCTGGGCAACTCCGGCGGCGGATCTCTGATGGCCGCCTACCAGTCGCAGGCCAAGGAGCCCAACGTCACGCCGCTGGAGGGCATGCGGCCCGCGCGCGGCGTGCTGGACCTCCCGGCGGGCGACGCCTACATCTCGACGGCCGCGCACCTCGGCCGTCCCGAGGTCCTCACGGCCTGGATGGACCCGTCGGTCGTGGACGAGTCCGACCCCGTCTCGACCGACCCCGCGCTCAGCCTGTTCGACCCCGGCAACCCGGCGCCCTACTCGGAGGAGTTCCTCGCCCGGTACCGCGAGGCCCAGACACGGCGCAACCACCGCATCACGCGCTGGGTGAAGGACGAGATGCGCCGCCTCCGCGACGCGGGGTCCGGCGACCGCCTGTTCAACGTCCACCGCACCTGGGCCGACCCGCGCATGGTGGACGCCACGATCGAGCCCACCCGGCGTCCTCCCAACTCCTGCTACGCCGGCGAGCCGGCCCGCGCCAACGCCTCGGTCTTCGGCATCGCCGGCACCTGCACGCTGCGGACCTGGCTCTCCCTCTGGAGCCTGGAGGACTCCGAGACCCGGGCGACGCCGCACCTCGCGCGCATCAAGGAGCCCGCGCTCGTGGTGAACGCCGACATGGACACCGGCGTCTTCCCCAGCGACGCCGACGCGATCCTCCAAGCGCTGGGATCCGAGGACAAGGAATCCCACGTCATCGCAGGCGACCATTACTTCCGCAGGAATGGAGGCGGCAAGGACGGGAGAGACGCCGCCCGCGCCGAACTCGCCGACCTGATCGTCGCCTGGACCACGGCGCGCCTGGCATGACGGGCACGTCGGCCGACATCGGGCTCCTCGCGCTGCGGACGGTCTTCGGGCTCTACCTCACGGGTCACGGGCTGAAGAAGTTCGGCCTGCTGGACGGTCCGGGCCTGGCGCAGACCGCGCTCGCCTTCGAGAAGGGCGGGTTCCGTCCGGGACGGCCCATGGCGACCCTCGCCGGAGCCCTCGAAGTGGCGGGAGGGCTCGCGCTGGTCGCCGGGTTCCTCACGCCCGCCGCCGCAGCGACGGTCGTCGGCGTGATGCTCGTGGCCGCCTCGCTCCACGTCCCCAACGGCCTGTGGGAGAGCGACAAGGGAGTCGAGCTGCCCGCTGTCTTCGCGGCCGCCGCGCTCACCCTTCTCTTGACCGGGCCCGGACGCGTCTCCATCGACCACCTCGCGGGAATCGACGATCTCGCCGGCCTGCCCGAATCGGCGCTCCTGCTGGCCGTGGTCGTCGTCGCGGTCACCGCCACGCTCATACGCCGCCGGTCGCACCTGCGAGCCGCGGCTTCGCACCCCCACGAATAGCAACCCACCCACCATTCCCGGCAGCCTTCAGCGGATGACGAGGTACCCCCTGTGAAAACACGACTCGCCTGCATCTCCCTGGCGGTCACCGCCGCGCTCGCCGGCGCCTGCGCCACCCCGGGAGCGTCGACCAGCAAGGACGGCGTCAAGGTCGACGCCGGCGTCACCGACGACGAGATCAAGATCGGCCTCTTCAACGGCTACACCGGCCCCGTCGCCGCGGGCGCCATCGCCGGCGCCGCCGGGTTCGACGCGCGCCTGGCCAAGGCCAACGCGGCCGGGGGCGTGTGCGGGCGGCAGCTGAAGTCCGTCCGCGCCGACACCAAGTACGACCCGGCCGTGGCGGTGCAGGCGTACCGCGCGAACGTCAAGGACATCGTCATGATCGGGCAGCTGCTCGGCGCGACGAGCATCTACGGCCTCAGCCAGCAGATCGCCCGCGACGGCATCGCGACGCTCGCCGCGACCAGCGCCGCGGAGGTCATCAAGCTGGAGAACGTCTACCTGTTCACCACCCCGTTCCCGATGTACGTCATCAACGGGCTCGACTGGGCGAAGAAGGAGCAGGCCGGCTCGGACGGCAAGCTCAAGGTCGGCGTCATCTACCAGGACGACGCGTTCGGGCAGGAGGGCCAGAAGGCCGTCCGCTACGTCGAGACCAACGACCCGGACATCGAGGTCGTCGCCGAGGCCGCCTACGACGTGAAGGCGGAGGACCTCACCGCCCAGGTCCTGAAGATGAAGAAGGCCGGCGCCGAGACCGTGTGGATCCACGGCATCGCCTCCAAGACCGGGCCGATCCTCAGCCAGGCGTCCCAGCTCGACTACTCGCCGCACTGGCTGACCGTCGACTCCGGCTACGAGACCGCGATGGCGAAGCAGCTCGGCCGCCTCGTCGACAAGCTGCACGTGGTGACCAGCAGCGTCCTCTACACCGAGAACGTCCCCGCGATGGCCGAGGTGAAGCAGAACGTCGAGAAGGTCGCGCCCGGCACCAAGCCCGACCAGCTCGTCATCGCCGGCTGGGTGGACGCGTCCGTCGCGGTCGCCGCGCTGGAGAAGGCGTGCAAGGACAAGGACCTCACCCAGAAGGGCGTGGTGGCCGCCATGTCCGGGCTGAGCGTCACGACGAACGGGCTGAGCCCCGACCTCAAGTACGGCTCGGGCGACGCCGACAGCCGGATCCCCTCGCGGCAGACGCGGATGAACAAGATCGACACCAAGACCGGGGTTCCGGTGCCGGTCACCGGCTTCGGCGCGACGGACCTCGCCGGCAAGTGGCGGCTCGCCGACGGCTCCAAGAGCTGACGGGCCACTGAGGCGATCATGGACAACTTCCTCCAGCTGAGCTTCCAGGGCATGGCCCTGGGCTGCATCTACGCGCTCATCGGCCTCGGTTTCGTCATGGTGTTCAAGAGCTCGGGCGTGTTCAACTTCGCGCACCCGGTGTTCGTGATGATCAGCGCCTACATCGTCGCGGCGCTCGTCCCGTACGGGTTCGGCTGGGGCGTCCTGGTCGCGCTGGTGTGCATGGTGGCGCTCGCGATCGTGTGCGAGAAGGTCATCCTGCGCCGCCTGGCGGGACGCTCCCTCTACGTCGTGATCATGGCGACGCTCGGCCTGTCGGTGATGGGGCAGGCGGTGGTCGCGATGGCGTGGGGCGTCAACCCGCGCGGGTCCACCGAGGGGCCGATGGGACGGGGCGTGCTCCGCATAGGCGGCGTCGCCCTCTCGTGGACGGGCGTCTGGATCATCAGCGTCTCCCTCGTCCTGCTGGCCGCGCTCTGGCTGTTCTTCCAGCGGACCCGCTACGGCCTCGCCCTGCGCGCGGCCGCGGACCACCACGAGGCCGCCTTGGCGCAGGGCATCAACATGCGCTGGGTCCAGACCGTGTCCTGGGGCATCGCCGGGGTGCTGGCCGTCGCCGGCGGGATCTTCCTCGGCGCGTTCCCGCGCCGCGTCTCCCCGGACATGGTCGACACCGCCCTCGGCGCCCTGCCCGCGCTCGTGATCGGCGGGTTCAACTCGCTGGCGGGCGCGGTCGTCGGCGGCATGAGCGTCGGGCTGATGCTGGTGCTCGGCTCGGGTTACCTGGCGGAGTACGGCGGTGTGCACGTGGTGCTTCCGTACGTGGCGATGCTGCTGGTCCTGACGCTGCGTCCCTCGGGGCTCTTCGGGCACCACGAGGCGGAGCGCATCTGATGACCTCCACCGTGAAGACCCGTGCCGACGCGGACGTCGTTTCGGCGCTGACGGGCCGTCCGCAGCATCGGTGGACGTCCCGCAGCGTGCGCATCGTGACCGTGGTCGTGCTCCTGGCCGTCCCGCTGTTCAGCACGCCGCAGTGGCAGGCGATCGCGGTGTTCTCGGCGATCTCCGCGATCGCCGCGCTCGGCCTCCACGTGCTGACGGGGCTGGCCGGCCAGGTCTCGCTCGGCCACTCCGCCTTCGTCGCGGTCGGCGGCTACACCGCGATCTGGCTGGGCGCCGACCAGGGGCTGCCGATCTGGGTGTGGCTGCCGGCGGCGGGCCTGGTCAGCGCGGCGGTCGGGCTGCTCGTCGTCCCGTTCGCCGCCCGGCTGCGGGGGCTCTACCTCGCGGTCGTCACCCTCGCGGTCCTGTTCGTCGCGGAGTACGTGTGGGACGTCTGGGAGGGCCTCACCGGCGGCACCAAGGGACGCGCCGCGCAGCCCGTCGAGATCTTCGGCCACGACCTGCTGGACGACGTGATCGCCGGCCCGTTCATGCTGACCGGCGACCAGCAGTTCTTCTACCTCGCGTGCGCCGTCCTCGCGGTGGCGGCCGTCGCGGCCCGCAACCTCAGCCGCACCCGGCCGGGGCGCGGCTTCGCGGCGATCCGCGACCGGGACCTGACCGCCGGGGTCGTCGGCGTCCCCGTCGCCCGGATGAAGAGCGCGGCGTTCGGCGTCGCCGCCGCGTACGCGGGCCTCGCGGGCGCCCTGATGGTCTCGTACCAGACGTACGCGGTCCCCGACCAGTGGGACCTGATGATGTCGGTCGAGCTCCTCGCGATCATCATCATCGGCGGCGTCGGGTCGCTGCGCGGCGCCATCGCCGGCGCGGTGTTCGTCACCGCGATCCCGCAGGTCGTGACGCTCCTTGCGGGCGTCGTTCCCGGAATCAGCACCACCCCGTCGGCGGGCGGCGGCGTGTCGGTCGACGTCCTCGCGAACTGCCTCTACGGGCTCGCCATCGTGGCGGTGCTGGTCTTCGAGCCGCGGGGACTCGCCGGGATCTCCGAACGGGTACTGAACGCGGTCGGCCGGAAGGGGCGGTCAGATGCCTGACAAGAGCGCACGGACGCCTGAGAAGAAGGCGGCGGCGAGCCTCGCCGTCGAGGACCTCACCGTCGGCTACCGGACGGGCGGCGTCGTCCTCGAAGACGTCTCACTGACGGCGCCCGCCGGGAAGATCGTCGCGCTGGTCGGGCCGAACGGCGCCGGCAAGACCTCGCTGCTGCGCGCGGTCTCCGGCCTCCTCAAGGCCCACCAGGGCGTGATCCACCAGGGCCGGGTCAGCATCGACGGCGACGCCATCACGGGCGCCGACGCGTCCGCCGTCGTCCGGCGCGGGGTGGCGCAGGTCCTCGAAGGCCGCCAGGTCTTCCCGAACCTCACCGTCCGCGAGAACCTCCTGACCGGCGCGCACACCCTGCGCCGCGACGACGAACGCCGGGAGGCGACCTACGAGGAGATCCTCGACCTGTTCCCGGTCCTGCGGCAGCGGCTCGGGCAGCGGGCGGGCTTCCTGTCCGGGGGAGAGCAGCAGATGCTCGCGATCGGCCGGGCGCTGATGACCCAGCCGCGGCTGCTGGTCCTGGACGAGCCGAGCCTCGGCCTGGCGCCCCGCATCGTGGAGGAGATCCGCGACGTCGTCCGGGCCATCAACGCCAAGGGCACCACCGTCCTGCTGGTCGAGCAGAACGCGCTGCTGGCGTTCGAGGTCGCCGAGTACGGCTACGTGCTGGAGGGCGGCCGCATCGTGTCCGGCGGCCCGGCCGCCGAACTCGCCGGCGACGAGCGGGTCGCGCAGTACTACCTCGGCGGGCAGGACATGAGCGGCCGGCGCGCCCGGCGGACGGCGGAAAGGGCGGGCCGATGACCACCACGGTTCTCGAACTCGAGGACGTCACCCTCAATTTCAGCGGGGTCAGATCCCTGGACGGCGTCTCGCTGGAGATCCGGGAAGGGGAGACGTTCGGAATCATCGGCCCCAACGGCGCGGGGAAATCCTCGCTCTTCAACTGCGTCTCGGGCGTGTACCGGCCGCAGCAGGGTTCGATCCGCCATCGCGGCCAGGAAATCCGCGGCGCGCGTCCCGACCGCATCAACGCGCGGGGCATCGGGCGGACGTTCCAGAACGTCGAGTCCTTTCCCACCATGACCGTCCTGGACAGCGTCCTGCTGGGATGCATCAGCAAGCAGCGCGCCGGCGTCCTGCGCGGAATGCTCTGGTACGGATGGGCCGCGCGCGAAGAGCGCGAGAGCAGGGCCAAGGCCGAAGAGGTCCTGGAGATGTTCGGTCTCGGCGCGCTCCGCGACACGCGGATGGGCGAGCTTCCGGGCGGCACCCAGCGCCAGGTCGAGCTGTGCCGGGCCCTGGCCGCCGAGCCCGACGTCCTGCTGCTGGACGAGCCCGTCGCCGGAATGACCCACGACGAGGTCGAGTCGATGGTCGACGCCATTCTCGACGCCAATGAGCGCCTCGGCCTCACCGTGGTGCTGATCGAGCACAACATGGGCGTGGTGATGGACATCTGCGACCGGATCGCCGTCCTGGACTTCGGCCGCCTCGTCGCGGTCGGCACGCCCTCCGAGATAGGCGCGAATCCCGAAGTCCTCGCCGCCTATCTCGGCAGCGCCCAGGCCGATTCCGCGTGAACAGGAATAAGGAGGATTGCGTGGCGGAGCCAGATCTGTTCGATCTCACCGGCAGCGGCGTGGTCGTCACCGGTGCCTCGTCCGGCCTGGGGAGGCGGTTCGTCCAGTGCCTGGCCGGGCGCGGAGCCCGGGTCGTGGCGGCGGCGCGGCGTACCCAGGAACTCAAGGAACTGGCACAGGACCTGGGCGAGGACCGGGTGCTGCCGGTCACGACCGACGTGACGGTCGAGGCCGACGTGCGCGCCCTCGTCGCCCGCGCGCAGGACTGGGCGGGACGCCTCGACGTGCTGGTGAACAACGCCGGCACGACCCACGTCAAGACCGTCGCCCAGGAGACCACCGACGACTTCCGCCGCATTCTGGAGGTCAACCTGGTCGGCCTCTACACCTGCGCCCGGTACGCTGGTCTCGCGATGGCCGCGCAGGGCGGAGGCAGCATCGTCAACATCGCGTCCGCGCTGGGGCTGGTCGGTTCCAAGCGGATCCCCCACGGGGGCTACTGCGCCAGCAAGGCCGGGGCCGTCAACCTCACGCGCGAGCTGGCGTCGCAGTGGGCGCGCGACGGCGTCCGGGTGAACGCGATCGCGCCCGGCTACTTCGAGTCGGAGATGAGCCAGGAGCTCTTCGCCACCGAGGAGGGCCGCGCCTACATCCGCCGCACCATCCCGATGGGCCGGGGCGGGCGCGCCGGCGAGCTGGACGGAGCGCTCGTCTACCTGGCGTCGGACGCGTCCGCCTATGTCACCGGCAGCGTCCTGTCGGTCGACGGCGGCTGGACGGCGGTGTGACGTGACGCTGTCATTTGACGACGACGGCGCGGTGCGCGTCCTCAAGCTCGACCGCCCGGAGAAGCGGAACGCGTTCACCCTCGAATCCATGGCGGCGCTGCAGGAGCGGCTGGACGAGGACCTGTCCGATCCGCGGATCCGCGCCTTCGTCCTCACCGGGTCGGAGGGGACGTTCTGCGCCGGGGTCGACGTCGCCGTCCTGGAGAACGCGACCGTCACCGGGACCTACGACAACCTGAACGCGCTCCACCGCACCGTCCGCACCCTGGCGGCGGGCGCGAAGCCGGTGGTCGCCGCGGTCGAAGGGCACGCGGTCGGCGCCGGCCTGTCCCTGGCGCTGGCCTGCGACCTCGTCGTCGCCGCCGAGGACGCGACGTTCCGCTGCGCCTTCCCGCGCCTCGGGCTGATGGCGGACCTGGGCCTGCTGTGGTCGCTGCCGAAGCGCGTCGGCGACGGCAGGGCCCGCCGGATGCTGCTCCTCGACGAACCGGTGCGCGGGGACGAGGCCGTAGGCATCGGCCTGGCCGACTACCCGGCCGCGCCGGGGGAGGCGCTGCCGGCCGCCATGGACGTGGCCCGCAGGCTGGCCGAACAGCCGCCCATGGCCGTGGCGTTCACCAAGGCCATGCTCGCCGGCGGCCACCAGAGCCTGGACGCGATATTGCGCCACGAGGCCAGCGACCAGGCATTGCTGCACGGCACCGCGGATTTCCGCGAAGGCGTGAAGGCGTTCACCGAACGCCGCGCCCCATCGTTCACCGGCCGCTGAGCCGCCCTCTGAAACAGAATTCCCACCTTTTAGACACGGAGGTACACACGTGCCCGCTCCCGGAATCCACCACGTCGCCTACGCATGCCGCGACCTGGAGGCGACCACGCGCTTCTACGAAGACCTGATGGGGTTCCCGCTCGTCCACACGGAGGTGGCGGCGGGGCCCAGCGGCGGGTTCTTCCGCCACACCTTCCACGACACGGGCGACGGCAGCTGCATCGCGTTCTTCGACCTGCACGAGGCCGGGGAGCGGGAGGGCTGGAGTTCGGAGATCTCCATCGGCAACAAGCTGCCCCGCTGGGTGAACCACATCGCGTTCAACGTCACCGCCGCCAAGGTGGAGGAGGTGCGCGGCCGGATGCAGGCCGCCGGGGTCGAGCCGTACATGGAGGTCGACCACGACTACCTGCGCTCGCTCTACTACATCGACCCCAACGGGATCATGGTCGAGCTGTGCATCGACACGCCCGGCTTCGAGGCCGACCCGGCGGAGGCGCACCGGCTCCTGACCGCGACCCTCGACGACGTCGACCACAGCCGGCACAAGTCGATGGTGAAATGAAGCCGCCTGCTCTCACCAGCGCGTTCTCGGTCCCCGAGCACGTGCGGCCGCTGCGCGAGGCCGTCCACCGGTTCCTCACCGAGCGCGTCGAACCCGTCGAGCACGCGCTGGACGTGCGCAGCCCCGAATCCCGCGAGCTGCTCGCGGAACTGCAGTCGCAGGCCAAGAAGGAAGGGCTGTGGGCGCTCGGGCACCCGGCGGAGATCGGGGGCGGCGGGATGCCGTTCCTCGACTACGTCTACGTGAACGAGATCCAGGGCCGCTCGGACTTCGGGCAGTACGCCCTCGGCACCTGGACGCTCCAGGACTCGCTCATGCTCAGCCGGCACGCCGAGGGCGAGGTCCGCGACCGCTTCCTCGACCCGCTGGTGCGCGGCGCCATCGGGCCGAGCTTCGCCATGACCGAGCCGGACGTCGCGTCCTCCGACCCGACCCAGCTCGAGACCTCCGCCCGGCTGGAGGACGGCGAGTGGGTGCTGAACGGCCGCAAATGGTTCATCACGGGCGCCGGTGACGCGGCCTTCACCACGGTCCTGTGCCGGACGGAGCCGGACGACACGCCGCCGCACCGCGCGTTCTCGCTGATCGTCGTCCCGACGGACACGCCGGGGTACCGGATCGTCCGCGAGACGCCCGTGCTCGGGATCGAGGGCGGGCACTACGAGCTGTCCCTGACCGACGTGCGGGTCCCCGCCGGCCACCTGCTCGGCGAGCGCGGCGCCGGCTTCGCGATCGCCCAGGAGCGGCTCGGCCCCGGACGCATCTTCCACTGCATGCGCTGGCTCGGACAGGCGCAGCGGGCCTTCGAGCTGATGTGCGACCGGCTGAACAGCCGGACGCTGAAGGGCGAGAAGCTGGGCGGGCGGCAGCTGATGCAGCAGCACGTGTTCGAGAGCTGGGCGCAGATCCAGTCGTGCCGCCTGCTCACCCTGGACGCCGCCAGCAGGATCGACCGCGGCCACGACGCGCGCGTCGAGATCGGCGCGATCAAGGTCGTCGGGGCGCGGATGCTGCACGACGTCATCGACCGGGCCGTCCAGGTGCACGGGGCGGCGGGCCTCACCGACGACACGCCGCTGAGCCGGATGTACCGCGCCGCGCGGTTCGGGCGCATCTACGACGGCGCGGACGAGGTGCACGTGGTCAACGTCGGGCGGCGGCTGCTCCGCGAGTTCGAGCGCGGGAACGGCTGGGACTTCGGAGCGTGAGCGTGGACGGCGAATGGGGCGGGGCATGGTGACGAACGGAGCCGGGGCCGGGGCCGGGCTGGACGAGCTCGTCCGTCCCGACCTGCTCGGCCCCGCCGTGGCCGAGGCGACGGGCGACGCGCGGTGGGCGGAGCTGACCGCGACGCTGCTGGCCGGGGGGAAGTCGAACCTGACGTTCCTGCTGGCCAGCGCGGCGGGTGAGCTGGTGATGCGCAGGCCGCCGTCCGGCGAGCTGCTGCCCAGCGCGCACGACATGGGACGCGAGGCGCGGGTCCAGCGCGCCCTCGGCCCGTCCCCGGTGCCGGTTCCCCGCATCGTCCTCAGCGATGACGGCGCCCTCACCGGCTCGCCCTTCTACGTCATGGAGCGCGTGCGCGGCCACGTCATCCGGGACCGCATTCCCGACGGGTACGCCGACGGCCCCGGCCAGCGGGCCGAGATGGCGTTCGCGCTGGTCGACGCGCTGGCGGCCCTGCACCGCGTCGACCCGAAGTCGGTCGGGCTGGACGGCTTCGGCAGGCCGGACGGCTTCCTCGCCCGGCAGGTCCGGCGCTGGAACGACCAGTGGCGGCGCTCCCGCACCGAGGCCGTGGCACCCGTGGAAGAGCTGGGGCGCCGTATCGCCGAGTCGGTGCCCGCGTCGCAGCGGGACGCGATCGTCCACGGAGACTTCCGGCTCGACAACTGCGTCATGGACGCGGACGACCCCGGCACGGTGCGGGCCGTCCTCGACTGGGAGATGTCCACGCTCGGCGACCCGCTGACCGATCTCGCGCTGCTGCTGTTCTACTGGCAGGAGCCCGGCGAGCCGGGGCTGCGGCTGACCCCGGCCGTCACCGGCCTCCCCGGCTTCCCGCCGCGCAGCGAGATCGCCGACCGCTACGCGCGCCAGGCGGGCGTGGAGCTGCCCGACCTGCCCTTCTACGAGGCGCTGGCGCATTTCAAATGCGCGGTGATCACCCAGGGCATCGCCGTCCGCGTGCGGGCGGGCGCGATGGCCGGTCAGGAGTTCGGCGACCTCGACGGCGAGGTCCGCGAGATCGCCGAGCGCGGCCTGCGGCGGCTCGACGCCGGCTGAGGCCGGCTGGAGGCCGGCTATTGAGAATGACTTCAGTTTTCTGCTAATAACGGGTGACCCGGAGGCGTATTCATGGACGACCGTTTCACCGGTTCGCTGGCCGATATGGCCGATCACTGGGCCCGGGAGGCGCCCGAGGGGCCGGCCACCGGCAACGCGGGCGGCAGGCTGCTCACCTTCGGCGCGCTCGCGCACCGGTCCGCGCAGGTCGCGAACGCCCTGGCGGACTCCGGCGGCCCCGTCGCCTACCTCGGCCGGGACTCCGCCGTCTGGGCCGAGCTGATGGTGGGCGCGAACCGGCGCGGCGTCCCCGCCGTCCCGCTCAACTGGCGGCTCGCGCCGGGCGAGCTGGCGCGCGTCCTCGACCACGCCCGGCCGGGGACGATCGTCAGCGACGCCGCGTACCTGCCCGCGCTGGGCGTGACGGACGAGGCCGCCGGGGAGAACACCGTGGTCCTCGGCGGCGACCTCAGCGTCGCGGGAGGCTACGACGCCTGGCTGGACGGGCGGTCCGCCGTCGCCGACCCGCGTCCGGCCGACCCCGGCGCGGCGACCCTGCTCATCTACACCTCCGGGACGTCGGGGCAGCCGAAGGCGGTGCAGCTGACCAACGGCAACATCGCGGCGAACCTCACGTCGTCCGCGCCGTGGGAGGTCGGCCCGGGATCGGTGGTGTGCGTCCCGTCCCCGCTGTTCCACGTCTCGGGGACGGGCTGGCTGTTCTACTGCCTGGGCCGGGGCGCCCGGTCGGTCTTCCTCACCGACGCGTCGCCGGAGGGGGTCCTGCGCGTGCTGCAGGACGTCCGGGCCACGCACATGCTGAGCGTCCCGGCCGTCGTCCAGACCCTGGTCCAGAGCCCCGCGGTGGCGGGCGCCGACCTGAGCAGCCTGGACACGCTGATCTACGGCGGGTCGCCGATGCCGCCCGCCGTGATCGAGGAGGCCCGGACGGTGCTCGGCTGCGACCTCGTCCAGAGCTACGGGATGACCGAGGCCTGCGGGCCCATCACGTTCCTCGGCCCCGAGGACCATCGCAGGGGAGGCGCGCGGCTCGCGTCCGCCGGGCGCGCCGCCGACGGGGTCGAGATCCAGATCCGCGACCCCGGGACCGAGAACGAGCTGCCCGCCGGGGCCACCGGCGAGGTCTGGATGCGCAGCGCGCTGCTCACCCCCGGATACCTCGGCGGCGAGGCCGACAACGCCCGCGCCTTCCGCGCCGGGGGCTGGTTCCGCACCGGCGACGCCGGCCACCTGGACGGGGACGGTTACCTGTTCCTGACCGACCGCATCACGGACATGATCATCACCGGCGGCGAGAACGTCCATCCCGTGGAGGTCGAGAACGTCCTGGCCGAGCACCCGGACGTGGCGGAGGTCGCCGTCGTCGGCGTCCCCGACCAGCGCTGGGGCGAGACGGTCGCCGCGATGGTCGTCGCCAGGGGCGGCGCCGTGCCCACCGAGCCGGAGCTGATCGCCTTCTGCCGGGATCGGCTCGCGCACTACAAATGCCCGACCCGGGTCGACCTGGTCGGCGAACTGCCCCGCACGCCCAGCGGCAAGGTGCTCAAACGGCGGCTCCGCGAGCTGGCCGTCCCGCGCGTCTCAGGCGCGCATTAGCAGAAGGACCGCCTTTGCGTATCGTCGAGATCCGAGAGATATCCGTTCCGCTGCAGGGGAACGTGGCCAATTCCGTGGTCAGCTTCGCCGACCACACCGTTTCCCTGGTAGCGGTGATCAGCGATGTGCGCAGGAATGGGCGCCTGCTCGCCGGAGTGGCGTTCAACTCCATCGGACGCTTCGCCCAGGGCGGCATCCTGCGCGACCGGATGATCCCGCGCGTGCTCAGCGCCGACCCGGATTCGCTGCTCGCCCCCGACACCGGGCTCCTCGACCCGGGACGCGTCCTGCAGCGCGCCATGAAGGACGAGAAGCCCGGCGGTCACGGCGACCGCGCCGCCGCTGCCGCCGCCGTCGAACTCGCCTGCTGGGATCTGCTCGCCAAATACGCGGGCGAACCGGCGTACGCCGTCATCGGCAAGACGTACGGGCGCGCGCCGGAAAGCGACGGCGTCCCCGTCTATGCCGCCGGGGGCTATTACCGTCCCGGCGACGACATCGGGCAATTGACGGCCGAACTGCGCGGCTACCGGGACGACGGATATCCGGCCGTGAAGATGAAGATCGGCGGCCTGCCGCTCGCCGACGACCTGCGCCGCGTCGAGGCGGCCGTCGAGGCGATGGGCGGTGGCGCCGCGGTCGCCGTCGACGCCAACGGGCGGTTCGGCTGGACGCAGGCGCACGCGTACGCCGAGGCCCTCGCCGGCCACGGGCTCCGCTGGTACGAGGAGGCCGTGGACCCGCTCGACTTCGACCTGCACCGCAGGCTCGCGGAGATCTACCCGGGAGCCGTCGCCACCGGCGAGAACCTGTTCTCCGTCCAGGACGTGAAGAACCTGCTGCTCTTCGGCGGCGTCCGACCCGACCGCGACGTGTTCCAGATGGACGCCGGGCTCAGCTACGGGCTCACCGAGTACGTGCGGATGATCGAGCTGCTGGAGGAGCACGGGTTCGACCGCCGGTCGGCGTACCCGCACGGCGGGCACCTGATCAACCTGCACATCGTGGCGGGTCTCGGCCTCGGCGGTTGCGAGGCCTATCCGGGGGTGTTCCAGCCGTTCGGCGGCTACGGCCCCGGCTGCCGCCTGGCGGACGGCCGGATCCGCCCCGCCGACGATCCCGGCTTCGGCCTCGAAGCGAAGCCGGGCCTTTCAGCGGAGATCGCGCGGCTGCTCGACTGAGCCCCATAAGGAGCAGGCATGAGCGTGGAGAGGGAAGTCATGAGGATCGCGGTGGTCGGCTGCGGGGCGATGGGGTCGGTGTACGCCGGACGGCTAGCGTCCGCGGGCCACGACGTTCTCGTCGTCGACAGGTGGGCCGCGCACATGGCGGCCATCGCCGAGAACGGGCTTCAGGTGTCCGGGCCGGCTGGGGAGTTCCGGGTCTCGGTCCAGGCGCACACCTCCGCTCCCGACGATCCGGTGGATCTCGTCGTCCTCGCGGTGAAGGCGGCGGACGTCGAATCCGCGACGGCCGAGGCGCGGCCGCTCATCGGGCCCGCGACCATCGTCCTCACCATCCAGAACGGTTTCGGCTCGGCCGACGTCGTCGCCGCGGAACTCGGGGGCGACCGGCTCGCCGTCGGGGTGGCGAGCGGGTTCGGCGCGTCGGTGAAGGGTCCGGGAAACGTCCACCACAACGCGATGCGCGCGCTCCGTTTCGGCGGCCACAGCGGGCTCGACCATTCCGAGGTCGAGCGCGTGGCCGCGGCATGGCGGCTCGGCGGATTCGACGCCCAAGCCGTTTCCGACATCGCCGCGATGCAATGGGAAAAGCTCATCTGCAACGTCGCCTACAGCGCTCCGTGCGCGCTGACCGGGCTGACGGTCGGCGAAGTCATGGACGACGAGCACATGGGCCCGGTCAGCCGCGCGGCGGCCACCGAGGCATGGGACACCGCACGCGCCCTCGGCGTCGCCATATCGGCGCCGGACCCTGTCGAGTTCGTCCGCGACTTCGGGGCGCAGATGCCGGCCGCGAAGCCGTCCGCGCTCCTCGACCACGAGGCCCGGCGCGTCAGCGAGATCATGTTCATCAACGGCGCGGTGCCCCGCGAGGCCGCCAAGGCGGGCCGGGACGCCCCGGTGAACGCCACGCTGACGGCCCTGGTCCGCGCCCGCGAGACCGCGTGGGCGAACGATCAACCGGCCTGAACGAGGGCCCTCGCCTCAGAGAGTTCGACGCTGTCGGTGTAGACCAGGCGTTCGCTGATGACACCGTCGGCCGTGTCGGGGCGGACCACACTGAACCGTTCGTCGGCCATGCACAGATACTGCGCAGAGTCCATTATCATGCGCATGGGTCTTTGTCGGCCGTAAACGGCCAGGCCGTTAACGGCCTTGGCGGGCGCTCTTTCGCGGAAGTCCGGGGTTCTACACTCGAACGGTGAGTTTTTCCAAAGCCGGCGCGGCCGCCTTGATCATTCTCATCGCGGGGTGTGGGAGTGGTTCCGGTAAAGAAGGCGACCAGGGGCTGTCGGCCACCCCTGCGCCGCTGAACTCATCGCCGCAGGGGCAGGATCCCCAGGGGGGTTCGCAACCGCCGTCGGTCGGCCCGTCCGCGGAACCCTGGCAGACTCCCAGGGTCTCCACCGGCAGCGGCGCGTCCCTGAACAACCGCACCCCCGATAGCGTGTGTTGGCAGATCTCGGCTCCCTATCCGGTCCGGATCGAGAATTTCAGCGTCCGGACCGTAGGGGGCCCTGAGGCGCGAGACGCGGACATGTCGGAGGCCGCCAGATCGGCGGCGGCTTTCGCCGACGTGACTTATAGGAGCGAAGCCGGATGCGCCGGGCTGGGGTCCGCAGCCCCGAAACCGTGCGCGCCGAATACGGTGATCTCGCCCACCGAGAGCTGCGGCGTGAAGCCGCAATTCCTTTCGTCCGCTTCGCGGCCCGCTCTCCCGGCCAAATACACTTTGAGGGTCACCTGGTCCCTTTCAAAACTCTGCACGGACACCGCCGTCGGGCCGTGCCAGAACATCAGCGGGGCCCAGCCTGGCCCCGGCCGCCCCGTCCGGGCCACCTGGCGATCCACCACAGACCTCCCGGCCTGCGTGGAATGGGTGCCCAATTCGGTGGAGCCCTACTTTGGAGAGTCCGGCTTTGGCCAGTGCTGACCGCGGGTCCGACCGGCTGGCGAGAGCACGCATGAGGGCCGAGCGGCGCCGTCCCGCCGAGGAACCGGCACCCGATCCCGCGCAGGACTGGACCCAGCGGCTGGCCACCCTGAGCACCTTCGGCCCGCCGACGACGATCATCGCGGGCGTGCTGATCTGGTACGGCTACGTCGCCACGCTGCAGCGTTTCCGGTATTTCGGCGTCGATCTGCAACTGACCGAGCTGGCCAATCAGGATCTGCTGAAATTCGGCGTCGAGGTGGCGTATCCGGCGGCGGCCCTGCTGCTCCTGATCGCACTCGTGGCACTGGGCGCGCACGCGCTGATCAGCGGGACGATCCTGCCGTCCCGGCCGCGCGCGGCGCGCCGGCTCGGCATCGGCATCGCGCTGATCGGCCTGGCGTTGCTGGTGCGGGCCCTGGTCGGCCTGGTGTCGACCGAAGTCGCGCGGAACGAGACGCCCGGAGTCACCCCGCTGTCGCTGACCGCGTGCGCCCCGCTTCTGGTCTACGGTTTCTGGCTGGCCCGCCACGCCGGCTCCGGGGAATCGGCGATGGACGGCATCGAACGCGGCGGACGCCTGGCCGCCATCGCGATCGGCGTGATGGGCCTGTTCTGGGCCGCCAACAGCCTGGCCGGAGAAGTCGGAATCGCCCGCGCCTACGACGACGCCAAGAACCTCGGCGAACTGCCCGAGGTGGTCATTTACACCAAGGAACCATTGCTCGACGTCCCGCAGGAGACAAGGCACGCCGACTTCGGCGAGAAGGCCGCCTACCGGCACCGCTATCAGAACCTGCGCCTTCTCCTGGCCTCGGGCGACCGCCTCTTCCTCATTCCGCTCACCTGGAAGCCCACCGACTCCACCGCCCGGATCTCCACGTTCGTCATCCCCTACGACGAGAACGTCAGGCTGCAGCTGATCCCGCAGCGAACCCGTTAGCCGCCGTTACAACGCGCTCACGGGCAACACCCAGGAGAGGCCCGCCGCCACCGTCCGCCAGTTCAAGATCGACCAGCAGCTCGCGGTGCCGTCCGGGATGTCGCAGCACGACGGCGTCACCGGCCCCGGCACGAGCGGCCGGCTGAACGCGCTCTTCACCCCCCAGCCCGCACCC
>NZ_SMKT01000310.1 GCF_004348735.1 Actinomadura sp. KC06
GGGGTGCAGGCTCCGGGGCGGGTCGGGCTGCCGCCGGTGATGCAGCGTCCGGACCTGCCGGTGCGGGCGCGGCTGACGGTCGGGTCTGCGCTGCTGCTGTGGGTGGTGCGGCCGTCGTGGCTGTGGCGGCGTGAGCTGGCGGGGTTGGCGCTGCTGGCCGCGCTGGCGGCGGCCGGGTGGTTCGGTGGGCCCGGTGCCGTGCTCGGCGCGTGGCTGGGTGCGGGGGGCCGGTGGCTGGGCGCTGCGGCCGGTCCGTGCCTGGCGGTGGTGGCGGCGTGGGCGGTGCCGTGGTCGCGTCGGCGGGTGGCGCGGTCGTGGCGTCGGGCGCGGCTGCGGCGGCACTGGGACCGCGCCATGCGGTTCGCGGACCTGACCACGGTCAACGACCGGATCCCGCGTATCCGGCGGGAGCGGTGGGTGCCTGCGGGTGAGCGGCTGCTGGTGCGGGTCCCGCGCGGCGCGACGGTCGATGACCTGGACGCCGAACGGGAACGGGTGGCGGCGGTGCTGCAAGTGCGTGAGGTGCGCGTCGACCGGGATATCGATCGTGCGGACCTGGCGCACGTGGACATCGTGAGGGAAGACCCGTTTGCGGGCTCGGGTGCGGGGCCGCTGCGGTGGCCGTGGGCCTCGGGCGCGCAGCGTTCGCTGGGTGATCCGGTGCCGCTGGGCATCGATGACATGGGCGACCGGGTCGCGGCGCGGCTGCCGGGAAAGCACTTCCTGGTTGGCGGGGAACCCGAGAGCGGCAAATCGGTGGTGCTGTCGCTGCTGCTGGCGGCGGCTGCGCTGGACCCTCACGCGCAGGTGTGGGGGTGGGACGCCAAGTTGGTGGAGCTGGCGTTGTGGCGACCGATCATGACCCGGTTCGCCGATTACGACATGGACGCGGCGATCACGCAGCAGGAGGACCTGGTGCGGGAGATGAACGCACGGTACGCGGTGCTGGAGCGGGCGGGGCGGCGGGCGCTGCGGCCGGGTGAGGCTCCGGTGATCCTGGCCGTGACGGACGAGCTTCGGTTCTATACCGCCAACCTCGACCGCAAAGCCGCGCGGCATTTCAACGCGCTGGGTCTGGACGTGGCGGCGCGGGGCCGGGCGTCGCTGATCGTCCAGGCGAGCGCGACGCAGAAACCGGCGGGTGACGTGGTTCCGACCGGGTGGCGGGACTTGATGGCGCTGCGGTGGGCGATGCGGTGCACCACGCGGGACGCCTCCGACACGATCCTGGGCGCGGGGATGGCCACGGCCGGTTACGACGCTTCGGAGATCGATATCCGCACGCGGGGTGTCGGGCTGCTGTACGCCGAGGGCGGCATGCCGCGCCGGGTGCGGTCGTATTACCTGGACGACAACGAGATCCGGTCGATCGTGGCGCGGGGTGCGGCGCTGCGGCGGCTGGTGGCCGGGGACCGCTGGGTCTGACCCGGCGGCCGGTCCCCCTTTTCCCCTTCTCTCTTCCTCTCTTCTTCTCTTCAACCGATCAAAGGGGCCTCGCGTGGGCGGGGTCGGCGGCAGCGTGCCCGCCGCGCGGGCCCCTCTCACTCTTGCGTTGGGAGCAGGCACGATGACCGAGGTTTCTCAAGAGCTGGCCGGGCGGGTGTGCCCGTGCGCGGCGGCGGTGGCGGGGCGGGTGTATCCCCTCACCCGTCCGGCGGGGCCGGTGGATGACGACCGGTTCTCGGCGGCGGTGGTACGTGAAGTCGCTGACGTACTGGCGGCGTTCGGGTTCCCGTGGATCGAGGACGACTGTCCGGACTGGTACGCGCTGAGCTGGTGCCTGTGGCGGTTCGTCTACGGGTACGGCGGGCGCGGCCGTCACAGCACGGACATGCCGGGGGGTGAGGGCCCGGCGGCGGAGTCCGGAACGGGCGGCGGGTCATGAGTCGCCGGCGGGATGACCGCAGGTCACCCCGGAGGGGCGTAGTCCTGCCGTCCACGGTGGCGGCGCGGGTGAACCCCCAGAACGCGGCGGCGCGGGGCGCGGTTGCGGGTGGGGTGCTGGCGGGGATGCTGGCGCGGGTCGCGAACGATGATGAGTGGCGGGCGTGGGCGCGTCAGGTGGCGCACGCGGGGCATTGCGCGCGGCCGGTGCGGGTGCGCGGCGGGGCTGCGGTGGTGGACACCGGCACGGGTGAGGTGCGGGCGGAGTGGTCCAGCGCGGGCGAGCCGGATGGGGTGCTGCTGCTGGCGTGCGGGGACCGTCGGGCGGCGGTGTGCCCGTCGTGCGCGGAGACCTACCGGCGCGACACCTGGCAGTTGGTAGCGGCGGGCCTGCGGGGGCGTGCGCCGCGTCTGCCGGGCGGGGTGGACGCGGTCCCCGCGAGCGTGGCGGGGCATCCGGTGGTGCTGGCGACCTTCACCGCGCCCGGTTTCGGGGCGGTGCACCGCGCCAGTGGTGAGGGGCCGTGCCGGGCGAGGGTGGGGCCGCTGGTGTGCGGGCACGCGGTGCGGCGGTGGTGCGACGCGCGGCACGGGCCGGGTGATCCGCTGGTGGGGCGGCCGTTGTGCTGGGACTGCTACGACTACGCCGGTCACGTGCTGTGGCATGCGGCGGTGCCGGAACTGTGGCGGCGCACGGTGATCTACCTGTACCGGGCGCTCGCACGCATCGGGACCGAACGTCTCGGGGTGCCGGTCACGGTCCGCGCGGTCCGCACGATGCTGCGGGTCTCGTATGTGAAGGTCGCTGAATACCAGCGGCGCGGCGCGATCCACCTGCACGCGGTGATCCGGCTGGACGGGGTGGACGCTGACGCAGGTGAGGCGGTGACGGCTCCGCCGGGCTGGGCGGACGCGGCGGCGCTGGGGGCGGCGATCGGTGAGGCGGCGCGGCGGGTGCGGGTGCCGCTGCCGAACGTCGGCGCGCACGTCGGGATGGTGGCGCGGTGGGGCGGGCAACTGGACGTCGCACCGATCAGCGATCCGGCGCGGGCGGCGGCCTACCTGGCCAAGTACGCCACCAAAACGGCGGCCGACACCTTCGCGGGGCTGCCCGCGCGGCGGCTCGGACGGCGGGAGATCACCCGGATCGGCCGCAAGGTCAACAACCCGCACGTGATGCTGCTGGTGCTGGCCTGCGTGCGGCTGGGCGAACGGCCCGAATGCGCGGGGCTGCGGCTGGCCGAACACGCGCACGCGCTGGGCTTCCGGGGCCATTTCGCGACCAAGAGCCGCTGGTACTCGGTCACGCGGGCGACGCTGGGCGCGGTGCGGCGGGCCTGGCGCACACGCGGCCGCGACCGGGCAGGCCCTGACCCCTGGGCCGACACCGGCGCTGACATCGGCGCAGACGGCCAGGGCGACGGGGGCGCGGTGATCGTGCGTGAGTGGCGGTATCTGGGGACCGGGTGGGCGCGGCTGGGTGATGCCGATCTCGCCGCGACACTGGCCCGCGATCACGCGGCGGCGCGGGAGTTCGCCGACCTGGTCACGGTGTCACGGCGGCCGGAGGCTCCGGCCCCGGCGGGGGTGCGCGGTGATTGACGGGCTGGTGGACGCGGTGGTGATCGTGGCGGCGCTGGCGGCGGTGCCGCTGCTGCTGCGGCTGGCCTCCGGCGGCGGCGGACGGGGCGGCCGGGTGACGTTCCGGCTCCGGGTGCCGCTGCGGCATCGCCATCCGGGCTTGTGGTGGTCGGGGGTGCTGCTGGGCGGGCTGGCGCTGGGCGTGCTGTGGCTGGCGGACTCGTGCGGGTGGACCTCGTGAGCGGCGGGCCGGTCCGGGCCGGTGGCCTGCTGGAGGGCCTGACCGATGTCGGGTTCCGCCGGATGGTCACTCCCCGGCTGGTCGGCTGGGTGTACGTGGTCGCCTGCGGGTGCGTGGCGGCGGGGTCGCTGGTGGGCCTGCTGATGGTGTGGTGGCTGGCGTCCTGGGCGGGCGGCGTCCTGTGGTGCCTGGCGCTGGTGGTGGTCTCGGGCTCCTTCGTCGCGCTGCTGCTGGTGCGGATCGGCTGCGAATGGATCTTGATGGGCTTCACGCGCGGACGGCCCCTCCAACCGCCACCACAGCCGCCCACACCCGACCGGCCACGCGCGACACGGGCGGCGGCACGGCCGGACGGTGACCCGCGTCCCGGCTCTCTCCCGCCTCCGGGTCCTGCGCCACCGCCGTCGCTGCCGCCGCGTCCGGATACCGGGCCGGGCGGGCGGCCCCCTCGATTCCCTCAGCAACGACCGGGAGGTAACGGCGATGCATGACCAGATGCGGGACCGGGCGGCACGCAAGACCAGACAGGAAGCGGTGCGGATCTCGCCGGTGCGGGTGGCGTGGGCGGTGCTGGGCTGGGCGGCGGCTCGGACCCTGGCCCGGACGGCTCGGGCGGCGGCTGGGGCGGCGCTGGCGGTGCGCGCGGGCTGGTACCCGGTGTGCGGGGCGGTGCTGGTGACGTTGGCGGTGCTGGGCCTGGTGGCGATGCTGGCGGGTCCGCTGCTGGTGGCGGTCACCGGCGGGCGGTGAACACGGTGAACGCGGTGCGGTCCTGCCCGATGGTCCAGCCTGCGCGACGGCGCGCGGGGATCACGGGCAGGGCCGCACGGCAAGGCAGCGCCGCGAATGCGGCTCCTTCTCAAGGGTGGTGGGTGGGGGTTTGTG
>NZ_SMKT01000311.1 GCF_004348735.1 Actinomadura sp. KC06
CCCCCGTGCCCCTGGCCGTGCCCGTGGCTGTGCCCACCCCCGTGGCCGTGGCCGTGCCCGTGGCTGTCGCTTTGGGCGTTGGCGTGTTTGTGGCCCTGGGCGTTGCTCTGTGGGTGGCCTTTGGTGGGTTCGGTGCCCTGGGCGGGGTTGTGGCCGTGCTCGGGCCCGACGATGGGGCCGTGGCCCTGGGCGTCGTCCGGGGTCGGGGCGTGGGTGCTCATGGTTCCACGATGACCCGGAAAGTGCGTTGCAGCATCCCGATAACTGCGGTGTTGTCGCAGGTACGCGGCCTGTGTCAGTGCGGGTTGGTGGCCAGTAGCTCTGCCAGGAGGTCGTCCAGCGTGACGATTCCGGCGAACTCGTCCGCGTCGTTCACGACGGCCAGTTGGGCGCGGGCGCGGCGCATGCGGCTGACCGCGTCCAGGATCGTCGTCTCCGCCGTGAGGACGGGCGCCGGGTGGGCCAGCTCGCCCGCCCGCCGGTCGCCGCCGGGTTCGGTGATGGCGGCCCGGACGTGGACGATGCCCGTCATCGCGCCGTCCCGGTCGCGGACCAGGAGGCGGTTGTGGCCGCTGGCGGTGGCGGTCCGGCGGATCTGCGCGGCGGTCGCGTCCGCGCCGATCGTGGTGACGGACGTGGCGGGCACGACGAGGTGCCCGACGGTGGCCTCCCGCGCGGAGATCGCGCGGCGGAGCAGCTCGTGGTCGTGGCGTCCGATGAGGCCGAGCCGGCGGGACTCGCCGACCAGGTGGCTGAGCCGCGTCGCGTCGGTGTGCGGGTCGAGCTCGTCCTTCGGCGTGACGCGGAAGAGCCGCAGCAGCGCGTTGGTCGCCGCGTTCAGCGCCGACAGGATCGGCCTGGACACCTTCGCGAACGCGCGGAACGGCAGCGCCAGGATCAGCGCCGAGCGTTCCGGGTGCGTGATCGCCCACGACTTCGGAGCCATCTCCCCGATGACCATGTGCAGGAACGTGACGACGGCGAGGGCGCAGGCGAGCGCGATGGCCTTCGAGCCCGCCTCCGGGACGCCGAGCGCGTGCAGCGGCGGTTCGAGGAAGTGCTCGAACGCGGGCTCGGTGACGATCGCGAGGCCCAGCGAGCACATCGTGATGCCGAACTGCGCGCCCGCGAGCATCAGCGACAGCTCGCGGACGCCCGCGAGGGCGGCGACCGCGGGACGGCTGCCCTTGGCGGCGGCGCGCTCCAGTTGCGGCCGGTTGGCGGCGACGAGCGCGAACTCGGCCGCCACGAAGAACCCGTTCCCGACCAGCAGCAGGACGGTGATCAGCAGGGTGGTCAGCGGGTCCATGACGCCTCCACCGTGCCGCCCTCGGCGGCGGTTTCAGCGGCCGCGGGGGCGGGGGCCTCGCAGGGCGGGTCGGAGACGTCCGGGCGCTCGGCGGGGGCGGACGCCGTCGCCGTCCGGATCTGGATCTTCTCGGCGACGCGGCGGGCGACGCTGACGACCTCCAGCTCGACCGGCCCGCCGTCCAGGTCGACGGTGAGGCGGTCGCCGGGGCACGGCAGGCGGCGCAGCTCCGCCATGACGAGCCCGCCGAGCGTGTCGTAGGCGTCGCCTTCGGGCAGGTCGAGGCCGGTGAGGCGTTCGACCTCGTCGATGCGCATGCTCGCGTCGACGAGCCAGGACCCGTCCGGGCCGGACGTGGGGGCGTCCTCCCGGCGGTCGGTCTCGTCGGCGATCTCCCCGACGAGCTCCTCGGCGACGTCCTCGAAGGTGAGGATGCCGGCGAGGCCGCCGTACTCGTCCACGACGCAGGCGAACTCCTCGCCGGCGTCCCGCATCTGCTCGATGACGCCGTACAGCGGCTGGCTGCCGGGCACGAGCAGCGCCTGCCGGGTGACCCGGCCGACCGGGGTGGACGGGTCCAGCCCGTCGTCGGCGACCTCGCGGACGCCCGCGACGCCGACGACGTCGTCCACCTCCTGCCCGTAGACGGGGTACGCGCTGTGCCCGGTCTCGCGGATCAGCGCGACGAGGTCGGAGAGGGGCGCGGTGGCCGGCAGCGTCCGGACGTGCGGGCGCGGCACCATGACCTCGTCCGCCGTGAGGTCGCCGAACGACACGGCCCGCTCCAGCAGCCCGGACAGGTCAGCGGGCAGGTGTCCGGAGATGTGCGACTTGCCAATGATGTCGCCCAGCTCTTCGAGCGTCGCGCCGCTGTGCAGTTCCTCGACGGGCTCGACGCCGACGGCGCGCAGCAGGCGGTCGGCGGAGCGGTCGAACAGCCTGATCAGCGGCCCCGCCACCGTCAGGTACACGAGCGTGGACGCGGCCAGCGCGCGCGCCAGCGATTCGGCGCGCGCGAGCGCGAGGTTCTTGGGGAACAGCTCGCCGAGCAGCATCTGGATCAGCGTCGCCAGGACGAACCCCGTGGCGAGCGCGATCGCGCCGGTCGCCCCCTCGGGGACGCCCGCGACCTCCAGCGCCGGACGGATCAGCTCCGCGAGCGCGGGTTTGGCGATGAAGCCGACGACCAGGGTCGTCATCGTGATGCCGAGCTGCGCGCCCGACAGCATGAACGACAGCCTGCCGATGACCTTGACCGCACGCCGGGCGGACGTGTCACCCCGCTCGGCGGCCTGTTCGAGCGTCGCGCGGTCGGCGGCGACGAAGGCGAATTCCTGGGCGACGAAGTAACCGGTGGCGGCGGTCAGAAGGACCACCGCGAGCACTCCCAGCACCGCACTCACCATGGGGCACCGGGTCTATCAAGGGGGTCCGACACTGCGGACTCACCACTCCTCTCATACAGGACTGCCTGTCGTAACGTCACCCCGGACAACGAGGTTCCCGATGCACAGAGTACGTCCCTGGAGGTCACCCGCCTACGTCCCGGAAGGCCACCGGCCGTGCCCGGCCGCCGCGCGCGGGCGGCGGGCCGCCGAGACCGCCGGGACCGCGCGACGCGGCCGGACGTCGCGGGCGGCCGATCATCTGGGGCAGAATGACGCTTGTCTCGTTCAGTGTCACGGATCACACTTGTATGAGAGGGTACGTCCGATACTGGGCAGGTCCGTGCTCCCAGACCGCCTGACCGGGCATGCTCAGGGGGATGGTTGGAGAGCGATCGCGGGGCTGACGTTGGAGCAGAGCGGGGCCGGGGCTGCCGCGCCCATGAGCCGTGAAGGCGTCGACCATGCCCTGCGGAAGCTTCGCGAGGAACGCGACCGGATCTCCGCGTCCCTCCTCGACCTCGACGGGCACGAGGGCAGCCGCCTCCTCGAAGGCGCCAGGCTCACCGGGGTGACGTGGCGGCGCTGGGAGGACGCGAAGACCAGGATGACGACGCTGTGGGCGCTGTTCGACGCCTACCAGCGCGTCCTGGACGCCGCGTCCGAGCTGCGCGGACGCTCGCCCCGTCCGGACGCCGCGACGCTGGTCGAGCTGACCGGGCTGCTCGCGGGCCAGTCCGTCGAGCTGCCCGACGGCGAGATCCCGCTGCGGGACCGCACGCTGCTCGGCCCGCAGGAACGGCGGGTGACGCTGGACGAGGCCGTCACGATGATGTCCGACGCCTACGACTTCGTCGCGGGCGAGATCGCCGCCGCCGACGCCGCCTGGACGGCCCTGCTCCTCCCCCTCGAAGAGGTTGAGGAGAGCTGGCGGGACACGGCCCGGCTGGCGCACAGCCTTGACGGCACCCGCCATCCCGAATTGGACCGCATCGGCCGCGAGCTGACCGCGCTCGGCCGCGTCGTCCGCACCGACCCGCTGTCGCTCGTCCGGGACGGCCATCCCGACACCGGACGGCTCGACCGCGTCCGCGCCGTCCTGACCTCGCTGGGAGACGAGCTCACCGGCGTCGCCCGGATGCGGGACGAATACGAGGAGCTCATCGCGCGGGTCACGGCGTCCATCGAGGAGGTCGAGGCCACGGAGCGGCGCGCCTGCGAGGCCCACGCCACCGCCCTGCTCAAGATCCAGTCGCCGAACCTGCCGGCGCCGTCCCAGGGCCTCGGCATCGCGCTCCGCGACCGGCTCGCCGCCCTGGAACGGCTCCGCGAGGCGGGCCGCTGGGTCGAGCTGGCCGGACGGTTCGCCGAGCTCGAACGCGCCGCCGACGAGGCGCTGGAACGGGCGCGCGGCGACCTGCGTCTCAGTGCCGGTCTGCTCGACCGGCGCGGCGAGCTGCGGGGGCGCCTGGAGGCATACCGGGCGAAGGCCGCCCGGCTGGGCGTCGTCGAGGACGAGCAGCTCACCGAGCTGTACGGGGAGGCCCGCGACATGCTGTGGACGGCGCCCTGCGACCTGCGAAGGGCCACCACGGTGCTCGCGGAGTACCAGCGAGCGGTCAGGGCGTGCGAAAGCGAGACGGGGACCCGCCGATGAACCGATGCACCCAGCCCGGCTGCACCGGCGAAGTGGAGGCCGACGGCTTCTGCGACGTCTGCGGCATGGCCCCACCCGCACAACCCGTCCCGTCCCCGCAGACGTCGCAGAAGCCGTCGGCCTCCACT
>NZ_SMKT01000312.1 GCF_004348735.1 Actinomadura sp. KC06
GGTTTGAAGGGGCTGGTGGGGAGATGTCGCCGCCTGGCGGGTCCGGAGCGCTTCATTACCGCATTATGCGCCCAACGGGCCTGTGCAGGGAACTCTCCCGCGCCCGACGGGAATTTCACAGCCGCACCGGACGGAGGGTCCCCGGGGGCCTTGTTCGACCCCCCGATTCGTGTGGTACTGTGCGAGTAGTTGCGGTTCCCATAGACATGTTCGTGCGCCTGTTGGATCTGAACCTCAGGCGCATTTTTGTTGTTCTGGATCTTCCGGATGGGCCATCGCGGCGTTCTCGGCCGCACAAGGTGTGCGGTCGTGACCGACCAGAGGAGATGACCATGGCCACCGGCACGGTCAAGTGGTTCAACGCCGAAAAGGGCTTCGGCTTCATCGAGCAGGACGGCGGCGGCGCCGACGTCTTCGCCCACTACACCAACATCGCGGCCCAGGGCTTTCGCGAGCTCCAGGAGGGCCAGAAGGTGACGTTCGACGTCACCCAGGGCCAGAAGGGCCTCCAGGCGGAGAACATCGTTCCCGCCTGACCCTGAGCAAGCCGCGCGGCGGGCGTCCCCTTCGGGGGGCGCCCGCCGCTGTGCGTTCCGGGCGCGTCCGCCGTGCGCGTCGGCCGGGGGTCAGGTGCAGCCCTCGAACTCCGGGACGCTGGTGCCGACGGCGAAGTCCACCGACCCGAACCACTCGGTGAGCAGGGTCTTCGCGGCGCCGTTCTGGTACATCTCGGTCAGGTACCGGTTGACGGCCTGGCAGCCCGCCACGTCCCCCTTCTTGAGGCCGACCCCGTACTTCTCGTTGGTGAACGGGGCCTTGACCATCGTGGTGCCCGAGCCGTTCGCCGCCGCGAAGCCGGCGAGGATCAGGTCGTCGGTGGACACGGCGTCCATGCGGCCCTCCTTGAGCGCGGTGACGCACTCGCTGTAGGTGCTCGCGGGGACGAGCGTCGCGTCCACCTTCCGCTCCTCCGTCACCCGCCGCCACGAGTTCGACCCGGCGGCCTTGCAGAGCCGCTTGCCCCGCAGATCGCTCACGTTCCTGATCGACCCGTTGCCCGCGCGGACGAGGATGTCCTGGTGCGCGACGTAGTACGGGCCGCCGAAGGTGACCTTCTCCTTGCGCTCCGGGGTGATCGAGTAGGTGGCGAACACCATGTCGACGACGCCGTCGTCCAGGGCCTCCTCCCGCTCGTTCGAGGTCAGCCCGACGAACGTGAGGTCCTTCGGCTCGACGCCGAGCCGGCCCGCGACATACGTGGCGACGTCGACGTCGAAGCCCTTGAACGTGCCGTCCCACATCCGCAGCCCCAGCCGCGGCTGATCGGACTTGACCCCGATCCGCAGGCTCTTCTTGCCGATGATCGACGCGGCGGCGTCGCCGCCGCCGGCGCGGTAGGCGGCCAGCGCCACGCCGACGAGCAGGACGGCCACGATCACGATCACGGCGTTCCGCAGTGCGCGCACGGTCGGCTCCCTCCATTCGCGATGCTGCGCCCGTTCACGATGCTGCGCCCGTTCACGATGACGCGCGGGCCCATCAGCGGTACTCCACCAGCCGCGGCCACACGCCGCCCACCACCAGCGCGCCGATGACCAGGGCGGACGCCGGCAGCAGCCAGGCCCAGGGCGCCAGCGCGCCCTCCCCGTCCCGCACCATGCGGTCGACGACGAGCTGATGGCGGACGACCCGCGCGTCGAGCCCGGCGTCGTGCTGCCGGAAGGCGGGGTGGGACAGGAAATGCCAGCGCGGGTCGACGTGCGCCCTGGCGGCGTCGTCGAGCTTGCCGGCGCGGGCGAGTTCGCGGATTCGGCGGTCGTTCTGCTGGTAGGCGCGGTAGCGCGTCAGCAGCGTGTCGACGGGCGCCTGCTGCCCGCGGCCCGCGGCCTCGGTCGCCTCGACGCCGTAGTAGCCGCCGAAGGACACCGGATGCGAGCCGCCGCCGTAGCGTGCGATCCGCGCGTCCAGCATGGCGTAGTAGGACTCCAGGTCGCGCGCCTCACGGATGTAGAGCATGGCCTGCGACTTCTCGAAATAGGTCTGGTCGTAGCGGTCGGCGTCGGCCGGGTCGAGCAGGGCGCGGATGCGGTCGGCGTTCAGGCTCTTGCCGGTCGCCCGCGTTCTCGACAGCCGGAGGACGGGGTCGAAGCCGTCCTCCTTGGCCATCTGCACGTAGTCGGCCTCGGTCGCCAGCAGGGACGCCGCCGCCACGGTCAGGGCGGTCGTGCCCAGGGCGGCGGCGACCAGGAACAGGCTGATCACCCGCCGGAAGCGCCTGGCGAGGTAGACCTGCAGGCCGGCGAGCGCGACGAGCACCGCCAGGCCGAGCACCAGCACCCAGATCCGGCCGGACTTCATCCGGGAGAGCGGGTCGCCGTAGGACGCCTCCACGTCCGCCGCACCGGCCAGGGTGAGGTTGTTGGCCTTGGGCAGCAGGTCTTCGGTCATGATCTTGGTCGCGGCGCGGTACTCCACGGCCGCGTCCTCGGGGAGGCGGCCGAACGCGTGGTCGGCGCCGCGGCCCCGCTCCATCGCCGTCTGCACGCGCTGGTCGTACAGGTGCAGGCCGTCCAGGACGGACTGGACGGTCCGCAGCCGCACCGGGTCGTCCTCGGCGAGGCGCGCGGCCTGCAGCGCCGCACGCTGGGCGTCCTCGCGGCGGATGTCGTAGAAGTAGCGCGGCAGGCTCCGCGCGCAGGACGGGCCACCGTCCTCCAGCCCCCACCCACCACCATTCAAACGACGAGCTTCGCTCGGCTCATCGTCCATGTCGACGTCGCAGAGCCACGCGTCCTCCGCGCCGGTCAGCAGGACGTTGGTGACCTGGGCGTCCATGTCGCTGAGCGCGAGGTAGACGTCGTTGGTGGCGACCACCATCGGCCCTTCGTCGTGGCCGATGGCGCGCAGGGCCGCCCGGGCGTCCAACAGCGCGACGCCGGTGACGGTGAACAGCACGATGATCGCCAGCAGGACGACGGCCGTCAGCGCCTGGACGCGGCGCGGGACGCTGTGCAGCCGGAACAGCCGGAACAGTCTGCCGGTCACGCTCAGCCCTCGCCCTCGTCGTCAGGCTTGGCTTCGGGCTCGCGCTCGGCCCCGGGCTCGGCCTCACGCTCATCCGGTGGTCGGGTTGTCGATTCGCTCGACTCGGTGTCGAGGGCGATGAGGTCGGCGGCCTCGACGTCCTGCCTCGGCCGGACCTCGCCGGTCTCCCGGGCGACGACCCTGTCGAGCCGCCGGGACGTGCCCGTGTCGCCGGTCCGCTCCGCCAGCTCGTGCGCCTGCCGGAGCTTGCTGCTCGCGGTCTTGTCGTCGCCCTTCTTGTACGCGGCCAGCCCCTCGCTGACGGAGTCGGCGATCTCCTCCTGCCTGGAGTAGTGCTCGACGGACGGGTGCCGTCCGGTCGACTGCGCCTTGTCGTCCGTCCATTCGGCCAGGACCATGGCCTCGGCGAGGCACTCGTCCGGCGCGCCGCCGGGGCCCGGCACCACCACCGACACCCGTGCCGCCTGCATCCGCTGGTACGGCTGCCCGACGGGAACCGTGACGCACAGGTGGTAATCGCGCTTCTCCGTCCCCCAGATGCCGGTCGGGTAGTCGCCCGTCGCCGGGCCCTCCGCGTGCGGGTCCACCTCGATCCGCTTGCCGGTCAGGTCGCGGCGCGCCGGGTACACCTGCTTGAGGAACCGCAGCGCGACCTTGTCGGGCGTCCAGACCCGCAGCGCGACGTCGGCGACCGCCTTCCCCATCGCCCGCCCGATCATCTCGGTGAAGTCGGCCGTGAGGTGCCGCGGATCGGCCACCACCGCGAACCGGCCCAGCAGCCGGGTGGCCACCTCGCGCAGCTCGGCCGGGTCCCAGTCGTCGCCGACGCCGCGGCAGTCGCAGACGAAACGGCCCGCGCAGCCGGTCAGCGCCGCGTCCAGCTCCGCCGGGGTCTCGTGCTCGTTCCGGCCGTCGGTCAGCAGGACGGCGTGCCGGATGCCGTGCCGGGAGCCGTCGAACAGCTCGGCGGCAAGCCGCAGCCACCGGCCGATCCGGGTGCCGCCCGCGGCCGTCAGCGCGGAGATGGCGATCTTGGCGTCGTCCTTGCAGCGGTCGGTCGCGGGAGCCAGCAGCACGTTGCGCGGGTAGACCATGCGGGCGTCGCGGGCCCCGGCGACGATGGCGAAGTCGACGTCCTCGCGCAGCGCGTCCACCGCCGCCTTCGCCGCCTGCTGCGCCTCGACCAGCCGCTCGCCCGCCATGGACGCCGAGGTGTCGACGATGATGACCTCCGCCGCCGAGGACGGCCGGGGCGCGGACGACGCGGGCGCGGGCAGGGGTGGCCGGCCGGTCCGGGCCGCGACCCGCACGATGGCGTGGACCTGCGTGCCGTCCGCCGGGAGGTAGGGGTTCTGGTGGATCTCGACCGCGAAGTCGGGGCGGTCACTCATCGATCACCTTCCTGGGGGCCGGGG
>NZ_SMKT01000313.1 GCF_004348735.1 Actinomadura sp. KC06
CCCGGGGGTGGGCGGGGTGGTCAGGCGGCGAGGCCGGTGGTCAGGGCGTCGGCCTGCCGGTCCAGGGCGTCCAGGCGGGCGCGCAGGGCGGTGCGCAGCCACGGGGCGCCGGCCCGGCAGTGCCCGAACATCCAGGGCAGCAGCTCGGCGAAGTCGTCCTGGTGCCAGAACCCGCGCTGCGGCAGGGCCGGGGCGGGGCGGCGCAGCCGCAGGTCGTCGCCGCCGGTGAACTGGGCGTGGCAGAACACCACCGGGGTGGCGACGCCGGCGCCGGGCAGGCTCGCCACGACGCGGGCCAGGTCGCCGGGGAACAGGTTCTCGTAGCCGTCGGAGACGACGGCGACCAGGTCGGGGTCGGCGCCGAGGGCGTCCAGGACACCGGTCGCCAGGTCGGTCGCGCCGCGCGGGGCGCGTTCGTCGCCGCCGACCTCGATGACCTCCAGCCTGGCGCACACCTGCGACAGGACCATCCGCAGCGCGGCCGCCTGCGACATCAGGGCCCATTCGCGGTCGCCGTGGCCGCGCATGGACGCCGAGGCGTCCAGGACGAGCGCGACCGTCCCGTCGAAGCGGGGGAACGCGGCCGCGGCGGCGCCGACCTGGCGGCCGAGCGCGGCGTACAGGTCCTCGGCGGGCCCGCCCCGGTACAGGTGGACGAGGGTCGCGGCGATGTCGCCGCGGTTGGTCGGGGTGACGGTCGCGGGCCGTTCGCGCGGCGCGTCCACGGGCAGCGCGGGCTCGTGCGGCATCCCCGCTGCCGCCCCGGCGCCGTGCCCGCCGACGCCGAGCCCGCCGGTCCCGTCGCGGGCGTCGCCGGCCGCGGGGGTGTAGAGGGCGCGGACGCGGGCGGACACGTCCGCGGACGCCGCGGCGGGCGGCGACAGGAACCGCAGCAGGCGGCGCCGCAGGTAGTCCGAGGCGGTGTCGCCGGCGGCGATGCGGCGGGCGCAGCCGCGGGCGGTGGCGGCGCCGAGGGCGTGCTCGAAGCAGTCGCGCAGGGCGGGGCGGCGCGCGGCGATGAGCGCGTCGGCGTCGGGGTGCTCCAGGACGAACCGCAGCACGGCGCGGGTGGTGTGCTTGTGGTTGGCGCGCAGCCGCCGCAGCGCGAGCAGGACGGTGATGACGTGCGCGGGCGGCAGGGCGAGGGTCAGGACGCGGGCGGCGCGGGCCGCGGTGGCGCGGGCGGGGTCGTCCAGGCCGGCCTGGGAGGCGGCGAGGGTCTGCAGCAGCACGCGGGCGCGCTGCCAGGGCCGCGCTCCGGGCGCGAGGCCGAGCAGCGCGTAGCCCTCGGCGCCGGCGGCGTGGGCGGCGCGGTGCAGGTCCGCGTCGTCCCAGCGCAGGGCGCCTCCCCTGGGCAGGGTGAGGGCGGTGTCGTGGGTCTCCAGGTGGGCGAGGAGCGTGGGGGTGTCCATGATTGTTCGCCTCCGCAATCATGGAGTGTAGGAATCTGCGTCGCGGGGCCGACACTCATTTTCCGGCGGGCGCGGCCATCCCGGTCCCGGGCGCGGCGGCCGTCCCGTCCTCGAGCGGCACCGGGGCGGGCAGGCCCGGGCGGGGGACGGCGGCGCGCTGGGCGATGTACGCGCCGGTCAGGACGATCACGCCGCCGAGCATCTGCGCGGGGGTGAGGCGCTCGCCGAGGACGGCCCAGGCGATGAGCGCGGCGGCGACCGCCTCGGTGTAGCAGATCGCGCCGCCGACCTGCGCCGACAGCCGCTGCAGCCCGGCGACTCCGGCGAGGTAGGCAAGGACGGTGCTGACGATCCCGATCCAGACGACCAGCGTCCAGCCGGGGGCGGTGTGCCCGGCGACGGGGACCTGCGCGGGCAGCACGTCCCAGGGCAGCGACCAGGGCGTGGCGAGCGCGGTGAGCGACACGGCGGCCACGACGCTGCCGGACGCGGTGATGACCAGGGGGTCGACGCGTCCGGTGAGGCGGTCGACGATGAGGAAGTAGCTGGCCTGGCAGGCGGCGGCGCCGATCCCGGCGGCCAGCCCGACCGGGTCCAGGCTCAGGCCCGTCCAGACCTGGACGACCATCGTCAGCCCGGCCATCGCGACCGCGACCCCGGCGACGGCGGTGCGGTGCACGGGGGCGCGGCGGACGAGCCCCAGCCACGCCAGCACGATGACGGGGCCGCTGAACTCCAGCAGGATCGCCACGCCGACCGGCAGCCGGGACGCGGCGACGAAGTACAGGGCCTGGCATCCGGCGACGCCGGTCACCCCGTACAGGACGACTGGCCCCAGGTTGGGGCGCAGGCCCCGCACGGCGGTCCGGCCGCGCAGGAGCAGCGCGAGCGGGACCAGGACCAGCGCGGCGGTCGCGATCCGCAGCCACACCGCCTGCAGCGGGCCGAGGCCGGCCTCGATGAGCGCCTTGCCGAACGGCCCGGACGCGCCGAAGCAGACCGAGGAGAACACCGCCAGGCCCACGCCCCAGGCGCGGGTGCGCGCCGCACCGTCCACCGCCACCCCCCGGTCCGTCCCCGATCCGTCGCCGATCCGTCGCCGATCCGTCGCCTGGGCCGCTCGGGCCGTCACCGCCGTCGCGCCGCCCGCACCCGCGAGCTAATGAGCATCATGACATAACACTCCTTACACGTCGACGGGTGGCGCACCGCCCCGCGCACCGGCTCGCGAACCGGGACGATCCCGTCCGGGGCGATTGATTCGTGCGGTGCCGGACGGTCCGCCCGCGGCCACTACTATCGCCGGATGAGCTGGCAGGCGGCCGGGGCGGGGCCCGGCGGAACCGGAGCACCCGGCGGACCCGGCGGTACCGGAGGCGGCCCGGGCGGGGACCTGTTCGCCTCCGTCGAGGGCAACGTGCGCGAGCTGGTCGCCTCCCCCTGGTGGCAGACCGCGCCGCCCGCCGACCGCGCCGCCCAGATCGCCGCGCGGATGCTGTGGGGCGCCGGGGAGTGGTGGCTGTACGGGGCGTGGGGCCGCTGGTACCGGTGCGGCCTGGACGGCACCTGGCATCCCTGCCCGCCGCCCGCCGGGTTCGAGGACCGCCGCGTCGCCGTCCCCGCGCCGCAGGGGGCCGGGACGCCGCCCGTCCCGCCGCAGCTGTTCCCGACCGGCCCGGACCTGTCGGCGGGGCGGGTCGCGCCGCTGGGGTTCCTCGGGCCCGTCCCCGACACCGCGGTCGTGGCGCGGATCTCCCAGGCGCTGACCACCGCGCTGGCGGTCAACCCGCAGCAGTTCGTGCAGCGCGACCCGATGTTCCAGCCCGGCACGCCGTCCACGGTCGCGGCGGCGTGGGGCGCGCTGCTGTGGTGCGCGGGGTCGCCGGTGGCGCTGACCGAGCATCCGCTGATCGAGTCGTTCATCCCGTTCCTGACCACCTCGGCCGAGCAGCTGCACTGGATGATGCCGCCCGACCTCGGCACCCTGGCCGGCTACTACGTGCACCGCCTCGGCGCCGGCGACGGCGGCGGCGCCGCCCACATCGCCCGCGTGATGTACGAGGTCGCGGCGGGGCTGCAGGCCGACGTGCGGTTCCGTCCGGGCGCGGACGCGCTCGCGGCGATCACGGCGGCGTCGCTGCGGCTGGTCAACCAGGACCTGGCGACCGTCCGGTACGGGCCGGACGCGATCGTGCAGGAGTGGCGGCGCCGCTGCCCGGCGGAGTTCGCCACGCCGATGGTCCGCGACACCGCGCCCGGCGAGTACCTGCGGCTGGCGCTGTACGACCTGCAGCAGATCGTCGCGGAGCTGACCGGGCCGCGCCCGGCGGCGCCGGGGCGGGCGCACGACGAGGTCCGCCGCGCGGGGGTCGCGGTGCTGGCCGCCGACCTGCAGGCCGCGCCGGGCGCGCTGCCGGCGCTGCAGCGGTGGCTGGACGCCGACAGCGCCCGGACGGTGCAGGCGGTGCTGGGCGACCCGGCCAACCCGCTGCGGTCGCTGTGGCCGCGCGACGGGCGGCTCCCGGACGCGCTGCGCAGCGACGACCCCGACGCGCTGGCCGCGCTGCTGGCCACCACCTACACCCTCGGGCTGACGTGGTGCCGGCTGGCGCAGGTCCCGCCGCCGGCGACGGGGTTCGCGGTGCCGCAGGCGGTGGCGGCGGAGCTGACGTCCCCGGCGATGCACACCCCGCCGTCCACCGACGAGCTGTCGGCGTGGGACATCATCAAGGCCGCGCGGGAGCATCTGGCCGCCGAGCGCGGCGCGGGCGGCGACCAGCCGGTGGCGCCGGTGCCCGAGCCGGCGAAGGACGCGCCGGGCCCGCCGCCCGCGGTCGCGCCCGCCCCGCCTCCGGCCGCCGCTCCGGTGCCGCCGCCGTCCGCGCCCGAGCCGCCGCCCGTCCAGCCGCCCGCCCATCCGGCGACGCCGCCGCCGGCTCCGCCGACCGCCGTGGCGTCCGAGCCGTCGGATCCGTTCGGCATGGAGGCCCCGCCGACGCGCGCCACCCCGCAC
>NZ_SMKT01000314.1 GCF_004348735.1 Actinomadura sp. KC06
GTTCGGACTGCTGGCCGCGCGTCCGGGCTGGGCGGACGAACCCCGGCCGCGCGGCCAGCAGTCCGAACAGCACCTCGGGAACGACCAGGGCAAGCAGGAGCGCGAGAGGAACGTTCCAGCCGTCCGTCGCGTCGTGCAGGACGCCGACCGCGAGCGGCCCGAACCCCGCGAGGAGGTATCCGCCGGTCTGCGCCATCCCAGACAGGCCCGCGGCGATCGAGGGGCTCGCCGCGCGCAGGTTGAGGAGCGTGTAGGCGAGCGGGAACGCGCTGCCCGTGCCGAGGCCGAGCACCAGCACCCAGATCCACCCGGCGGACGGGGCCAGCATCAGGCCGCCGAGCCCCGTGACCATGGTGATCGCGACGGCGGCGACGAGGGGGCGCTGATCGCGCAGGCGGGCGGCGAACACGGGGACGAGGAAGCCCAGCGGTATACCGGCGATCATCATGGCGGACACCATCATCCCGGCGGCGGTGGGCGCGTACCCGGCGTCCCGCATGATCTCCGGCAGCCACGACATCAGGACGTAGAACATCAGCGACGCCAGGCCCATGAAGACCGCGACGTACCAGGCGATCGGGGACCGCAGCAGCGAACCGTCCGCCGAGGCCGCGGCCGGAGTGTCCGGGGGCGTCGGGGTGCGGCGGCCTCGGGTGGCGAGCGGTCCCCACACGAGCAGCGCGATCACGGACGGGACGGCCCAGACGGCGAGCGCGAGCCGCCAGCCTCCGGCCTCGTCCAGCGGCACCGCGAGTCCGGCGGCGACGGCGCCGCTGGCCGCCATGAGCATCATCGCCAGGCCGGTGAGCGAGCCGACGCGGGCCGGGAACGCGCGCTTGATGACGGCCGGCATCAGGACGTTGCCCATCGCGATCCCCGCGCCTGCCAGGATCGTTCCAACGTACAGCGAGACCGGCGACTCGACCACGCGCAGCAGAATCCCCAGCGTGATCATGATGAGGGACCCGGCGATGGCGACCTCGGTGCCGACCCGCCGCGCGACCGTCGGGGCGACGGAGGCGAAGAGGCCCAGGCAGAGCACCGGGAGCGTGGTCAGGACACCGACCTCGGCGCCGGACAGGCCGAACACGTCGCGCAAATCGCCGAGCACCGGCGTGATGCCGGTGATGGCGGCGCGCAGGTTGATCGTCAGCAGCACCAGGCCGATGAGCGACCAGACGGCCGTGGCGCGGGGAAGGTGGGTTCTCATCTCGTCCTTCGTCATGCGCCGGTAGGCACGCGCGTCCACAAGGGCGCGCGATCTACCGGTACGTACGGTTTCGCTTCGGTTTGCACCGGCACCGGACCCGGAGGCGGTCGGCCGGTCAGTTTTTGCTCATGCGGCCCCGCCGGCGTCCAGGCTGTCGGGTTCGCTGGGGGCGGCTTGCCGACTGCGGGCCCCGGTGCCCCGGTCTTCGGCTGGGCTCGGGGAGGCGGGTGGCCAGCTGTGGGGGGGTGTTGGCTCCGTTGTGGCCTGGCGGTCGGCTACAAGTAGGGCTCTCTGGCGGGTTCGGGGCGGCCGGTCGAGGCGAGGATCTGGTCCAGGCATGCGTGCGTTGCCCGCGTTGCCGCCTCCGCGTCGCCGGCCTCGATCGCGGCGGCGATGGGCCCGTGCGGGACGTCCTCGTGTTCGAGGAGGGTGCCCGCCGCGCCGATGCTGGCCCTGAGCGCGGCGCTGAAGTCGTGGTACAGGTCCGTGAGCACGCGGTTGTGGGTCGCCTCGACGACGGCGGTGTGGAACGTGAGGTCCGCCTCGACGAACGTGGAGTGATCGCCCGCCGCCCATGCCGCGTCCCGGCGCGCGAGGGCGACCGCGATTGCGGCGACGTCGGCCTCAGTGCGGCGCGCGGCGGCGAGACGGGCCGCCTCGACTTCCAGTCCGCGCCTCACTTCAAGGATCTCGACGAGCTCCGCCGTCTCCAACCGCCGCCGGACGGCGCCGGACAGCTCGCTCGTGGCCCGCACGTACGTCCCGTCCCCCTGCCGGCTCTCCAGGAGCCCTGCATGAGTCAGCGCACGCACGGCTTCGCGGACGGTGTTGCGCCCCACCCCGAGGGTCTCGGACAGCACCGGCTCCGGCGGGATCTTCGCGCCGACCGGCCACCCGCCACCGGCGATCTCGTCCCTGAGCTGGTCGATCACCTGATCGACCAGTGACGACCGCCGTGCCGTCCGCAAAGTCACCCCTACCTCCGGTAATCCAGTCATCCTACGTTTCGATGATAGGACACCCACCGAGATGGTTTTATTCCGCCCCGACCGGGAGAACGATCTCTGAGCCCGGCCCATGTGACGCACGGCGGCGGCTGCGGGCATGTGGCGTCCGTAGGACGCCGTGCGCGCGCGTCCGCGGCGCGAGAACGACGGCCGTCACACCGTCGCGCCGCTGGCGGCGGCTAAGCGTTGGGCGCCCGGCAGTGTGGTCAGACGCGGGCTTTGGCGGTGGACGTTGACGGGGATGCGGACAGGCCGGCAGCTTCCAGGGCCTGGCGGTAGGCGATCGCGGCGCTCTCGGCGTCCTGGACGAGTTCGTACAGTTCACCCAGTTCGCGGAACAGATGCGCGGCCGGACGTCCGGCAGGCAGCGTTCCCAGCTGTTCGGACGCGGCACGCAGCACGACCTGCGCGGCCGTCGGGTCTCCCTGCGCGACGCGTGCGCGGGCCAGGACGAGACGGGCGAGGACGGTCTTCTGCGTCCGTGCCGCCAGGTCCGTGCCAGGCTGCGGAGTCACGGCACGGGAGTGCTCTGGAGCGGACAAGGCCAACCCCGTGTCGAGGAACTGTTCCAGGGTGGCGATGGCGTCGTCCAGGTCACCGACCAGTACGAGCGCGCGCGCTTTGGCGATGGTGCTCTCGGTGGACTCTTCTCCATTGAGGCCGACCGTCCCCTGCAAAAGCTGCAGCGCCTCCTGGGCGGCCTCCGGGGAGCCTTCGGGACGCGGACGTTCAAACCCGTACTCCCCAGCGGGCACAGTATCGGGCTGTGTAACCGCCGAGAACGGTGTGACGCCCCTGAGCAGCGCCTTGGCCGCCGCAAGGGAAAGACGTGCGCGAGACTGCGCCGGACCGCTGTCGCCGCGCGCGGCCAGGGCCTGGTCGGCGAAGTACAGCGAGTCGCCGATCGTCCCTTCTTCTAGTGCGCGCATGCTGGCTCGCTGGTAGTGGACGCTCGTCGGCTCGTCCGCACCGCTGTTGAGCAGCCGCCGTCCGAGCTCATGCGCGCGCGCGGGATCGGAGCGATCCACATAGGCGAGCAGCAGAATGCGTCCGACCTCTGTGTATTCTTCGCCGACGCCGAGCCCGAGCTGGTTCAGCCGGTCGACGGCCCGCTCGCCGAGCGCGATGGCCTGGCCCAGGTCACCGACGGCGTGGTAGCAGCGCGCCAGCGCGATGACGGGCGGGAGCCAGCTCGCGCGTCCCGGGTCACGCTCGGCCTGTTCGCGCAGCTCCTCGAAGAGCGCGATCGCGTCGTCGGCGCGGCCCAGCTCCTCCAGGGCGCGGGCGCGGCCCCAGCGGGCGCGGGACGTGAGGTCGGGGTCGTCGCTGCGGGCGATCACCTCGTCGAAGCCCGCCTCGGCGGTGACGGGGTCGCCGCGCAGCAGCGCCAGGTGGGCATGGCGCTCCCGCACCTCGAGGTGGGCGCGCTGTTCAGGCTCGACGCCCTCGGCGAGGTATTCGGGCGTGCAGCCGAGACGCTCGGCCAGCATGCGCAGGACGGTCGGCGTCGGAGTGCGCTTGCCCGATTCGATCAATGAGATGTAGCTGTCGGAAAGGTCGTGACCGGCGAGCTGTGCCTGCGACAAGCGTCTGGTCAGCCGCAGGTTGCGGACACGTTCGCCGACGTTGCCTGGACCCGGCATGTGGACTCACTTAGCGGAAGTAAACAGGCGGCTGGGGTGCCGACATGATTGCACATTGCGGGTTATCGCACATCGAGAGTAATGAAGCGGCAAGAGAAGAGACCCCCTGGTCGGGCCCGCCGGGCCCCCGTGCGCGCGCTGCCGCGCAGCCGTGGCGCGCCGGTTCTCGCCGGTGCATGCCCCGGCGACGGCCGCGCCCGTCACCTTCGGACGGTATCTGACCATCCAGAAAAGATCGCCAAAACCGCCGATATTGTCCAGCCGGCCGCGCCCGCCGGCTACTCCCAGGAACAGAGGCGCAGACGCGGACCAGCGCGGGCCCGCAGGCGCAGGACGGACGTGACGTGGAGCGGTTTGAGGAGGCAGGCGCGTGGCGGGGGCGAGCGCAGGCGTAGGACGGACGTGAAGCGGCAGGCGCGGGGCGGTTTCGGGAGGCAGGCGCGGGG
>NZ_SMKT01000315.1 GCF_004348735.1 Actinomadura sp. KC06
GTCGTGGGGCGAGGGGGCGGTGGGTGGTGATCGCTGCCCTGCGGATGGCGGTGGCCTGTCCTGTTCGAGGAGGCCGCGCGTCAGGCCTATGCGCTTGGGCTTGTGGTGGTCGTTGGGGTCTGCTGGGGGCTGCATCGGGGTTACAGCGGGGGATGGGACATTGGGTGGTGGTGTGATGCCTGTCGCGTTTTCCGGGCGGGGGGTTGAACACGTCCTTACGGCTTCGTAGGTTACGCAATCGTAAGTTAGCGTGCCTTCGGGAGGGACCTTGGCCACCGCATCGCGGCGATCCATTGCAACGTGGCGGGGGATTGAGGCGGCCGTCCGGCAGTTGACCACGCCGCTCTTGCCTGAGGACTACCTCGGGATGGTGAACCCGCTTTGGTCGACGGCGGAGCTCCGCGGGCGGGTCGAGGCCGTCCGGCATGAGGCTCCCGGGGTGGCGACTCTGGTGATCAAGCCGGGGCGGGCGTGGCGCGGGCATCTGCCGGGGCAGTGGGTCAAGGTCGGTGTGGATGTGGGCGGTGTCCGGCATTGGCGGACGTTCTCGCTTTCGTCCCCGCCGCGGCAGGACGGGCGCATCACCATCACGGTCAAGGCCGCACCGGACGGGTTCGTCTCCGCACATCTCGTCAGGAAGGTCCTGCCCGGTGCGATCGTGCGGCTTGGGTTGGCGGACGGTGAGTTCGTCCTGCCCGCGGAGGTTCCCCGCAAGCTGCTGTTCGTTACGGCAGGGAGCGGGATCACGCCGGTCATGGCCATGTTGCGGCGGCTTGGCGGGTCGTCGAGTGATGTCGTGCTCGTCCATTCGGATCGGACGGCCGGGGATGTCATCTTCGGTGCCGAGCTTCGCGCCATGGCGGGGCTTCGGCTGCATGAGCGGCACACGGTGGTCGAGGGGCGACTCAAGCCGTCCGACCTGTCCGGGATTTGCGCTGATTGGGCGGAGCGGGAGGCGTGGGCCTGCGGCCCTGGGGAGATGCTGGACGACCTTGTAGCACACTGGCGCGCTGCTGGGGTCGAGGACAGGTTGCGTGTCGAGCGTTTTCGGACCGTCTTGGACGGCGGCGGGACGGACGGCGGCCAAGGCGGGCGTGTGACGTTCAGCAAGAGCGGCGTCGAGGTCGACGCGAACGGCGCCACGCCGCTGCTGGTGGCCGGGGAGGACGCCGGTGCGCTGCTGCCGAGCGGGTGCCGGATGGGCATCTGCCGCAGCTGCGTCGGCCGCCTGTGCTCCGGCAAGGTCCGGGATCTGCGGACCGGCGAGGTGCACGGCGAGGAAGGCGACATCGTCCAGACCTGCGTCTCGGCCGCCGCCGGGCCTGTGGAAATCGAACTCTGAAGGAGCACGAGGATGACCGCCACGACTGTGTCCACGACCGGGCATCTCAGGGACGGCGACTATGACGCCATCGCGCGCGAGCTGGACGCGCTCCGTGAGGAGATCATCGCCGGGCTCGGTGAGCGCGACGCGGCCTATATCCGGCGGGTGATCCGCTGGCAGCGCGGCCTGGAGATCGGGGGTAGGACGCTGCTGATGGCGTCCTCACTGCCGCCCGCCTGGATCGCCGGGACCGCGACGCTGGCCCTCGCGAAAATCCTGGAGAACATGGAGATCGGGCACAACGTCATGCACGGCCAGTGGGACTGGATGCGCGATCCGAAAATCCATTCGACGACCTGGGAATGGGACAACGTCTCCCCCGCCGCCCAGTGGAAGCACACCCACAATTTCGTCCATCACACGTTCACCAACATCCTCGGCAAGGACAGGGACGTCGGCTACGGCCTTCTGCGCGTCACGCCGGAACAGGAGTGGAGCCGCGCCCACCTCGCGCAGCCGATCTACAACGTGCTGCTGGCGATGTTCTTCGAGTACGGCGTCGCGATGCACGACCTGGAGGTCGAGGAGATCCAGGACGGGACGCACGACAAGGAGGTGACGAAGGCGAAGCTGCGCGCCATCGGACGCAAGATCCTCCGCCAGTGGGGCAAGGACTATGTCGCGTTCCCCCTGCTGAGTGGTCCGCAGTTCTTTTCCACGCTCGCCGCGAACTTCACCGCCAATGTGGTGCGCAACGTCTGGGCGCACACGGTCATCTTCTGCGGGCACTTTCCCGGGGACATCGAGGTGTTCGAGGAGGAACGGCTGGAGGGTGAGACGAAGGGGGAATGGTACGTCCGGCAACTTCTCGGGTCGGGCAACATCACCGGTGGGAGCCTGTTTCATCTGATGACCGGCAACCTCAGCCATCAGATCGAGCACCATCTGTTCCCTGACATGCCGAGCAATCGGTACGCCGAGGTCGCGCCGCGCGTCCGGGCCTTGTGCGAGAAGTACGGGGTGCCGTACCACACGGGTTCGCTGTCCAAGCAGGTCACCAGCACCTGGAAGAAGATCTTCCGCTATGCCCTCCCGCCCAAGAAGGCGACCGTCCGGGGTTAGCCGAGGGCTTGGGCTACGGGGGTGTAGAGGCGGGACGGGTCGCCGTTGATTGGGGCGCCGTATTCCATGATCGTGGTGGTGAAGGCGGGGCGCAGGCCGTGTGCTTCTGCCCAGGTGATCAGTTCTGGGTGGCGGTGGTCTATGTCGAGGCGCACTGGGCCTGGTGGGGTGACTTCGTCCACGAGGGTGAGGGCGGTTTCGGTGTCTTGCGCAGTGACCGGGCCGACCATTGTCCGATCCTCGTTCTTCCAGGCGCCGCCGAAGCCTGCGATGCCGTGTCCGTTCCGGACGACACGGAATGATTCGCAGAAGGACGGTAGGCCCTTGACCATTTCTGAGCGGTCGGCGCCGAAGACCTCGGTATCGAGGGCGTGGACGGCGGGCATGTCGCTCGCCTCTACCGGGACGGAAACTCCCCGCTTGGACAGACCCTCAGCCACGCCCGTGTAGGCAGTGCAGAGTCCCACGGTACGGAATCCCAGACGCTCGTACAGGGGACGTCCAAAGTCGGTGGCGGTTAGGCAGAAGCTCGCCGTCGAGGTGTTGTCCATGGCGTGCCGCATCAAGCGTCCACCCAGGCCGCGTCGCTCGTAGCGTTTGGCGACGAGGACCATGCTGATGGCGGCGACGTCCTTGCCGTACGGCGTGGAAATCACTGTGCCGGCCAATTCGCCGTTCTCGTCGTCGATGCCGTAGACGTCGCCGACCGAGAACAGGAACCGCCATTTGTGGTCCTCGCGTCCCCAGTCACGGTCTTCGGCGAGGCGCTGGCAGGCGGGCAGGTCGTCGATTCCGAGCAGCCGCACGGGACCGTCCGGCAGCGGTGAGTCCATGGTCGGACGCTAGATCCGCCGCGTCCGACCGCACAACCGAATTAGCCGCCACGCCGGGATGGACGTGGGTGGACGGTCAGTAGACCTCGACGCCGAAGGCATTCAGGACCTTGCCGACCGGCTGGAAGTAGGTCGTTCCGCCGCTGCCGCAGTTCCCGCCGGCGCCGAATCCCATGCCGAGCGCGAAGGTGCCGGAGAGGTAGGGCGCGCCAGAGGTGTCGCCGGGTTCTGTGCAGATCGTCGTCCTTGCCAGTCCGTGGATCGTCCCCCCTGGGGAGGTGACGCTCGTGTTGAGCGCCGTTACGGTGCCGCACTGGGTGCCGGTGTCAGGGCTGATGCGGCAGATCCGCTGGCCGACTTTCGGGGTTTGCGCCCCTGTGACGTCCTGCGACCCCGTGGGCGTGCCCACGCTGCCGGGCCTCTCCGTGTGGGGGCTGACATAGCGGACGAGCGCGGTGGTGCCGTTCGCGACGTCGACGACTGTGCCGAGCTTGATGCGCAGCGTCGGGTCGGCATAGATCTTCAGACCGACTTCGGCGCAGGCGCCCGTGGTGAGGAAGTAGTAGGTGTCGGACTTGCGCACGTTGAAGCCCAGGGTGCAGCGGACGCCGCCGGGCGCGAAGATCGACTCGCCGCCCTCGGGGTCCGGGGGGCCGATCAGGCCGTGGGGCAGCTCGTCCGGATCGGGTTCGGGATCGGGCTCCTGACTCGGCGGCGGGTCGTCGTCGGGCGACGGGTCCTGGCCCGGTGGGGGGTCGTCGTCCGGTACGGGGTCCGGTTCCCGGTCCGGTGCGGGATCGGGGTCGGGCGCCGAGCCGGGGTCGGGCGCGGCCACGACGGGAGGCTGAACCACGGTCCCGCCGGACGCGGCCTCTGATCGGCCGTCGGCGGCGCGGCCCTGGGAGCGGCCGCGGGACGGGTCGGCACCGGATACGCGGGCGCCATGGCCGCGCGCGGACTGGTCCGCGG
>NZ_SMKT01000316.1 GCF_004348735.1 Actinomadura sp. KC06
GGGGCCGGGGTCTGTGGGGCCTGACGGGTCGCCGGCGGGGACGGCGCTCATCGGCTCGCTCCTTCTATGCGCGTACGCGGGCGGGTGGACGCCCGTCCTCACAGAGGCTTCTATCACGGACGGGTCCTCCGCACGGGCGACGGGGTTCCAACGTCCGAAACGGCCTCGCGCGATTGGCGCATGTCGGCTCGGCGCGTCGCGGCGCTCCCTCCAGACCATCCCCGGCCGATCGGGAATCGGCAGTCCCACTCTCCGGAAATCCCCTGCGCACTCCGCGGATTCGGGTCATGCTGAGGGCCGGTCACCAATTGTCGCCGGACGGTCGCCGAAGGTCATCGCCCGGCGCCTCGGACCATGCTGAGGCAGGCTGATGTGTCAGTAGTCGGTGGGCGGGAGATCGCCGAGGTGCGCAGGCGCCACCTCGCGGCGCTAGCGCACGAAGTCGAGGCCCGGGGACTCTCCTGGAGGCTCGCCGGTCCCGAGGAGTCCTTGCTGAGCGTGTCCGGCACGCGGACGCGGCGCCAGATCATGGTCGTCGCGACCCCGTGCGGCGACGGCTGGTACTACCTGTGGCCGGGCGGCGGCATGGCCGAGGTCACCGAGGCCGCGACGGTCGCCGACCGCCTCGCCCGGCTCTGCTGACGGAGTCCGGCTGAGGTCCTCCTCACCTTGCTCCCGCGCGGGCGGCTTCCCTAGACTCGGACGCGAACGTTTGTTCGAATTCCCGCATGCTCTTCCCCCGTGCGGTGAGCGCGAGGGGGAGGCAGATGACACGCGTTTTCGGCGACCCGGTGGACGTCTGGGTGAGCGATGGACGTCCTGTCCGGTTCGTCTGGCGTGGCCGGCTCTACACCGTGCGGCGGGTGCTGGAGCACTGGGTCACGACCCGTGACTGGTGGCGGGAGCAGCAGCCCGAGCGCGAGGCCACCGGGGAGCGGGAGTTCTGGCGGGTCGAGGCGACCCCGGACCGGGAGATCGGCGTCTACGAGCTGCGTTACGACGTGGCCGCCGACAGCTGGCTGCTTTCCCGGGTATGGGACTGACGTGCACATTCACGTCGCCTCGTGCTATTCGCTGCGGTACGGCGTCGCGCCGCCCGCGGCGCTGGCCGAGCGCGCGGCGGGCCTCGGCATGGAGACGCTCGCGCTGACCGACCGCGACGGGCTGTACGGCGCCGTCCGTCACGTTCGGTCATGTGCGGACGCGGGGATCGGTGCCGTCGTCGGCGCCGATCTCAGGGTCGCGTCCACGGGCGAGGAACGGATCGTGGTGCTCGCCGAGGGCCGGGCCGGCTGGCGGTCGCTGTGCCGGCTGGTGACGGCGGCGCACGCGGCGGGGGAGCGCGGGAACCCCGTGGTCACGCGGCAGATGGTCGGCGCGCACGCGGAGGGCCTCGTCGTCCTGCTCGGCCCGGCGTCCGACGTGGGGCGCGCGATCACCGGCCGCCGTCCGGACGTGGCGGCGGCGCGGCTGGCGCAATGGCGCGCGACGGCCGAGACCGCGATCGAGATCGTCGACCACCATGATCGCGGCGATGGGCACCGGGCGGCCCGGATGCTCGCGCTCGCCCGCGAGGCGGGGGCGCCCGCCGTGCTGGGCAACGCCGTCCGCTATCTGGAGCCGTCCGACCATCCGGTCGCGCAGGTCCTGGACGTGACGCGCCGCCTCGTCCCGCTGGACCGGCGGCACCTCGACGACCGCACCGGGCACGCTTACCTGAAGTCCGTCCCAGAGCTGCGCCGCGCCGCGGAGCTGAGCTGCGGCCCGGACGAGGCGGAGGCGCTCCTCGCCGCCACCCGGCGGCTCTCCGAACGCTGCGTCCTCGACCCGGGCCGCGACCTCGGCATGGACGGCGTCCATCTCCCGGTCATCGAAGGCGACCCGTACGCCCGCCTCGTCGCCCGCTGCACGGACGGGCTCGCCCGCCGCCGCCTCGAAGGGTCGCGGAAGGCCGCCGCCAGGCTCGACGACGAGCTCGGCGTGATCGCCCGGAAGGGCCTGGCGTCCTACTTCCTCACGGTCGCGGACGCCGCCGCGCTGATCAGGTCGCGCGGCATCCGCTGCGCCATCCGCGGCTCCGGCGCGGGCAGCCTGGTCAACTACCTGCTCGGCATCGGCGACCTCGATCCGCTGCGGCACGACCTCGTCATGGAGCGGTTCCTCGCCGACAGCCGCGACGGCCTCCCCGACATCGACCTGGACGTCGAGTCCGCCCGCCGCCTGGAGGCGTACGAGGCGCTGTTCGACCGGTTCGGCGCCGAGAGCACCGCCTGCGTGTCGATGATGGAGACCTACCGGGCGCGCAGCGCGCTCCGCGACGTCGGCAACGCCATCGGGCTCCCGCCGCTGGAGATCGACGCGATCGCGAAGGCGTTCCCGCAGATCAGGGCCAGCCAGATCCGCGCGGCCCTGGACGACCTGCCCGAGCTGCGGCAGAGCAACCTGGCCAGCGGGCGCCTGGAGGTCATGTTCCGGATCGCCGAGCGCCTGGACGGCCTGCCCCGCCACATCGCCATGCACCCGTGCGGCGTCCTGCTGTCGAACCCGTCCCTGCGCGACCGGACGCCCGTCGAGCAGGCCGCCGTGGGGTTCCCGATGAGCCAGTTCGACAAGGACGACGTCGAGGCGATGGGCCTGCTGAAGCTCGACGTCATCGGCGTCCGGATGCAGTCGGCGATGGCGCACGCGGTCGCGGAGGTCGCCCGGCTCACCGGCCAGGCGATCGCGCTGGAGGACGTCCCGCGCGACGACCCCGCGACGTACGAGCTGGTCCGCACGTCCCGGACGCTCGGCTGCTTCCAGATCGAGTCGCCCGGCCAGCGCGAGCTGATCGGCCGGCTCCAGCCCCGCGACCTGGACGACCTCGTCCTCGACATCTCGCTGTTCCGGCCGGGCCCGGTCAACTCCGACATGGTGACGCCGTTCCTGGACGCCCGCGCCGGGACCCGCGAGCCCGCCTACCCGCATCCCGACCTCGAACCGGTGCTGCGGGAGAGCCTCGGCGTGATCGTCTTTCACGAGCAGGTGCTCCGCGTCATCGACGTGATGACCGGCTGCGGCCTCTCCCGGGCCGAGGCCGCGCGGCGGAGCCTCAACCACGAGCGGGGCCAGGCCGTGGTGGGCGCGTGGTTCCGCAAGATGGCGCTGGCGCGCGGCTACGACGAGGCGTCCGTCGAGCGCGTCTGGCGGATGCTGACCGCGTTCGGCGCGTTCGGGTTCTGCAAGGCGCACGCCGCGTCGTTCGCGCTGCCCACCTACCAGTCGGCCTGGCTGAAGCGGCACCACACGGCCGCGTTCTACGCCGGCGTCCTCACCCACGACCCCGGCCTGTACCCCAAGCGCGTCATCCTGGACGACGCGCGGCACTTCGGCGTCCCGATCCTGCCGCTGGACGTCAACAGGTCGTCCGCCGGCTGGCACGCCGAGCCCGTCTCCGAAGGCGGCCCGGCCGGGATCCGGGTGGCGTTGAGCGAGGTCAAGGGCATCTCCGACGGCGAGGTCACCAAGATCGTGACGGCCCGGCCGTACGCGTCGCTGGGCGACTTCTGGCGGCGTGCCCGCGTGTCCCGACCGACGACCGAGCGGCTGGTGCTGGCCGGCGGGTTCGACGCCGTCCATGACGTCCCGCGCCGCGACCTCCTCTGCCGGGTGGGCGCCCTGGAACGGGTGAACACCCGTCCCGCGCACGTCATGGACGGCCAGCTGCCCCTGGGACACGAGGACGGCCCGCTGCCCGGCCTGGAGGAGGAGATCCCCGCGGGCGAGTTGCCCCTGATGACCCCGGCCGAGGTGGTCGAGGCCGAACTGGACATCCTCGGCATGGACGTCAGCCGCCACGTCATCACCTTCTACGACGGGCTGCTCGCCGGGCTCGGCGTCGTCCGCGCCGCCGACCTGCCGGGACGTCCCGCCGGAAGCGAGGTGCTGGTCGCCGGCGTCAAGGTCGCCACGCAGACCCCGGCGGTCAGGTCCGGCCAGCGGGTGATCTTCGCCACGCTGGACGACGCGACCGGCCCCGTCGACCTCACGTTCTTCGAGTCCGTGCAGGACAGATGCGCCGCGACGGTCTTCGGCTGCTGGCTCCTGGTCGCGCGGGGGCGCCTCCGCCGCGCCGGGGCCCGCGCCGTGTCGATCATCGCGGACGGCTGCTGGGACCTGAACGTCCTCCACGAGGAGTGGCGCCGCGGCGGCCCGGACGCCGCCCGCGCCGCGATGGCCGCCCCGTCCCCGCC
>NZ_SMKT01000317.1 GCF_004348735.1 Actinomadura sp. KC06
CTCGGGGGAGGAGCCTGGGGGGAGCCGGGGGGAGCGGCCTCAGCCCCGCGGCGCGTACATGATCACACCGACGCCGGCCAGGCAGATCAGCGCACCGGCGACGTCCCACCCGTCCGGACGGAAACCGTCCACGACGACACCCCACACCAGCGACCCCGCCACGAAAACCCCGCCGTAGGCCGCCAGGATCCGCCCGAAATCGGGGGAGGGCTGGAACGTCGCGGCGAACCCGTACGCGCCCAGCGCCAGCACACCCGCCGCGATCCACACCGGGCCGCGCTCCTCACGCCACCCCTGCCACACCAGCCACGCCCCGCCGATCTCGGCCAGCGCGGCGACCACGAACAACCCGACCGACCGCAGCACACCCATACCGCTCACCCTACGAACACACGCCGTTCAAGAGCGCTTTCGCCCCCGCGGCGTCAACGCCGCTGTCCACCCCTGGTCAGACATTGATCAACAAGACAGGACATCCAGGATACTTTTCGTGATCATCGACGGCCCACCGGCGTATCACCCGCCCGGGAGGCCGCCCACCCCGCGAAAGGACACGGATGTCCAGCCGACGCTTACGCATCGGCGCTGTCTGCAGCGCCCTCCTGATCCCCGCGATCCTCGGCCTCACGGCACCGGCGAGCGCCGAATCCCCGGCCGCCCTCGCCGCCGAGCCCATCGACCTCACCAAGGTCGTCAACTACGCCGACTTCGACGAGGGCAAGCACGAGAAGATCGCAGCCCACGCGATCGCCCTCCTCAACGCCGCCACCCCCGGCTCCACCGTCAGGATCACCCTCTACTTCTACGACGCGCGGACGTCACCGAAGCACTCCTCGCCGCGGCGAAACGCGGCGTCAAGGTCCGCATCGTCATGGACGGCTGGAACCGGACCCGGCCCCAGTGGAAGGCCCTCGTCGCCGCGTCCAAGGCCCCCACCCCGCCGTCGGAGCGCGTCGCCGTCTCCACCTGCAGCCCGAAACGGGTCAGCTACAACGAACGCTGGGTGGCGTCCCGCGGCTGCATCGCCAATCGCGAGTACGACGAGGACAACGGCGAGCCCAGCAACGAGCCGTCCATCATGCACAACAAGTTCATGACGCTGTCGAGCGTGCAGACCACCTCCGGGACGGTGAACAACGTCGTCTACGTGTCCTCCGCCAACCTCGACTGGTGGAAGGGGCAGGACCGCCCCGATCTGAAGGCCTACGAGAACGTCGTCACCCTCGTGAGCGCCGAACTCCACAAGTTCTACGGCGAGCACTACTTCGAGGACCTGTACAACGGCCCGGGGACCACGGGGAACAACTCCTACGGCGACCCCGACCCCGACCCGGAGACCGACAACAACTTCCACAGCGCCAACAACGAGGTCTTCACCTATCCCAGGCAGGTCCACGACCCCGTCGGCGCCGCCATCGAGAGGGCGTCCAGGACGTGTTCCACCACCACGACCGACGACGTCATCAAGGTGGCCAACTTCAGGATCTCCCGCAGCAACATCACCGGGATCCTCGGGTTCGCCAAGAAGAGGGGCTGCACGGTCCAGGTCGTCACCGGCGACGTGGGAGACGACCCCGACACGCCGGGGAACGACCACTGGCTGGCGCTCAGCCTCCTCCTTGAGGCGGGCATCGACATCAAGGTGTGCCACCCCTCCATGGGGTCCTACTCGGAGATGCACGAGAAGACCTTGATGATCAATCACGGTCCCACCGCCGGCCTCTACATCGGCAGCGCCAACATGACCGACGGGGCCCTGAAGTACGCCGACGAGAGCGTCGTCCGGATCATGAAGACCTCGCCGATCTGGGCGAAGTTCGACCAGCACTTCAACGCCCTCCACGGTTACTGCCCCACGTGGGACGGCAGCTGACCTGACGAGAGACGCACGGGCCGATCGCGTGGTCCACCGCCGCCGTTCCGCGGCGATGGACCACGCGATTCGCGAAAACGCCGTACACCATACAGAATTTGGCTTCTGTCCGCTTTGATACTCTTCGTGCCGCCCGCCCCGGCAGCCCGCCGGCGAAGGCGAACGGGGGATGATCGGCCAGGTGAACGACCTTCTTCAGCCTCCGCGGCTCGTCCCGCCGACCACGGCGGTGCGCGAGTCGTTCCTGGCCGGGGAGTGGTCCGACTGCCTAGCGAGCGGCGCGCCGACCGGCTGGCTCGACCCGGCCCGCGAGGACTTCGGCGCGTTCGTCGCCGAGCGCCGCGGCGTCCAGACCCGCTGGGACGTGCCCTGCAGCACGTTCTGGTACGTGTCGGGGGAGCACTACCTCGGCACGCTGATCGTCCGGCACCGCCTGACGCCCGAGCTCGCCGAGGTCGGCGGCCACATCGGGTACCACGTCGTCCCGGCATGGCGGCGGCGGGGCCACGCCACGCGGATGCTCGCGGCGGGCCTGGACGAATGCCGCCGCCTCGGACTGGACCGCGTCCTGCTGACCTGCACCGCCGACAACGAGCCGTCCCGCCGCGTGATCGTCGCGAACGGCGGCGTCCACGACGGCCGCGCCCACGGCGAGGACCATTACTGGATCACGCTCGCGCGAACCACCTGAACCGCCCGGTTCGCCCCGCTCCGGCACCCTTTGATCGTTGGTCGATAATGTACATTATGTTAAGTAGAGCTGATCATGGCCGCTCTCGCGCCGGCCCGGCCGGGGCCCGTGTGCGAAGCGGTTGCGGGCGTTAGAGTGCGGGCGTTCGCGGTTGGCGACTATGCGAGGCGGGCGGTGTGGCGGTCGTGATCCCTGAGCGGTTCGTTCGCGCGTTGGACGGCTTCGAGGCGGTGCTCGCCGCGGTCCCGCCGGATCGGTGGCTGTCGCCGTCGCCGTGCGAGGGCTGGTGCGCGATCGACGTGGCGGGCCACGTGACCGCCGGGCTGCTGGTGGTCGAGCTGCGCGCGGCGGGGCGGCCGCTCCCCCAGGACGATCCCGACTGGCGCGAGGTGGCCGGCGGGGATCCGGTGGCGAGCTGGCGTGCGGTGCGGGCAAGGATGACGGCGCAGTTGAACCCGGAGGCGCTGGCGCGGCGGATCACGCTGGGGTTCGGGGATGTCGTCACGCTGAGTGACTGGTTGGAGACGTATCCGGTGGAGTTGCTCGTCCACACGTGGGATCTGGCGCAGGCGACCGGGCAGGAGGTCGTGTTCGACGCGGATCTGGCGGGGTCCGCGCTGAAGACGGCCAGGCACCTGGCGCCGCGCGGGCGTGAGGCCGGGTTCGTGGGCGCCGAGCGTGTCCTTCCTGATGGGGCGGGTGATCAGGAGCGGCTGCTGGCGTTGTACGGCCGCGCTCCCCTGGGCGGCTGATCCCTCGCCGCTCCCCCAGCTCCCCCCGCTCCCCCGCCGCCCGGTCTCCGGGATTTGCGGGTGCGGTGGGCGGGCGGTGCGGTTAGGGTGCGGAGTATGACCTGGCGACATTGATCTTCACCTGAGGCGGGGCTCGCGCGCAGGCTGTACGCCTACGCGTTCCTCGAGGATCTCGTTCTTCTGTACCCGGTGTACGCGCTGCTGTTCGCCGATACCGGGTTGTCTCCCGCTGCGATCTCGTCGCTGTTCGTGATCTGGTCGGTGACGACGTTCACGCTTGAGGTGCCGTCCGGTGTGTGGGCGGACGTGTTCTCGCGCCGGACGCTGCTGATGATCGCTCCCCTGCTCGCGGGTACGGGTTTCGGTCTGTGGTCGTTGTTCCCGTCGTATCCGGTGTTCGCCGTGGGTTTCGTGTTGTGGGGCGCGGGTTCGGCGCTGCGTTCGGGGACGATGCAGGCGCTGGTGTACGAGGAGCTGGAGCGGGTCGGGGCGACGGGTGCGTATGCGCGGCTGATGGGGCGGTCGGAGGCGGTGTCGCTGCTGGCGGTGGTGGCGGCGTCGGCGCTGGCGGGTCCGGTGCTGGCGGCGGGCGGGTATCTGGCGTTGGGCGCGGCGAGTGTGGCGGCGTGCGTTGCGTGTGCGGCGGTGGGGTGGTTGCTGCCGGAGTCGCGGGGCGGTGGCGGTGAGGATGAGGAGGAGCCGTCGCTGGGGTCGGTGGTGCGTGCGGGGTGGGCGCAGGTGCGCGGTGGGTCGGCGGTGCGGTGGTCGCTGGTGCTGGTGATGGTGGTGGAGGGGGTGACGTCGCTGGACGAGTACGTGCCGTTGCTGGCGCAGTCGACGGGGGTGGCGGCGGCGTCGGTGCCGTTGCTGGTGCTGGTGGTGACGGTGGGTGATGCGG
>NZ_SMKT01000318.1 GCF_004348735.1 Actinomadura sp. KC06
CCTCGGACACTCCCTCGGCGAACTCACCGCCGCCCACCTCGCCGGAACCCTCACCCTCACCGACGCCGCCACCCTCATCACCACCCGCGCCCGCCTCATGCAACAGACCCGCCCCGGCGGCGCGATGCTGGCCGTCGAGGCGGCGGAGCAGGACGTCCTGCCGCTCCTCGACGAAGGGACGTCGATCGCGGCGGTCAACGGCCCGCGCGCCACCGTCGTCTCCGGCGACGCCGAAGGCGTCGAGCGGATCGGACGGGAGCTCGCGGAACGGGGCGTCAGGACCCGGCCGCTGCGCGTCGGCCGCGCCTTCCACTCCCCCCACATGGACGCGATCCTCGACGAGTTCCGCGAGGCCGCCGAGAGCGTCGCGTTCCGGGAGCCGGACATCCCGATCGTGTCCAACCTGACCGGCGACCTCGCGGGCCCGGAGATCGCGACCCCCGGCTACTGGGTGCGGCACGTGCGCGAGGCCGTCCGGTTCGCCGCGGGGCTCGGCGCCCTCCGCGACGAGGGCGTCACCGCCTACCTCGAACTCGGACCGGACGCGGTGCTGACGGCGCTCGCCCAGTCCGCCCTGCCCGGCGCCACCGCCGTCGCGGTGATGCGGCGCGGACGGCCCGAACCCCGCACGCTGACCGGCGCGCTGACGAGCCTGCACCTCGCGGGCGTCCCGATCGACTGGGCGCCTCTCTTCCCGTCCACGGCCCGCCCGGTGGAAGTGCCGACGTACCCGTTCGAGCGGCGGCGCTACTGGCTCGCCGCCCCGGTCGGCGCCGCCTCCGGCGATCATCCACTGCTCGGCCCGGCCGTGTCCCTGGCGGACGGCCGCACGGTCCTCACCGGACGGATCTCCTCGCGCACTCACTCCTGGCTCGCCGACCACACCATCGCGGGCGCCGTCCTGCTCCCCGGCACGGCGATCGTCGAGCTGGCGCTCGAAGCGGGACGGCTCCTCGGCTGCGACCGGATCGACGAGCTCGTCCTGCGGGCGCCGCTGCCCGTCCCCGACCGTGCCGGGGCCGACGTGCAGCTCATGGTCACCGAGACGGCGTCCGGACGGCACGAGTTCAGCGTCCACTCGCGGCCAGCGGCCGGGGACGGCGACGCCCCGCCGTGGACCCTCCACGCCACCGGCACCCTGAGCCGGGCCGCCGCGGACGACGCGCTGGCCGGGCTCGGGTCTTGGCCGCCTGCGGACGCCGAGCACGTCGACCCGGACGGCGTCTACGAGCGCCTCGATGTCCGCGGCTTCGACTACGGGCCCGCTTTCCGCTGCCTGTCCTCGGCATGGCGGCAGGGTGACGACGTTTTCGCCGACGTGGCGCTTCCGGACGGGCCGCACGCCGATGCGGGCCGGTTCAACGTCCACCCGGCGCTGTTCGACGGCGTCCTGCACGCGGTCCTGGACGCGGACGGGACGGACTCGCTCCGCCTGCCGTTCTCCTGGTCGGGCGTCCGCCTGCACGGCACGGGCGACCGTCCGGAAGCGGAGAGGCGGCCTGCCCGGGCGCGGGTCACCCGCACCGGGGCGGACACGGTGTCGGTGACGGTGACCGACGCCGCGGGCAGGCCGGTGATCTCCGTCGCCGAGCTGGCGCTGCTCCCGGCCTCCGCGGAACGGCTGGCGGCGGCCGGCGGCGCCGCCCGCGACTCGCTGTTCGAGGTGACGTGGACGGCGATCGACGCCGACCTGGGCTGCGCGCTCGACGAGGCGGACGCCCCCGTCACCGAGGCGCATCCCGACCTGGATTCCCTGCGCGCCGCTCTCGCGGAAGGCGGCACGGTCCCCGCCACCGTCGTCATGACACTGCCGCCCGGCGACACCTCCGACACCGATCCGGCGGGGGCGGCCCGCGACGCCGCGCACTGGGCGCTCGGCCTGGCGCAGGACTGGCTCGGCGACGACCGCTTCGCCGCGTCACGGCTGGTCGTCGTCACGCACGGCGCGGCCGGACCGCACGACGAAGAGCACAGTGACCCGGCGGGCGCCGCCGCGTGGGGGCTGCTGCGGTCGGCGCAGACCGAGCACCCGGACCGGATCGTCCTCGTGGACGTCGACGGCGATCCCGCCTCGTACCGCGCGCTCGCGGCGGCCGCGTCCCAGGACGAGCCGCAGCTCGCGCTGCGCGCCGGACGGGCGCACGTCCCCCGCCTGGCCAGGGCGGCGGCGCCCGGCGACGGGGCCCCGGCACTGGACCCGGACGGGACCGTCCTCATCACCGGCGGGACCGGCGGCCTCGGCGGCCTCGTGGCCCGCCACCTCGTCGCCCGGCACGGCGTCCGCAGGCTGCTGCTGGCGAGCCGCCGCGGCCGGGACGCGGACGGCGCCGCGGACCTGGCGGCCGAACTGGCGGAGCGGGGCGCCGAGGTGACGATCGCCGCGTGCGACGCCGCCGACCCCGGCGCGCTCGCCGACCTGCTCGCCGCCGTGCCCGCCGCGCACCCGCTCACCGCAGTCGTGCACGCCGCGGGGGTCCTCGACGACGGCGTGATCGAGACCCTCACCGGCGACCGGCTCGACACAGTGCTGCACCCGAAGACGGACGCGGCCTGGGCCCTGCACCGGCTCACCCGCGACCTGGACCTGGCCGCGTTCGTCCTGTTCTCGTCCATCGCCGGGACGATCGGCAGCCCTGGGCAGGCGAACTACGCCGCCGCCAACGCGTCCCTCGACGCCCTGGCCCTGCACCGCCGCGCGCTCGGCCTGCCCGCCGTCTCCATCGCGTGGGGCCTGTGGTCCGGCGGGATGGGGGCCGAGCTGGCCGAGTCCGAGAAGGCGCGCTGGACGCGCGGCGGCATCGTCCCGCTGCCCGCCGAGGACGGCTTGGCGCTCCTCGACGCGGCCCTCGGCGCGGACCGCGCGAGCGTCGTCGCCGCACGCCTCGACCTGGCCGCGCTCGGCCGTGCGGGCGATCCAGCGCCGCTGTTCCGCGGCCTCGTGCGGGCGCCCGCGCGGCGCCGTCCGTCCGCCGCCGGGTCCGGTTCGCCGGTCCTCGGCATGGACGGGCTCTCCGCGGCGGAGCGGCGCGCCCGGATCCTGGACCTCGTCCGGACGAGCACGGCGGCGGTCCTCGGGCACGACGACGCCGGCGCCATCGACACCGATCGCGCGTTCAAGGAGCTGGGCTTCGACTCCCTCGCCGCCGTCGAGCTGCGCAACAGCCTGAACAACGCCACCGGGCTGCGGCTGCCGACCACGCTCCTGTTCGACCATCCGCGGCCCGCCGTCCTCGCGGACCACCTGCACGACGAGCTGTTCGGCGCGGCGGAGACGCCCGCCGCGTCCCCGGCGCCCGCGCCCTCCACCGCCGGGAAGCCGCGCGATGACGACCCGATCGTGATCGTCGGTATGGGCTGCCGCTATCCCGGCGGCGTCACCAGCCCCGACGAGCTGTGGCGCCTGGTCGCCGACGGCGTGGACGCGATCACCGAGTTCCCGGACGACCGCGGCTGGAACGTCGACGAGCTGTACGACCCGGACCCGGACCACATCGGCACGTCGTACTCCCGCGAAGGCGGGTTCCTGCACGACGCCGCCGACTTCGACCCCGCGTTCTTCGGCATCAGCCCCCGCGAGGCCCTGGCCATCGACCCGCAGCAGCGCATCCTGCTGGAGGTCGCCTGGGAGACGCTCGAACGGGCCGGGATCGCGCCCGGAACGCTGCACGGCAGCCGCACCGGCGTCTTCACCGGCGTCATGTACGACGACTACGGCTCCCGGCTCAACCCCGCGCCCGGCGAGTTCGAGGGCTATGTCGGCAGCGGCAGCATGGCGAGCGTCGCGTCCGGACGCGTCGCGTACACCTTCGGCTTCGAGGGCCCGGCGGTGACGGTCGACACGGCGTGCTCGTCCTCGCTCGTCGCGGTCCATCTGGCGGCGCAGGCGCTGCGGAACGGCGAGTGCGCCCTCGCCCTCGCGGGCGGCGTCACCGTGATGGCGACCCCCTCGACCTTCGTGGAGTTCAGCCGCCAACGCGCCCTGGCGCCGGACGGGCGCTGCAAGCCGTTCTCGGCTCGTGCCGACGGCACCGCCTGGAGCGAAGGAGCCGGACTCCTGCTCCTAGAACGCCTCTCCGACGCCGAGCGCAACGGTCACCCCGTGCTGGCCGTCATCCGGGGCAGCGCGGTCAATCAGGACGGTGCCTCCAACGGACTCACCGCACCCAACGGGCCCGCCCAGCAACGCGTCATCCACCAAGCCC